>JANPKQ010000219.1:0-4453 GCA_031426115.1 Gemmatimonadaceae bacterium | reverse complement strand
CGTCCGTGCGTTCGCCGGCCTCCCCGCACCCCCCTCCCCCCCCCCCCCCCCCCCCCCACGCCTGTAAAGCTTGGTCAAGCGCACGGACAGCTCAGGGCTGTCAGCCGTCAGCCGTCAGCCGCCAGCTAACTGCTCACGAGCCGTTAGCCGGTTACCTCCCCCCGACGCTGAGGCCGATCTGGAGGCTCCGGTACCTCACGTCCGGGCGCGAACCGGTCGTCCCGTCGCGCAACGTGCGGACGTCGGGCGTACCGCCGCGGTGAATGGATCCCGCGATATGCAGGAGAACCGTCGTCTGCACCGGACCGCCAAGCCGAATGTGGGTGCCCGCGGTGAGCACCGTGCTGGCCTCGTAGTCCGACCGACGCACCCGATCCAGGTCCTCGCACCCCGTGTCTACCTCGGGATCACAGTTCTCATCGACTCGCAGTACCGTCCAGAAGCGGGTCGTCCCGTAACCCGCGGCGACGTACGGACGGACCGGGCCGGTGGCAAGCGCGATCTGCGGGCCGATCAGTCCCCCGTAAAACTCCCTCGCCACGGAAACGGTGTTCGTGAGCTCCTTGTGGAAGTGCCGCACCCAGAACGCATCGGTCCGGATGCCGAGAGACGCAGATCCATGCGTCCAGACGGGGATGGTGACATGGCCGCCTACACCGGTGGGCCGACCAACGTAGGAGCGAAACTCCCGCTCGGGCCGGAGGACCTCGGCGTTGATGCCGGCGAAGAGGCCACGCGGCATCTGCGCGGTACCTTCCGCCGCTGGCTCCTCCTGCGCGAGCGACGCCGTGGCGGGGACGAGGACCGCCAGCGCGAGGACGACACGGATCATTGGGCGCATTGGGAAAGTCCGGTTTGAATTCGGGTCGAACATATTCGTGGCCAGCCCGTTTACCCATACGTACGGCGACGTAGCCGCCGCTGCTACAAGGCGCTCTTGCAGATCGTGGACGCGTATCCCACGTTCGGGGGGAGCAGGCACCCCGCGCACTGCGACCGCGACGCCCTCGGAGCGCCACCATGCCGGAGTTCGCAGGATGAACCATACGCCGAGCAGCATTCCGCTCACCGTCCCGGCCAGCCAGGTGCCTGAGCTCTCCTCGACAGGGGTGAACGCGATTCCCTCCGCTCCGGCCGGGCTACCCGTCTCCCCGTTCGGGCTCGGCGACCGCTACACCATCGAGCGCGAGCTCGGGCATGGTGGAATGGCGACGGTCTACCTTGCCGAGGAGCGGAAGCACGGGCGAAAGGTGGCGATCAAGGTGCTGCGCCCCGAGCTGACGGCGTCGGTGGACGCCAACCGGTTCACTCGCGAGATCCAGATCGTCGCGCGACTCTCGCACCCGCACATCGTGCCCCTGATCGATTCAGGCGACGCCGACGGCGTGCTGTACTACGTGTCAGCCTACGTCCCCGGCGGCTCGCTGCGCGACCGGCTCGAGCGCGACGGGAAATTACCGATCGACGACGCGCTTCGGATCGCCGGCGAGATCGGCGCGGCGCTGACCTACGCACACCGGAACGACTTCGTGCACCGCGACGTGAAGCCCGAGAACATCCTGTTCGCGGAGGGCCTCGCGGTGCTCGCCGATTTCGGCATCGCTACGGCCTGCTCCGAGGCTGGCGCCGCCGCGATCACGGGAGCCGGTCTCGCGATTGGCACCCCTGCGTACATGAGCCCCGAGCAGGCGAGCGGGGAGTCGAACGTCGGGGCGCGCAGCGATGTCTACAGCCTCGGCTGCGTCGTGTACGAGATGCTCGCTGGGCGGCCGCCCTTCCAGGGAAGGTCGCCACGCGCCACGATGGTACAGCACCTCACGGCGACTCCCCAGGCGGTCCGGTCTCTTCGTCCCGAAGTCCCGCCCCCGGTCGAGACGGCGATCGCACGCGCCCTGGCGAAAAACCCCGCCGACCGCTTCGAGAGCGTCTCGGATTTCGTCGCAGCCCTCACCGCCGACGATGGAAGCCGACGATTTTCACCGTCGGCGACCCGCGCGATCGCGGTGCTGCCCTTTGTGAATGCCAGCCCGGACCCCGACAACGATTACCTCAGCGATGGGATCACCGACGAGCTGATCGATGCGCTCGCCAAGGTCACCGGCCTTCGCGTCGCGTCACGCACGTCGGTGTTCGCCCTGAAGGGCAAGCCGCAGGACGTCCGGGCGATCGGCGCACTGCTCGGCACCACGGTCGTGCTCGAGGGCACCGTCCGTAAAATGGGGCAGCGGCTGCGGATCACGGCACAGCTCGCGAACGCGAACGATGGGCGTGTCCTCTGGTCGCAGCGGTACGACCGCGAGCTCGATGATGTGTTCGTCATCCAGGATGAGATCGCGCGAACCATCGTGAGCACCCTTCGCGCGACGTACTTCGCCGACCTCGCGCCGCCGCAGCCCAAGCGGTACACGGACAACGTCGTGGCCTACGGGCTGTATCTCCGCGGGCGCTTCGAGTGGAACAAGCGCACCACCGAGGGGATCACCGAGGCGATCCGGTACTTCGAGGCGGCGATCGCCGAGGATCCCGGGTACGCGCTCGCCTACACAGGCCTCGCCGATTCGTACGCGCTTCAGCTCGACTATCGAAACGTGGCGGTCGCGGACGGGCTCGAGCGCGCGAAGCACTACGCCCGGAAGGCGCTCGAGCTGGACGAAACCGTCGCTGAAGCGCACGCGTCGCTCGCGTGGGTGCTCTTCATCTACGACTGGGACTGGCCCGGCGCCGAGCGCGCATTCCGCCGTGCGATCGAGCTCAACCCCCACTATGCATCCGCGCATCAGTGGTACGCATTTCTGCTGGCATCGCAGGGGAAGTGCGAAGAGGGACTGGTGGCTGCGCACACCGCGCTGGAGCTCGATCCGTCCTCCGTCTCGATGCGGCGCACCATCGGTTGGCTGTACTACTATGCGCGCCGCTACGACCAGGCCCGCGATCATCTCGCGCGCGCGATCGAGATGAACCCCACGGCCGAGGAGAGCTACCGCGTCCTCGGTTTCGTGCTGGCCGAGCAGGGCAACCTGCGGGAAGCCGAGCGCGTGCTTCGCGAGGCCGTCGCGCTTCCCGGATCGGTGAGCTATGCGACGTCGGCGCTTGCCTACGTCCTCGCTCGCGCCGGGAGGACAGCGGATGCCGAGTGTCTCCTCACCGATCTCACGCGTCTCGCCGACGACGGATACGTCTCGCCCGTTGCGTTCGCGATCGTGCACATCGGGCTCGGGAACGCGGACGCTGCGATTGACTGGGTCGAGCGCGCCCACGCCGAGCGGCGCGGCTGGCTCGTGTACCTCACCGTGAACCCGTTGCTGGATACGATCCGACACCACCCCCGCTTCGCGCTTCTGCTCGAGAAAATGCGGCTCCACGCCGCACGCTGACCTTTCAGGACCCCCCCGGGTATCGGAGGCATGATCAACCTCCCTGCACTGCTCGCCGGGCTCGCGCTGGCCGCGAACGCCCAGGACGCCACTTCGAAGTCCGACAGTCGCATCTGCGATCGCGCCATCGGCAGCGCGGTCGCCTCGCCTCCCCGCGCGGAGCTCGACCGGCTTCTCGATGCGGCGATCGCCGCGAAGCAGACGGCGCGAATTGCGTTCCTGCGCGGCTGCCAGCGCTTCGCCGAGGGAAAGGCCGGCAAGGCAATCGATGAGTTCGAGAAGGCGGTGAAGATCGAGGACGGGAACCCCGTCTACCACTTCTGGATCGGGCGCGCAGCCGGTGAGGAAGCGGGGAGTGCGAACCCGCTGCGCCAGCCGGGGCTCGCCAAGCGGGCAAAGGCCGGGCTCGAGCGCGCGGTACAGCTCGACCCGGATTACATCGATGCCCGGGAAGGCATCATGCAGTACTACCTCCAGGCCCCCGGCTTCCTCGGCGGCAGCAAGGAGAAGGCGAGCGAGCAGGTTGCAGAGATCGCGAAGCGGAACCCCTATCGGGGCGGGACGCTCAAAGTGGAGCAGTCCCTTCGCGACAGGGACACGACCGCCGCGATCCGGGGGTACGAGGCGCTGATCGCCGCGCATCCGGACAGCGCAAGGCTCTACTCGCCGCTTGCCACCCTGCTCGGCGCGCAGCGCCGCTGGCCGGAGGCATGGAAGGCCATCGACCGGATCAACGCGCTCCAGCCGGATTCTCCACTGGCCCGTTACGCCCTCGGGCGCATGTCAGCGGAGTCAGGCCAGCGGTTGGAGGAAGGCGAGGCCGCGCTTCGCAGCTACTTGAAGCAGCCGCCTGGACCGGGGCTCCCATCGCACGCGGGCGCCCAGTGGCGACTCGGGATGATCGCTGAAAAGCGTGGCGATCGTGCGGGCGCGCGCACGGCGTATCAGGCCGCGCTGGCGCTCGACCCGACCCAGAAGGGGGCGAAAGACGGCCTCGCGCGAGTGAAGTAGCGGCGCCCATCATCGCGACGGATAGGGCCGGATGCAGAGCGCGCCCGCAGCGACAATCGCTGCGGGCG
>JANPKQ010000218.1:0-2384 GCA_031426115.1 Gemmatimonadaceae bacterium | reverse complement strand
GTCACGGACGAGCGCGGCGAGCTCGCAGCGTGGCATCGTCCGCGTCGGGGGGCCTGTCAGCATCATCCGTCGAGCCTACGCGCCGTCGCCGCTAACCGAGGAAACTGGCTACGTGGCGTCTCAGCCACGGCCTAGACCTTCGACGGATTGTCGCGCGTGCGGCAGCGACTCAGGCTGTGTGTGGGTTGAACGTCGGGGTGTCTCGACGTCGAACATCAACGAGGAAGAGGAGTGCTCTTGCGCATCAAGTCATTGTTCAGCGCCGGACTCTGCGGCGTCGTCATCGCGGCTGTGGGTGCTGGTTCCGCATTCGCAGGTGAGGTAACCGGCAACGGGAAGCCGCTCTGGATTGCCGTCACAGCGGAGGGCGACCATGTTCTGCACGGCAAGTCCGCTTGCGCGTTCTCGGGTCGCGAGGACTTGGCTGGTTCCCCGCTGCAGACTCAGACGCCCCACGCGGTCTGGCTCGGCCCGATCCCGGATCTCGTCGTGGAGCCGGCGCCCGGAACGCCCGGTACCGCCTGCAACCCGAGCGGATCGCGCTGAGAAAAGTCGGCCCAGACTAACGTCTGGGCCGATTACGTCTTTTAGCACCCGAGATGCCGCAGCTAGTTCAGGCTGCCGACGAGCATCAGGTGTTGACCGCAGCCGGGGCAGTCGTACTCGGGGTTCGCCCCGCTTACGGGGTCGCATGTGGCGCGTCGCGTTGCGCCTGCTGGAACCGTCGCCCGCGCTTGTGGCCCGGTGTGCTCCCACATCAGCGTCCCGGAGTGAGTTCGCCGCTGCTGATGCCCCCGACTGAGGAAGTCGCCGCCGACGCAGCGCTGGTCTTCAGTGCGCTGGTGGGTATTCCTGGTCGGCGTGGGTCGAGGCTGACGTGGTCCTGACTGAACAAACGGTGGACGCAGAGCCCGCAGAAGGGCGGGGACTTGCCGCTGCCGTCGCTGTCGAAGCGCCAGCCAAGATGTTGTGCGTCTGCCTCGCGTGGCGGGCCGCCCGCAGTTGGCGCAGGAGATCAGGATCTCGGTCTGGCTCACGTCAGTCGAGCACGCGTGTTTCGACCTGGTCGTGCGTCGCGCGCCAGAGCTGCAGCAAGAGATCGACTTCGAGCCGGCGTCGGGCGGCGTTGGCGGAGCCGAGCTGTGACACCTCTATCTCTTGCGGCCCGACCTGTTCGGCCATCACGTGGACTCGCTCGTGCAGGAACGCAAGCAAGCTTGGGACGAGTTGTGGATCGCTGAGATGGACTCGCATGTGCCGCTGAGAGGCTGAGCCTCGTGACCCAGGCTAGGCGCGACTGCGTGGTTGACGGTATGCCCCCTTTAGGGTTGACACGGCGGCTTCACTCCTGCGGCGCCGGTGCCGCGTTAGCGTCTGGTGAAACCCGTTCCGGCGCCCGCGACCCGAAACGCCAAAGCGGGCGCAATCGGGGAGTGAAAACGGCGGGCGTCGAGTTCGATAAGGCTCACCAGAAATCATGGCCCGGAAGCGGAACGTCAGCTTGGTGGCGTGCCTTGACCCAGTGAGCGGCGAGGGACATGCTTGCGCTCTTGACGTCAACTCAAAGGAGGCCATTGTGACGATCGCTCGAGTCATGTCCCGTGAGGGTGATCAGCAGGAGCTGGAGCGCCAGTACCAGATAGTTGCGGGCCGGATGAACGAACTGCAGCTCGCGGACGGGCTGATCGCGCACATCGCGTTGAAGCGGTCGAACGGGGTCGAGGTGATCAACGTTTGGGAATCGCTGGAACAGTCGCAGGCTGCGTTCGAGCGGCCGGAGTTTCAGGAGGCGTTGCGGGAAGCCGGGATGTCAGCTGAGGACCTGCAGCCGGAGGACGTCGAAGTACTGAATGTTCGTACCCGCTAGCAATACCTGGAGGCGAGGACTGAGGGCCGTGTGACCGCTTCGAGCGCTCCGGTCCTCCAATGTCCCCGCGGCGCGACTCAGATCCTCCAACGTCCCCGCGGCGCGACGCCTCGATCCGGCTCACGCGGAGCAACTCGACTCGTGGTGTAAGTGACGAACGTCGTAGACTCGACCAGGTTCTAGACCACTACCCGATGGAGAGGTTGGAGCATGACCGTTGCGTTGGATCCCGCCCTTGTCAGCGAGTTCGCCGCTCAGATTTCCGGGCCTGTCCTTGAACCTGGTGATGCCGGTTATGACGCTGCTCGTGCTGTCCACAACGGCTTGATCGACCGGCGGCCGGCTGTGATCGTTCGCTGCCGGTCGGCGAGTGACGTCGCCGCTGCGCTCGCTTTTGCGCGCAGGGGTGGGCTTGAGGTTTCGGTTCGCGGTGGGGGTCATAACGTTGCGGGCCGCGCCGTCACGCACGGCGGGGTGATGATCGATCTCGCCGAAATGAAAGGGATCGAGGTCGATC
>JANPKQ010000217.1:0-28884 GCA_031426115.1 Gemmatimonadaceae bacterium | reverse complement strand
TGATGAAGATGATGGGCGGATCCCAGCGACTGACGGTCGCGTCGGTCGTGGCCGAAGCGCGGTTCGAGCGCCTTCGCGCCCAGTCGTGCACGCAGCACGTCGCAGGATCAGCCACGACCCGTGGCGTCCGCGAGTCGTGGCTGATCGTGCCACTCGTCCAGGCTGATGACGTCACCGTGATGGTCACGTATCCCACGGGCGGTGGACGGGTGGTCTCGCAATCCTACAAGACCTACGTCCCATGCTGAACACGTCTCTTCGCGCCGCTCGCGCCGGCTTCACGCTCACCGAGTTGATCATCTCGATGACCCTGCTCGGGCTCATCGGCTCGGCAATCGTGGGCGTCGTCATCAGCCAGCAGCGCTTCTATCGCGGGACGAATCAGCTGACCGACACCAGGTCGCAGCTTCGCCAGATCTCGGCCGTGCTGCCGACCGACCTCCGGGCCATCTCATCCACCGGCGGCGACATCTACTTCATGAGCGACTCGGCAATCGAGTTCCGCTCGACCTTCGGCAGCTCCGTGGTCTGCAAGACCACGTCCGCAAGCGGTGTCATCACCGTCGTCCTGCCGCCGCGTGCCAGCGCGAAGGCTGCGCGGTGGACGTCCTGGTCGCAGACACCGGTGATCGGCGACTCCATCGCCATCTACGATGACGGCGCGACGGCTGCCGGCAAGGATGACAAGTGGACGAAGCACCAGATCACCGGATGGACCACCGTCACGGGTGACGTGGTGAACGGCTGCGGCTCGATCAACAAGTTCGTGCTCGCCTCGGACCTCACGGCCACGAACCCCTCCTACCGCATGGTCGTGACGCCGGCAATCGCGGCGACGGTGGTGCAGGGGGCAGCCGTGCGCTTCTTCAAGCGCACGCGCTACAACCTCTACCGCCAGCTGTCGGATGGCCAGTGGTATCTCGGGTACAAGGACTGCCTCACGTCGCGCACGCCGCAATGCTCGACGGTCCAGCCGATCGGCGGGCCGTACCAGCCGTACGCGTCGGCTGGGAGCGGCGCGAGCGGGCTCGAGTTCGCCTACTACGACTCGCTCGGTGCAGTGACCACCAACCGCCTCAACGTCGCGCGCATCGCGGCTGTCGTGCGTGGCAAGTCCACCGAGCAGGTACAGCTCGGCGGCATGAACAGTGGCTGGACCACGTTTCGTGATTCGCTGAACATCGAAGTCGCCCTGAGGAACCGCAAATGACATTCCCCCTGTCTGGAGCGCCCACGCCGACGACGACGCGCCGCGGCATTGCGTTGCCGATGGTGCTTGGTGCGATGGTACTGATCGGTGTGCTCATCTCCGGTGTGCTGTTCTCCTCGCTCCAGGAATTCCGTACCGGAGCCAATGCGCAGCATTCCACGCGTGCCGCGGCCGCCGCCGAAATGGGCCTCAACCGCGTCCTCGTCGAGTGGAACACGGCGGACAACAACCGGCTCAAGACCGGCGACACGCTGAAGCGCGCGTTCACCGTCGCGAACGGCGGTCGCGCCGATGTCATGGTGACGCGTCTTCCCGGCCCGTTCCTGTGGGCCGTCTCGGAGGGCCGGGCGGGCCCGGGGCGCGCGGACCTCAGCGCACGCCGGCAGTACGGCAGCCTCCTCCGATTCGATATTCCCGAGATCGGCTATCTTGGCGCGCTCACCGCCCGAGGCGGCGTCAAGGTCGGTGGCTCCGCGTACGTCAGTGGGAACGACTACACGATCTCTGGCTACACCGGCTGCCCGCTGTTGAAGAACACTGCCGGCATCGCCACGGTCGACACGACCACTGCGGTCAAAACCCCTGGCTGTACGGCGGCGGAAACGTGCATCAGCGGCACTCCCAGAATGCTCCAGACAGCCGCCGCTAACGACACAGCGACGTACTTCACCTACGGCAGCACCAACTACTGGAAGCTCGCCGCGCTGGCAAACAAGATCATCCCGAGCGGGACGACGATTCCGAGCGCCGGCCCCGTCGTCGTCGGAAGCACCTGCAGCAAGGGCATCCCGACGAACTGGGGGGAAATCAGCCGTACCGTGCCGGCGACCCCCTGCGAGACCTTCTACCCGATCATTCACGCGCTCGGTGACCTTCACGTCACCGGCGGCGAGGGACAGGGGATCATGCTCGTCGACGGCGATCTCACGCTCTCCGGAAACTTCTGGTTCTCCGGGATTGTCATCGTGCGCGGAACCCTGCGCACATCCGGCTCGGGTGCCGGTGTCGTTGGCGCCGTGATGGCCGCGAACGTCGACCTGGACGAACTGGCCAGCTCCACTCTCGGCAACAGCTACGTCCAGTACTCGAGCTGCAGCATCATGCAGGCACTCCTGAACAGCTCACCGCCCAAGCAGGCCAAGGAGCGCGGATGGGTGGAAGTCTTCTGATGAACTGATCGCCGGCGTCGTTCGCCGGGAGATCTGCGGGGCGGAATCGGCGGTGCGCCTAGCGGTGCGCCGCCGATTCTTTTTGCATCGTCGCGGCGTGATGTTGGGTGTGCACCGTCGATAACTGAACCACCTGACTGACCGTCATCATGCCGAAATAGGGATGACGCATCCGCGGGTGTATCCGCGTGGACGCGCCGCCGCCAAGCGTCTCGGTCACTCCGAGCACGGCACGATCCATCCGCGCGAGCAGCTCTCCTCGACTCGCGCCGACGGCGACCGGCCGCGATTCCCGCGGAGCACGTGCGCCGCGCGGAAACCGGCCCGTCCGCAGGATCCACGGAAGCGCGAGCCAGCGCATCGGGATGAGCTTCCACCCCGTCACAATGGCGCGCATCGGCGGGCCTCCCTGCAGTTGCGAGAGGAAGAGCTCGTGCGACAGCACGACGTGCTCGGTTTCCTGCGCGGGCGACCACTTGCCCTCGGCGCGCGGGATCTCCCACCGGCCGCTGGGTATCGCCGCCGCGAGCGTGCGGAACTCGGTGGCCGCTGCCGCATAGGCGGCAAGCCGTGAGGTCATCGGCCCCACGGAACTCCGCCCCCGGGCTGGCACCGATACGACATACCCTCCAGCGAGCCGCCGCCCTGGACCTCCCATGCATCGATCCGCGGATGCGACACCGCGCGCAGGGATGACCCGTCGCCGAAGGCCACCATCAGCTCGCCGCGCCGCGTCGCGACGAGCAGCTCGATGTTGCGTCCGAGCAGCGAGAGCGCCGGCGAAAGCTGCTCCGGTTCCTGCGGGTCGATCGTGTGCTCGACGCCATCGGGCTCCCTGAAGGTGAAGGGCACCGCGACGCGCACCTCAGCCGAGGCGTCGAGTGTCCATGTGAGGAAGCGAAACGACGTAAGATCGAGGCTCAGCTGCGTGATCCGGTGCCCGGTGAGGCTCCAGCGATGTTCGTTCGGTGTTTCGGAGACTTCGGCGCTCATCTCGAAATCTACTCTTGGGTCACGCTGCGCGATGGCCGCTACGCCCGCCCGCGCACCTTCGCCACCCACCAACGGAGGCCGACGAAGAGAAAGCGCCAGTCCCGCAGGAACTCCGGCGGCTTTCCTTCGACGTAGTGCCCGACGAACTGCAGGATCCACCCGAGGACAAATAGTGCAACGCCGATCTTCCACAGCCCGCCGACGAAGATCGAGACGAGCAGCAGGACAATCGAGCCCGCGATCAGCGGGATGCCGATCGTGTGGCAGAAGCGATTGATCGGATGCTGGTGACTGCTGCTGTACTCGGTCACCCACTGCTCGCTGGTCTTGTTTCCGAGCATGCGTCCTCCTCGTTCGCGGTGTCGATCGGCGCGCCCTGCAGCGCGCGGGGGTGGCGGTCAGGCGGCGGGCCGGGATCCTGGACGCTTCTCATCGCCGAGGAAGATGCGCTCGACCGCCTCCTGCCGGTACGCGAAGATGCGCGTCAGCTGGCGACGCACCAGGGGGTGCGCGATCCGGCCCAGCACCCCGAATGGCAGCGCATAGCGCACGTCGTCCTCGATGATGGTGTCGTCCCCCTCCTCGCGAAAGCGATGCGTGTGCACCCAGAGCGCATAGGGCCCGCGAAGCTGGACGTCCGCAAACTGGTGCGGCGGCTCCCACCGCGTGATCTCCGTGCGCCAGCGAATGGGAATCCCGTGCAGCCGGATCGTGTAGTCGATCAGCGTTCCCGCGCGCATGTCGATGCGCCCTACGGTGCGCATCTCGAACCCCACTTCGGGCGGTGTAATTCTCCCGAGGTTCGCTGCATCGCCGAAGAACGCGAAGACGTCGTCCCGCGGCACGGGGAGGCGCATGACTGAATGGAGGGCGTAGGTGTGCAATCGTGTATCTCGTGAACGGCGTTGACGGGCGCCGCCAACACGCCCTGGATCAGTCCCGCCGTTTCGAGACGGCGTTCGAACCAGACAGTCTACACCCCGAACTGTCGCAGGTGATGATCCGTATGCCGATAGCCGATCGCCCCCCACCGTCGCGCGGTCATCGTCCCGAACGCCGGATGCTCCGGCGTCAGTCGCGCGAGGCGCGTCAGGACCTCGCTGCGGGTGGAATCCTGCCAGAAGGATTTCATGATGACGTTTCCTCGGTCGGGAGCGAACCGGTCGGGGCGCACTTTGCGCAGTTCAACGTCGATCCGAGAAACCGGGCGCGGCCGTCGGCGGTCGTCACCCACTCACGGACCTGCCATGGCGGATCGTGCCGCACGTGCTGCCCGTGGCCGCATTCGAGCTCGGCCACCCAGTGACTCTCATCATCACGATGGAAGCCCGTGATGCGACGGTTCACGACGCGGTCCTCCGGCGACGATACGAACCGATGGCGCCGGGCACAAGCACGCTACGGACGCCGATACCCGGACGTGGGCGGCGCGTCCGTCGGCCAGGGGGCACTGTGGCCGGTGACGATCAGCTCCATCAGCGCCGCGGGCGTGGCAAACCCGTGGCGCTCGTAAAGCGGACGACTGCGCACCGTCGGCCACAGCATCACCGCGTGGACCCCCCGTTCGGCGCACCACTGCAGCGCGGCGTCGAGCAGGGCAGTGCCCATACCCGCTCCGCGGGTGCCCGGTCGCACATAGAAGTTCGTGAGGTAGCCGTGCTCCTCCGGCTCCTCGATCGGGTTCGGCATCTTCTCGATGAGGCCGATCCATACCGCCCCCACGATTCCCTCCGGAGTCTCGGCAACCCACGCGCGCCAGCGCGCCGACGGCTCGAGTCGGGGAGTCATCCACGCGATGCAGCGCTGCACGAACACTGGTTCCGCTTCGTCCGGCGCTCCGAGGCTGGCGCGGAACTCGTACCGCAGCCGCGCGAGCGCGACGGCGTCGCGGGGAGTCGCGATACGGATCGTCGCGTCCACCGGCGACGGCCTCTCCGCGCTGCGTGGCGTCACTGCTGGCGCTGGAGACGTCTGAGAAATGCGTTCATCGCCTGGAGGGTGCTTATCGACTCGAGGCTCTTGCCGACATCGGCGCTCGGCGCCGCGTCGCCCGGCCCGCGCACGAGGCATATCGCGCGCGCCCCGATGGTCACCTGGGTGGAATCACCGACGGCGCGCGTATACAGCGACAGCTCGACTCCGGGATGCTCGGCGCCGTGCCACCCTTCGCTCTCGGTCCCTGCCGGCCAGATGTAGCTCGGCGCGGTGATAAGCTCGCGCGGCGGTGCGTGCTCGAGTACCGCGTATCCCAGCTCCCGAAGCGTTGCCGAGCCCGCGGCATAGAAAGCCTCGGGTCGTCCGGCAAAGGTGCCGGACATCGATGTTCCGGTGGAATCATCCGGCGTCGCGCAGGTCGGCTGGAGCGCGGCGCGGGATGCGCGCGGCGCGGATGTCGTCCCCTCGGCCGACGACGCGGCTCCGCTGGCGCACGCCGAGACCGCCGCGGCTACGGCGAGGGCGAGAATGGTGGCGGTCGGTCGGGTCATGATGGCTGGTCTCCACTGGGCGCGTCGACGAACAGGGCCGCGGGGCTCTCGACGAGCGCCGGCCGCGGCGCGATCGCGATAGGGTAGGGCAATGTCCATGCTCCACGCGGCCAGTAGCGGCGCCAGAACCAGTACATCCCGGCCGCGCCGAGGACGAGGGCGATGAGACCCGTCTGCCACTCATCGCGGAACTGCTCGATCGTCGTCGGCGCCGCCGGTGTGCCCTCGAGCGCGCCGGGAAGCACGAGTGCCATGACGACGGCGTTGTTCAGGACGTGCGCCGCGATCGGAAGCCAGAGACTGCGCGTCCGGATGTACAGGGCGGCCATCGTCAGGCCGAAGACGAAATGGCCGATGAACTCGATGTGAAGGATCGCGAAGAGGGCAGAGCTCACGACCACACCGGTCGTCGTCCCCCACCGGGCGGCCCACAGGTGTAAGAGGATTCCGCGGAAGAGGATTTCCTCCGCCACCGGCGCAACGACGGCGATCCCCACGACCTCGAGAAAGAGCCGTCCGGGGTTTCCGGGAGAAAGCAGCTCGGGCATTCCCTCGAGCGCATACGATTGGACGAACTCGGGGGCGAAGAACGACAACGGTGCCCAGAGCAGGTAGAACGTTCCATACGTCAGTGCGCCGAGCGCGAGTGCGACGGACGCCAGGCGCCACTCGGTGTGCGGGAGCGTCGGCCCGAGCAGGAGGTCCCAGTCCAGCCCCGCGCGTCGCCCCGCGAGAACGAGCACGAGGACGATCGCGCCGTTGACGAGCAGCGACATCCCCATCGTCGTCTCGGAGAATGCGCGCAGCGCCGGATGGACCCATGTCAGGAGCATCAGCGCGAGGCTCGCGATGAGGATCAGGGGGATCAGCACGCGCGCGCGCAGCCGGTCGAACGGGGGCGGGATGGTCATGGCGCGGGAAGTTAGTCATCCGGCCTCCGGCTCGCGCTCGGTTCTTGCCCCGGTGGGGTGAGCGCGGCGGACGCTGCTCATCTCGAACGCGTCTCTGGTATTCCGAGCGGACCTTCTCTGCGACTATGTTGTGATGTAGCGTCGGACGGCCGCTCCTCGACCGATCCACTGCCGTTGGTCCGCGACCCCCACCTTCCGCATGACGACACCCGCAACCGAAGTGCTCGCGAAAGTCGAGGTGCTCAACGACCTCGAGCCCCTGGTCCAGGAGCTCATGGTCAGCCATGAAGCCAAGCGCATCCTCTGGTTCCCGAGTGAGCTGCTCGCGCCGGCGCCGGACACCGATCCCGATCGCCACATTCGCGAGCTCCGGGAGCGGGCGCGCGGGATCAGCCTCCCGGGTCGTGTGGCCCTCGCGCTGAACCTCCTCACGGAGGAAGGCCTCCCACACTTCCACCGGCTGCTCGCCGTCTACCTCGGGAGCGACAGCTTCTGGTCCAAATGGACGAACCTGTGGACGGCCGAGGAGGATCGCCACGGCGCCGTCCTGCACGACTACACGCGTGACAGCCAGATCCTGAACAATCCCGAGCTCGAGCGCATGCAGTTCGAGTATCTCAAGGCCGGCTTCGAGCCGACCTGGGACAAGGATCCCTACCGCGTCTTCGTCTACACGTCGCTCCAGGAGCGCGCGACCCAGGTGAGCCACGCGAACACCGGCAAGCTCGCCAGCGAGTACGAGCCGAAGATCGGCACCGTGCTCTCGAACGTCGCGAAGGAGGAGGCGCGCCATTACGCCTTCTATCGCGAGATCTTCAAGGCGGTGCTGCAGCGCGATCCCAACCGCGGACTCGAGTCCGCCGCGCTCGTCATGCCGTCGATCGACATGCCGGGGGTGAACATGCCGTACTTCCGCGACATGGCCGATGTCGTTCGTCGCGCCGGCATCTACGGACCGCGCGACTACCTCAAGATCGTCGAGGAGCAGATCCGTTACTGGGCAATCGATGCGATCGAGGGGCTCAATGACATGGGGAAGAAGGCGCAGGAGAAGATCCTCGCCATTCCCGCCCGCCTCGAGCGGGTTGCCGACGCGATGGAATCACGCACCCGCGCCAAGACGTTCGTCTTCCCCGTAGCGTTCCAGCGTGAGTTCGAGATGGAGTGACGGTCGGCCGCCGGCTGTCATTGCGAAGGGGCTCCTGCGTGGGAGCCCCTTCGTCTATTCCGCGGACTCGCCCGCGCTAGCGATCGAGGCGTCGCACGAGCGCACTGTTCCCTTTCTCTCCGCGTCGCAGCTCGATCGCGGCCGGTGCGCCGAGCTGGAGCCACGTGCTCCCGGAGCGGCGGGTCAGGGCGGCCTTCGTGGGATGAAGGAACAGTCCCGTCGCATCGAGCGTGTCGATCGCGACCATCTCGCGCAGGTCGCCGACATCCCGTACACGCGCGCCGGTTCGCGCGACGGCATCATCGTAGTTGATCGCGAGGTCGGCGAGCATCGGTGGCACCCCGGGGAGCACGATCCGGCCTCCGACGACGAGCAGGTCGCTCGCCCCTCCGGCGTTCCGGGGCAGGTTCTCGTACACATCGGGATCTGCGTTCGCAAACGATCCGGTCGCGATCGCGTCGAGCGCGCCGAGGATCGCAGCGACGTTGAGGGCGCGGAGCCGCTGCTTCTGCGGATCGCCGGGCAATGCGCCGCTCTCGATCAGCACCGTGCTCGTTCCCCACTGCTGCATCAGGTCGCCGAAGGCGCGCGGATTGAACGTGTCGTCGTACTGCGCGATCCGCCCAGGGATCTCGTGCTGGAGGATGCCGGCGATCGTCGCGGCGACAAGCCGCGCGCGGGCGCGTGTCTCGTTGTAGCTGCGGCTGTCATCATGCGCAGGGGCGAGGAGCGCGATGCCCGACGGCAAGCCGCTCGGTCCTGCGCGCGTGCGCGCACTCTGGTCGTGCAGGTTGAACCCGAAGTGCGGTTCGATCCGGTCGCGCAGCGCCTTCAGCGCACGTGCTTCCGGCGTGGACAGCTGCCTCCCATCCCGGTTGACGTCGATTCCGGCCGCGTTCTCGCGCTGGAAGAGCTCTGCGCCGTCCGGATTGAGCATCGGGACGAACGTGATGGTCAGCTCGCGGGCGAGCCGGTCGCGCAGCGGATCGGCCTCCCCGCTCGCGAGGAATGCGAAGATGTCCGCAAGCGACATCGATGCCGTCGCCTCATCGCCATGCATCTGCGACCAGAGCAGCACCTTCGTCGCGCCCTGCCCGAAGGTGACGGCTCGCAGGACTCGCCCGTTGATCGACCGGCCGATCTCCTCGCTCCGCAGCACCGGCGATGCGAGCGCGGGCGCCATCGCGCTCCACAGCTCGCGGTGCGTGAAGCGACGCTCGTCGATGACGCTCACCCGATGGCGCTGGGCGATCCGCATCCCCCGTGCGAGAATGGCCGCGAGGCTGTCACCGGCCGGCGGGGCTGAACTGGCACCATATGGCGACGGTCCGGTTGTGCTGCCAGCGGCAGGGACCGTGGTGCGTGGCGCACACGCAGCGGCGATGACGAGCGCGGCAACTGGCGAGAGGCGTCGAAGGAACATGCGCAATTGAGTGAAAGGGGAATTCGTAGCTGACAAACCTGGAGGGATCGCGGCTGGGCAACTGCGTGACTGCAAGAAGGTACCGGCGGAGCTCGTGGCCAAGCTGCTTGCCGCTCGTCGCACGGTTTTTCCGACCATATCGAGCACCATGAGCAGCGGACAGCCGAGAGCTGACTGCTACTTGCGGTCAGCTACGCGCTGCTGGTGGCGTGGCTGGACGATTGGAAAGACGTGCGACGAGCGGCTAGCAGCTGAGCTGCCAGCCTTCAGAGACTTGCCACGGCGGAACTCGGGGGAAGGAATGCGGAACGGGCAGTGAATCGTGGCCCTTGTCGTTCCGTCGTTCCAAACCACGCACGTGCAGCTAGCCTGAAAGCCCGCGGCCAAGCTGCTTGCCGCTCGTCGCACGCCTTTCCAACCGTATCGCGCACTACCAGCAGCCGACAGCCCGAAGCTGTTCGCTATCCGCTATCCGCTCTGAGCTGGCAGTTTCCGTCCCGGATACCCACCGCGAGCGTGCGGGTAGCTCCATGGCTAACGGCTGACCGCTGGCTGCTCAGCGCTCGCCGCTTACCGCTCGCCATTCAGCCCCAGCACCGGATGCCGAAACGCGTACGCGAGCCCGATGAGCCCGACCTGCACCATTGCCCCGGGGGCGAGCGTCGGCGTCGCCCCCTTGAGCGCCTCCCGGAACAGCGGCCATCCGCTGGCCGCTGGCTGCATCTCGAGCTCGAAGGCGATGTTGCCATTGAAGTGAAGCAGCAGCCCGAGCCCGCCCGCGACGATGCAGAGCGCCATCGTGCCCTGGAGGAACCGGACGCTCAGCGCGCTTCGCTCCGCGACGTGCCACGAAAGAATGATGAGGCTCGCGATAATGAGGAAGATCGGCAGCCGCTGCCACGGATCCTCGACGTGATCGATCAGCAGCAGCTCGGCGAGCAGGCCGATGAGGCCCACCGCGAGAATGATCAGCAGCGCCCCGCGAACGACCGAGAGCGTCGCGCGTTCACGGAAGTCGGGGGTCGGTGTCGCGCGGACTTCGCCCGCCGTCATCGCGACGGCATCCTCACGTGCGCCGTGTCATGTCAGGGTCATCCCAGCGCACCATTATTTCGCCGCCGTGAGCATGTGGCGGTGCATGCGTCCGGTGAACGTCTGCCCATCGACAGTGACATACAGGTCCCCATCGGTGACTGAGAGGTCGAAGGCGACTCGCCGGTCGAGGTGGTCTACCAGCGCGGCGAGGATCTCGCGATCGACCGCGAGGAGCTCCAGCGCTTCCGCCCGGTGGATCCGTTCGCCCGCAAGCTGACGGACGAAGTGGGTAGGATCCTTGTGCATGTACACGACGACGCGTGGCGCCGCCTTGCTCGCCTTGTGGAGCCGCGCCGCGTCCGGAGCGCCCACTTCGATCCACGCGCGCAGCGAACCGGTGAGATCGCGAACCGAGAGGGCCGGTTCATCCGGCTCGGAGAGTCCCTTCGAGAACGCGATCCCTTCGACGTACTCCAGGCAGTACGCAAGCACTCGCGTCATGAGGTACTCCTCCGTCTCGGAGGGATGCCGGGCCACGCGAAGCGCGAGCGACTCGTAAACGCCGCGGTCCACGTCGGAAAGCTGGATCTCGAAGTTGTGGATCGTCGCGGTGAGCGCCACGGGCAATCGGGCCGGGAGTGGGAGTGCGGTCACAAGATACTAATGACCGAGCGCTGCGAACGGGCGCCGCCACCGCATCGATGCGATGCAGTGTCGCACATCACCGAGCGTTGCGGGGCGTCGGGATTACTCGTCACCCGAGTGTCAGAATGAGCGCCGTCATTACCCAGGGACCCGCCGCCTCGCTCCGCTCCGCGCGAGCCCTGATCCCATGACACCACTGCCTACACACATGCCGCAACGCGTGCCGGACCCCTGCCACCACGACCTCCGCCCTGGAACGACGGTCTGCCTTCACTGCCGTCGCGCTGCGCGCGACGCACGGATCGCGCACCGGAATCGCATCCTCGGGCAGGTCGCTGTCGTTGCGGTGGTGATCGGCGTCGTCGCGGCCGGCGCCCGCGCAGGGCTCGCCGCGTACCGACAGGGCGCGCTCCCGGCTGTCCCGCAGTTGATGGCGGCGACCACCAAGGCGCTCGTCGAATCGCTCCCCGGCTCCACACCGGCACCCGCACCGGCCGTTGCACAGCAGCCCGACTCCGCCACGCCGCGTCCCGACTCCGCGCTGGGGATGTCGGCGGCTGTCCCCGTGATCCCGGTCGGAGCGCCCGCAGCGCCGGCCGTGTCCGAGTCTGGCCCAATGGCGCCTGCTGCCGTTCCGCCGGCCCCAGTGTCCGCAGCGCTGCCGGCCACCCCCGCGCCCCCGCTGGTCATGGACGGCCGCACGGAGCTCGAGGGCGGAATGTTCGCGATCCGCGCCGGCGACACGGTCACCGTGTACTTCGACACGCCCGAGGCACGGACGCGCCGCCCCGACAAGTTCGAGCAGATCGTTCGGGCCACGCTGCCAGCGATCCACGGCAGTACGGCCGACTCGATCCTCGGTGCGCTCGCGCCGGGTGCACTGCTCGGATCGGCCGACCTCGTCAACGACCTTCCAACGCGCGGCGTCCACCTCCGCTCGAGCGACGGTCGGGCCCTGACGCTCTGGCCGGAGACCCGCGCCGGCCGCGATGGTCCCCTCGTGGTTTCCTACCGCTCCGTTCTTCGCCGCTGATCAGTCCCCTCCGGCCCGCAACGGCCGAGGGGTCAGTGCGGCGTGACCGACCCTCCGTCACGCCGGTGAACGGGCCCCTGGGCCTGCCCAACACGATCCGCCACCAGCCGGGCAGTGAACCGCTGGCCCTCCGAGATCCGTTCTACCTCGAGCGCAATCGCGTCGAGTGCGTGCCGGACCTCGTCCATCTGGTTCGCGGGAATCGCCGGCGCCTCACGCCGCATGGCCGCAACGGCTCGCCTGGCGCCGATCCGGCCCCCGAAATACGCCCCGATGGTTGCCCCGACGAACCCGAACCCGAGGGCCAGGACGCTGGCCATTGCGGTGAGGACGAGGAGCTGTTCGCGAAGGGGCACGCGCGACAGTTCGCGGAGCAGTTCATCCATGGGAATCTCCATCGGGACGGTAAGGGCAACAGGAGCGGCAAGTTGGTCGCTTTCACGACCTTACGGCGATCCACCCCGTTCGGGTTTCGATCGCCGGCCGAGGATTACACAGGCGCAAACGAGTGAAAAAGGTTACATTGCAGGTCACCCGGTGCGGAGAGATTGATGATCAAGGCTTTCGATTTCAAGGACGGCGACCTGACCTACACGTGCACGGTCGAGAAGCGGCGCACCCCGGGCGCTGAGCCCTGGTGGTGGTTTGGTGTGTCCGGCGACGGGCACCGATACGCGCCCTTCCAGGCCGCGACGACCGACACGCAGGACTCCGTCCGCCATCGCATAGTGACCTACTACAAGGAACATCTGGTTCGCAAGGCGATGCCGGCCGTCACGCGCCAGCACTGGGCGAGCCGCGGCAAGGGCGTCATTGCAACGCCGGTCGCCGCACCGGTAGCGGCACCCGCGACCGAGTAACCACGCCCCGGGGCGAGCAATCGCTCCGTTGCTGAGGTAGTCCCGACCCAGCGCGCCAGACGGAAAGGCTCCCGGAATCACGATCGCCGAGCGATCAGATTCCAGGAGCCTATTCGCGTTCCGTCAGGGCGGTGACTCGGCCCTGACGGACGACTCGCCAGTTCCCGCCCGAACCGACGACCTGGAATGCCTTCTCGAAGCGCATGACTTCGGCGTTGGCTGACGTGCTGGTGTTGTAACGCTCGACAGCGACGTGAACCTGCACCGAGTCGCCGGCCATCCCGAAGATATCCGAGAACCGCACGATGTAGCCCGGGTTCGCGACATCGCACCGCGCGGCTTCCTTCGCCAACTCCCCGGGCGGCTGGCAGGTGCCCTGAACGATGCCGCGCTCCCGCAACGCTTCGACGACACCCTTCGGAACCGGCGTCCCCGGGCCGAGCCCCTTCGTGCGCGGGAGGAGGCGCGGATCGAGCAGCAGCGTCAGGCCTGGTCCGACATCGAACGCGCTCTTCACCGCCGCGTCGTAGATCGCGACTCTCGCAGGGACTGGAAGCTCGGTAACGCGAAGCCCGGTGCCACGAACGAAACCGTCACCGGTCTTCTTCTCGGCACACCCTGCTATCGCGACGAGCAGCGCGGCGAGCCCGGCCCACCATGCAGGAAAATTCGACATGTCGAAAGCTAACGCCGGTGCGGTTGTGCCCGCACGTCGAGCGACGGGCGGGCGGACAGTCCGGTGATCACACCGGGATTCGCAGCGTCGCCTGACACCCGCGCTGGTCGCGTCGATTCTCGAGCGTCAGACTTCCGTTGTGCGCCTCGGCGATCTGGCGGCTCAGCGCGAGGCCGATGCCGGTGCCGTGCAGCTTCGTCGTGAAGAACGGCACGAAGATGTTCTCGGTGTCGGTGAGCCCGGGCCCATCATCCAGTACCAACACCTCGACGACGCCGTCGAGCTGCGTCCACGAGACCGAGACGCCCCCTCCCGTCTCCAGCGACGCGTCTACCGCGTTGCCGACGAGATTGATCAGCGCCCCATCGAGCTGGTCGCCGTCGGCCTGGATCGCCAGCGCCGGCCCCTCGACGACGCGCACCGGCAATCGCTTCTCGAGCTCGACGACGCGTCGCACCCAGTCACCCACATCGAGGGACCCGAGCTGCGGCCGCGGTAGTCGCGCGAGGCGTGCGTAAGCGGCCATGAATCGATTGAGGGCTTCCGCTCGCCCGGAGATGACGCTGAGTCCGCGCTCGAGGTCCGTGTCGCGGTCCGCGGGGACGGGCACGCGCTTCAGGATTCCCTGAAGGCTGCCGGCGATGGACTTGATCGGCGCGAGAGAGTTGTTGATCTCGTGGCTCAGCACGCGCACGAGCCGTTGCCACACCTGCCGCTCTTCTTCCCGAAGCGTCTTGCTGAGGTCCGTCAGCACGATGAGCTGGTGCGGCATTCCGCCCTGCCGGAACGTGCTTCGACGCAGCTCCCACCGCCCGACGCTCGCACCGGGGAAGGCGGCCTCGATGACCCGGCGCGGCTCCCCGGTGAGGCAGCGCTCCAGACCCAGCCCGTCGGCGCTGCGGCCGAGCAGCCGCTCCGACGGCTGCGCGAGCAGCCGCTCGCCCGCGCGGTTGACGAGGCGCAGCTTCCGCTCCTCGTCGAGTGCGAACACGGCGACATCGATCTCCGCCATGACCTTGCGAAGAAAGGCCGTCGCTTCGAGCGCGCCGAGGTGCTGTTCGCGGAGCGGCTCGCTCAATGCGTTCACCTCGGCGAACGCAAGCCCGAGGGCATCGTCGAATCCGGCGCCCCGTGCGCGAATGGAGTAGTCCCCTTCGCGCAGCGCGGCGAGGAGGTTCGACAGGATCTGCAGCGGGCGGACGACGCGCTCGCGCACGGCGAGCCCCGTCGCGAGCCATGCGCCGCCGATGAGCACGGCCGACGTCCACTGCACCTTCGCGGAGAAATCCTGCGACCACAGCACGAGCTGGAGGACGATCAGCGCCGGGAGCCCGCCCGCCAGCGCGAGCAGGAGGATCTTCCGCTCGTACCTCAGTCGCGGGGGCTTCGCTCGACCGCCCTGATCATAGTCCATACTGCTGGATACGCCGGTACAGCGCGCTGCGGCTCAGCCCCAGTGCCTCCGCGGCGCGACTGACGTTCCCGTCGGATCGGGCGAGCGTTTTCCGGATGAGGAAGCGCTCGGCCTCCTCGAGGGTCATGTCGTCGAGCTTCGCACCGCCGTCGGTCTTCGCCCGAAGCTCGAGCGCGGCGGTATCCACGACATCGCCCTGTGACATGAGCACGGCGCGCTCGACCGCGTGCCGCATCTCGCGCACGTTGCCGGGCCACGGGTGCGACAGGAGCAGCTGCATCGCCTCCTGCGAGAATGACGTCACCTTCTTTCCATACCGGCCGGCCTGCTCGCGGAGGAAATACGCTGCGAGGATGGGGATGTCGTCCTTCCGGTCGCGCAACGCGGGAAGCTGGATCTCCACCGTATTGAGCCGGTAGAGCAGGTCCTCGCGGAAGCGGCCTTCCGAGACTTCCGTCGTGATCGCGGCGTTGGTGGCCGAGAAGACGCGCACATCCACTTTGCGGGTGCGCGATGAGCCGACCCGTTGGAGCTCGCCGCTCTCGAGGACGCGAAGGAGCTTGGCCTGCTGCTTCATGCCGACGTTCGCGATCTCGTCGAGGAAGAGTGTGCCCGTGTCCGCGAGCTCGAAGCACCCGACGCGGTCGGTCTTCGCATCGGTGAACGCGCCCTTCACATGGCCGAACAGCTCGCTCTCGAAGACGCCCTCGGAGATACCGCCGGCGTTGACCGTGATGAGCGGCTGTGCCGCGCGGGCCGATGCCCCGTGCAGCCAGCGGGCGACCACTTCCTTTCCGGTGCCGTGCTCGCCCGTGATGAGGACGTTGGCGTCCGACTTCGCGACGCGCTCCATGAGGCGGACGACCGGCTGCATCGCGCGCGACTCGGCGATGAGCATCGGGAGTCCCTTGCCGCGGAGCAGCTGGTTCTCCGTCTCGAGCCTCTGGCCGCGACGCAGTGCCTGCCCGAGCTCCACTTGGGTGCGCAGCGTCGCGAGGAGCCGTGCGTTGTCCCACGGCTTTTCGATGTAGTCGCGCGCACCGCGGCGCATCGCCTCGACCGCGCCGTCGATGCTTCCCCACGCCGTCATCACGACGACAGGAAGCGTCGCGTCCGTCGCCTGCAGGCGCGTGAGGAGATCGAACCCCTCGCGCCCGGACGTCGTGTCACGCGCGTAATTGAGATCCATGAGCAGCGCATCGAACTCCGTCATCTCCAGCGCGGCGATGACTCCTCGCGGAGAGCTCGCGGTCTCGACCTGGAAGTTCTCGCCCTTGAGGAGGAGGCGAAGCGCCTCCAGGACATCGGGCTGGTCGTCGGCGATGAGAATGCGGGGCGTTGCGGTCGGCACGGATCGGGGAGGCGCGGGTGGGAGGTGACATCGTCCGGTCGCCGGCCACGCGCCGCGATCAGGTCGTCGCGACGAGGGTGTAGTCGCCGAATTTGACGTCGCCGATCAGCTCGGGAAACAGCAGCTCGGTGAATCGTTTGGTCGATGGCGCATCACGGTGCAGGGCCTCCGCGCGCTCGTTCTCGAAGACGAAGACGTGGAGAAAGCGGTGCGGGTTCACCTGATCCTGCATCGACAGGTAGAGCTGCGTACCGGGCTCTGTCCGCTGCATCTCCGCCACGAACTGCCGCACTGCCTCGGTGCACCGGTCGATGCTCCCGGCGCGGACGAGGAAGCTCGCCGTCTTGTAGATGGGCATCCGATACCTCTCGGGTTGGGGAGCCGGAGCCGCACCGCGGCAGGGGTCGCGGTGCCGCACCCGCCTGCCGACAACGGCTGGGGTCGGAAGATATGCCGGTGGAACGAGCGCGCGGATAGGGGAGGCGCGGCGCGATCATCGCGAGGCCGACGACCCTGCGTGTCGCTGCCCGCTCCTCAGGCTGGCGCTGCCGCGACGTCGGCGTGCACGGGCCGGTCGTCAACGACCCACCCGTCCTTGAGCTCGATCACCCGGCTGCCGTAGAGCGCGTTGGTCTCCGAGTGGGTGACCTGGATGATCGTGGTCCCCTCGGCATTCAGCCGTCGGAAGAGCTCCATGATCTCGCGCGACTGGGCCGAGTGGAGGTTCCCCGTGGGCTCGTCGGCGAGGATGATCTTCGGCGCGGCGACGACGGCGCGGGCCACCGCGACGAGCTGTTGCTGGCCGCCCGAGAGCTGGCTGGGATACAGGTCCTTCTTTCCGACGATCCCGAAGCGATCGAGCGAGTCGGCCACGAGCGCCTCGCGCTCGTGCCGCTTGATGTTCCGGTACGACAGCGGGATGTCGAGATTCTCCGCGACCGTCAGGCTGTCCAGAAGGTGGTACTGCTGGAAGACGAAGCCGATGTACTGCTTGTTGAGCTCCGCTCGCTGCTTGACGCTCATCTTGTGAACCTTGTGCTCGAACAGCCCGTACTCACCCGTCCACGCGCCATCCAGCATCCCGATGATGCCGAGCAACGTTGACTTCCCGGCGCCGGACGGCCCCATGATCGTGACGAACTCACCCTGCTTGATGTCGAGGTTCACGCGGCGAAGCACCCAGGTGCGGGTCGGGCCGGCGTCGAATGCTTTCTCGATGTTGCGGAGGGAGATCATCGGGGAATACGGAGGTTGGAGCTGAAAACGTAGTGAACGGTCATCAGTTCACGGTTTACAGTTTACAGTGAGCGCGATCCGAGTTCAGGTCACCGTGCACTGATCACTGAGAACTGTCAACTGTGCACTTCGTTTTCAGCTCTCGATGTACGACCCCGGGGCAGGGGCCCCGGGGTCATGCGAGATTTCGAGTCAGACGACCGCGACGTTCTCGTCCACGACCTGGCCATCGAAGAGATGGATGGAGCGATCGGCGTGACGCGCATACCGCGGATCGTGCGTCACCATGCAGATCGTCGCGCCACCAGCGTGCAGCTCGCGGAGCAGTTCCATCACGGCTTCGCCGTTCGTCGAGTCGAGGTTACCCGTCGGCTCGTCGGCAAGAAGGATCAGCGGGTCGCCAGCGACGGCGCGCGCGACAGCGACACGCTGCTGCTGACCGCCGGAGAGCTGCGATGGATAGTGGTTCGACCGGTGCGCCATCCCGACCCGCTCGAGCGCCGCCCGCACGCGATCGCGCCGCTCGGCGCTCGGCATGTCGCGGTACGTCAGCGGAAGCTCGACGTTCTCGAAGACCGTCAGGTCGCCGATGAGGTTGAAGGCCTGGAAGATGAAACCGATCTGCCGGTTCCTGACATGGGCGCGCTGCGAGGCCGTGAGGCCGCTCACCGGCTTGCCGTCGAGGAGGTAGGTGCCGTCCGTCGGGGTATCGAGCAACCCGAGGATCGACAGCAACGTCGTCTTGCCGCCACCAGACGGTCCGGCGATCGCGAGGTATTCACCGGCGTTGATGTCCAGATGCACGTTCGAGAGCGCGTGGGTCTCCACTTCGTCCGTGTAGAAGACCTTCTTCACATTCTCGAGGTGGATCAGGGGCTTGTTTCCGTTGTCCATGGGGGAGCCTACCCGGCGTGGAGGGTTGGTCTGAAGGGAATGGTTGGCGGCCGATACCGGGCCGCCCTTGCTTTGACACCCGCAACCCACAGAACGGCTGTGAGTCGCCGAGGTTTCGGTCAGCCTTCGATTCGAATCTTGTTCTGGCCTTCGACGTTCGGCACATCGGACAGCACGACCTTGTCGCCCACGTTCAGGCCGGCCTTGATCACGACCGCGTTCACCGAGGTCTGGCCGAAGGTCACCTTCACCCGCTCGGCTTCCTTGCCGTCCGGGGTCAACCTGAACAGCTCGACGGTGCTTTCCGCCTGGCCGATCGTGGGGCGACCCATGTAGAGCACATCGGGCAGCCGCTCGATCTCGATCTTGCCATCGACGCTGAGGTCGGGGCGGGCGCCCGGAGGCAGCGGGCCCTCCAGCGACACATCGACGCCGACCGTTCCGCCCTGTGACGCGGGATCGATACGTACGACTTTCCCCGTCACGACGCCATTGCGGGTGTCGATCTGCGCGGTCTGGCCGAGGGTGAGATCGCGGGCCTGGGTCTCCTGAATACGCAGCACCGCCTTGAGGCGCCCCGGCTCGACGACCTTTGCGATCGTCGCCCCTGAATTGGCCCACTGTCCGATCTCCAGCGGGAGCTCGGTGAGCGTACCGCCCGACCCCGCGGTCACCTGCATCGATGCCGTGCGCACTCGCTGGAATTCCGCGATCGCCCGGGCGCGCTGGATCTGGTCAACCTGCGCCTGCAGCTGGCCGGGAATGGCCGAGGCCATGAGCTTGAGCTGCTGCTCGGCGTTCTTGTAGCGCGTTTCGAGATCTTCCATCTGCTCCCGGCTCCGATCGATGTCGGCCTGCGGGATCATCTTGTCCTTCGCGAGCTGCTCGTTGATGCCGACTTGCCGCCTCGAGTCGGAGTACGCCGCCTTGGCCTGCGCGACGGCCGCCTCCTGCTGGAGCCGCTGAGTCTCCAGCGATGTGCGGAGGTTGACGAGCGTCGCCTCTTCGGCGCTGAGCTGCCGCTGGGCGTTGAGCTGCTCCATCTGCACGTCCGGATTGGTGAGCACCATCAGCACTGTCCCGGGCTGCACCGTAGCTCCCGGCCGGACGAGGATCTGCTCGACGCGCCCGGAGGTGACGGCGGAGATCCAGCGGATGTTTTCGGGGACCAGCGTCCCATTGCCACTGACTTCGCGGAGGAGCTCACCTCGCCGGACACTGTCGATCCATAGAGTTGCCCGCGGAACCGTCGGTGCGCGCTTCTCCATGTTGGAGACGCCGACGGTGACGGCCACAATGGCGAGCAGGCCGATGCCCGGCCAGATGTATTTCTTGTGCTTCTTCGCTGGTTCGCGAGGGATATCCATGGATCGGTTCCGGATTCGAAAGAGGTCCTGCCTGTCACGGGGTCCTAAGGGAAGGTCCGTGCCGTACCCTGCCAGTACAAAAGTTCAAGCGCTCGAAGGGGTTACGCGACCGCCGCCATTCCGGTTTCAGCCAGTGATGGCCGCGGGTGGGAATCCCGAATCCCATAACCGGACATTTGAATCGGCGGTGGTTCAGACCGGCTGAGCACGCAGGTGGGCTCGACGCCGACCCGGCTAGCCGTGACCGGGTCGGCCGAGGGCAGCGCCGAGAAAGCCCGCGGCTGCTGCCAACACTGCGGCAATACCCACCACTACCGCCAGCCCCTTGATTCCGCGCAACGCGAGCCGGACCCATTTCCGGCGTCCGGGAGAAACAGGGGAAGGCCCGGGTTCGGCATGCGCAAGATCGGCCAGCCTCCGATCAGCGAGCCCCCAGACGGCGTACGCCGTCGCCCCCGCGAATGCGGCTGAGACCCACCACAGCCCAGGCCGCGCCAGCGCAAGCGCCACTGAATCGATCAGCCCGATCGCAGCCGTGATCCACAGGTGCGCGGAAGATCGGGTTCGGACATGGCCTGCGAGCACGGTGAAGATCGTTTCATCTGCGGGGGCGGCGGCAACGGCATCCGGTACGGACGGGATCACCATCTGTTGAAGGTCGACGGCGGCGCGCGCTTCAACCGCCATGCTGCCGACGTTCTCCGGCGGGCCCTCGCGTTCCCATCTGTCCATGCGGTCCCCCCGCGATCAGCCGGTCGGCTCCATCTTCCAGAAGTCGATTCCGCCAGCCATCTGTCCGACGTCCACGGACGCGACGCTCTTCAATGTCACGAGGTCGATGATCTCCACCGTGCCGGGCTCCGCGCCGATCCCCTCGAGCGTCACGAAGGCATAGCGATCGTCGGCGGAGAGCGCGACGCCACTCGGAATTCTGCGCGTCGTGGGGATTCGCGCAAGCTCTCGCCCGGTTGCGACGTCCACGATCGACACGGACTGCCCCCGCTTGTTCGTCGCGACGAGGCGCGACCCGTCGCTCGTGAGCGCGAGGTTGTAGACGCCCGGACCCATCGGGATTCGGCGGCGCAGCGCCCAGCTCCGGCCGTCGATCTCCACGACGTCGCTCGACTTGCTGCACGCGACATAGATCCGCGATCCATCGGCGTTCGGCTGGGCCCACGTCGGCGAGCAGCCCGCGTCGCCGGACTTCGGCGTCTCCATGCCGTGGCCGGCACCGTGTGCAGCTCCGTGCTGGCGGGGAGGGCCACCCATCCCGTGCTCGCCCCCCGCGGCGACCATGAAGTGCCGGGAGACCGCCATCGTTTTCGTGTCGATCTCGATGAGCACATCATCCATCATGCACGCCGAATAGTGGCGCGAACCATCGGCGGTGAGCCGCGAGCCGTGCGGCATCGTGCAGGTCCGGATCCGCGCGACCTCCAGCATGTCCTCGAGATAAACCACCGAGACCGACGACGGCACCATGTCGCCGTGCAGGTTGAAGTTGACTACCCATGCGTACGCGCCATCCGGCGAGACCTGCAGCGTCGCGGGGAATGCACCGAGCTTCACGGTGCCCTTGAGGCTGTCACCGGCCAGCGTGTACTTCCACAGCTCTCCGTTCGGGAAGCCGTGGGCGGTCGTCACGTAGTAGTGCCGCCGATCGGGGGATACCGCCAATCCGTGCGGACCCGCGGGCTCCGCGGGATTCCGCCCGATCCTCGATTCGGCGGTGACGCGTGCGCACGGCACCGTCGCGCACCCCGGCTCGAAGCGGATGTGCGCGATCCGATCGACCCCTTCGGATGCGACCAGCACGTGGTACGCCGCACCCGCGAGGCGCGGCATGCCAGTGACCGACGGCGTCGCGTCGGACGGCCGCGCTGGAACCCCGAGCCGAGTCGCATGGTCCGCGGCCCGCGGTGCACACCCACCCGCAGCCGCGACAAGCACTCCCACGACGAGCCCCGCGCTCGTTGCGATGGGACGAGTCGTCGCCGATGTGCGCACGATGCGAATGATCGCCCTCACGGAACGATCGGGCGCGCCTTGGGATTCACGCGAACGATCCAGAGCCCGTTGTTGAAGTCGTTGACATAGGCAAGCCCGTCCTTCGGATTCACCACGACACCCCACGTGAACGCGGCGTTGGCCACGTTGCCCTGGAGGTCCGCGGTGTTCAGCGACGCGATCTCGCGCCCTTGCGCGCGGAGGTCACCCTTCAACTCACCCGAGATGTCGAACACGCGGAAGCCGCCATCATAAGCACCCATGTAGAGTGTGTCGGCGACCACCCAGTAGTTATGCACGCCGCCGTTCTCCGGCTTGTACCACGCCACCGAGCGTGGGCGCGAGAGGTCGCTGACGTCGATTACCTGTAGAGTCCCGTACATCCGATTGGCGGCCGCGTCCTTCGCACCCTGGACGTTGCCGTTGCGGTACACCTCATCGCCGATGAACACGTACTTCCCGCCGCGCTGACGCCACGCCGTGTGTGTCCCGCGGTCGAAGCCCGGTGCGGACACCTGCTCCACTTCGCGATACAGCGAGTCGAGGTCGTACTTGAACTGCGACACGAGCACCGGCTTGTCGGGGCTGCCTCCCTTGACGCCGTTGCCGACGTCGAGGATGACGAGCCCGTCGTTCCAGTAGCTCGCATAGAGCAGCCCGTCGTGCAGGTCGATGTCGTGGACGTAGCGTGCAGCGTCGGGCCGGGCCGTACGGAACTCAGAGACCTGCTTTGGATTCTTCGGGTCGTTGATGTCGATGACGTGGATGGCGCCGGTGCCGTCGTTCGTGAGGTAGACGTGCGTGCCGTACTTCGCCTGCTGGTGGACGTATGCCGAGTGCACGCCAGCCGTCACGCCTTCCGTGAAGTGAGCGATCTCCTTCGGGTGCAGCGGATCATGCGTATCCGCGATGACGATCCCGTTCTTTCGATCGGCGGCGCCCTCGCGCGTGAAGACCATGTAGTTCCCGTCCGGCGTCGTCATCATGTCGTTGACGAGGCGCGTGTTCGCCACGATGGAATCCACGATCACCGGTGTTGCCGGATTGCTGATGTCGATCGTGTAGACGCGATCGCCGCCGCCGTGTGTGCCGAGGTAGGCAACCGTGCCGTTCGGATGAATCCAGACTTCCGATGTCGGGAACTTCGTGCGCGGCAGCCGGCCGACGACGCTCACCGAGCGGCGCACGTCGCGCTCCTCGAGCCGCACGATGGTGCTCGCCGAGCGCGCTCCGAGGTTGGCGGTGACGAGATAGTCGCCGGGCTCGTAGCCGACGAAGCTGCCGTCCGCCTCGATGACGCCGTTGCCGGGCGACACCGTCCACGTCGGCGTGAGGCCGGTGACGGCGGCGCCGCCCGCGCCCCTCGCACTGACGGAGAACCTGATGACATCGCCCTGCCGCGCGCGCGGCTTCACGGGAGCGATCGCGACCGACGTGATGGTCGCCGCGAGCACCTGTACAGGGATCGTCGCTTTCGCGGTTCCTGCGGCGGCAGTGATCACGGCGCGCCCTGGCGCGAGGGCGCTCAGCATGCCATCCGCATCCACGCGGGCGACGGCGGGCGTGCTGCTCGTCCACCGGATCTCATCGTGGGAACGATCGTTCACCGCGGAGAAGGGAAGTGCGCTGAGCCGCAGCTGCTGCCCGACGACGATCTTCCCGACCGGCGTCTGCACATCGATGCGCGCTGCCGGCCCCGGCAGGATCCGGATCTCGATCGCCTCGAACTTCGGCCGCGTTCCGGGCACGAGTGCGACGACGTTGATCGGGATCTTTCCGACCGAGCTCGCGATGATCTTCCCCGTCGAATCGATGCCGGCCTGGCCTTCGCCGCCGGTGGGCTGGAAGCGGATCACCGCGTTGCCAATGCGCTGGCCCGACGCGTCGAGCGCCTGCGCCGACAGCTGCAGCGAGTCTCCCGCGGTGACGGTCCGCGCCGCGGGCTGCACGACGATGCGGGTGACCGGCGATGCCGGGAGACTCTGCGGCGCTGCCGGCGCGGGTTGCTGGAGCAGCGCGAGCATGGCAAGGGAAAGAATGCTCATTCGATGGTACCGGACTGGGAGTGGGAACAGCTACCGCGGCGAGCCGCCTACCCTTCGACGGCCCTGCGCAGCTCCTCGATGTCGTACGGCTTCTCAATCACTGCCGACACGACGACCGTGTCGTTGCGCAGCGTCGCGACGGCCTCGGAACCGCCGCCGCTCATAATGATGCACCTGGTCCGTACACCGGTAGGGAGGGCCCTGATCCGGCTGACGACCTCGTAGCCGTCCATGATGCCGGTGAGCCTGAGGTCGCAGATGACGACGTCGAAGGCGCTCTGGCGCGCGAGCTTCACGGCCTCCGCCCCGTCCCGCGCGGAGAGCACCGCATGGCCGCGCGATGCGAAGTAACGCGTCAGGACACGCCGGATTCCGGGCTCATCCTCGACGATGAGGATGTCGAGGGCGCGCGCGGCCTGTTCGCGGGGAGGTGTCGTGTTGCCCCGCACCTCGGTCTGCACCGGCGGCGCCGGGCGGCTGTCGGCGGGCAGCGACACGATGAACCGCGTGCCCGACCCGACGTCACTCTCGACCTCGATCGATCCGTCGTATCCCGTCACGATCCCGTGAACCATCGCGAGTCCAAGGCCCGTGCCTTCGCCCTCGGCCTTCGTCGTGAAGAACGGATCCCAGATGCGCGAGCGGAGCTCCGCTGGAATGCCCGGACCGTTGTCGGAGATCTCGAGCATCACCCGGCGCCCCTCGGTCCACGTGCGAACTCCGATGCGCGGCGTCCGTTGCCGTGGACCACTGCCGATCTCCGCCGGAGCATCGATCATCGCCTCGAGCGCCTGCCGCGCGTTGACGAGGAGGTTGAGCGCGACCTGCTCGATCTGCGTCCGCTCGGCCAATACCGCCGGCAGGTCGGCGGCGAGCTTCAGCTCCCGCTCGATGCCCCGCGTTTCCATGGCGTAGCGCTGCGTGGCCATGAGATAGCCGATGACATCGTTCAGGTCGATCCGCTCACGCTGCTGGCTCTCCTCCCGGCGCGCGAAGGTGAGCAGGTCGCGAACGATCTTTGCGGCGCGGTTGGATTCGTGATGGATCGTCTGGAGCGCCGCGCGGTCCTCGTCGGACGCCGTGGTCTCGCGGAGCATGAGCTGGGCGAACCCACCGATCGCCGCGAGAGGATTGTTGAGCTCGTGCGCGACACCGGCGAGCGTCGTGCCGAGGCTGGCCATCCGCTCGCCGCGTCGCAACAGCTCCTCGCGGCGCTGCCGCTCGGTGACGTCCTCGGCGATGACCTCGTATCCCTCCAGCGTCCCGTCGTCGTTCCGCACCGCGTGCATCGCGAGCCGCACGGAAATCGGCGTACCGTCGCGCATCACCCAGCGCACTTCAGCCCAGTCACGCAGCCCGCCGGCCGAGAGCCGCGCGAGGACACTCGCCTGGTCGGCCGGATCGCGGAACGCCACGTTCCCGACGTTCGCTCCGAGCAGCTCGTCCGGGCGATCGTAGCCCAGCATCTGCACGAGTGCCGGGTTCACGTCCACGAAGGTGCCGTCGGGGGTCGTGCGGTAGATGCCGTGGGAAGCGCGAAGGAACAGCGCGCGGTAGCGGTCTTCCGCGCGACGCAGGGCCTCCTCGGCCCGGTGGCGCTGCTCGATGTCGCGCGTGACGCTGAGGATCCGACGCGGGGCCCGCCCCTCCGCCGGAACGAGCCGGGGGCGCATCTCGACCCAGCGGTGCGTGCCGTCCTTGCAGACGGCGCGGAGCTCGAGGGTCGGCGATTCGCCTCGCAGCACGGTCTCCATCCCGGCGTGCGCGAGGGCATGGTCCTCGGGATGAATGAAGCTGAACGTTGCGCCGCTGAGGTACTCGTGCGGCGCGTAGCCGGTGAGCTTCGTGCACGACGGCGACACGTAGAGGATCGTGCCGTCATCGGCGTGCAGGGAGACCATGTCCTCGATCGACTCCGCGAGCATCCGGTACTGCTCGCCGCTCGCGCGCAGCTCCTCCTCCACCGCTTCGCGCTGGAGCATGTGCTCGCGCAGGAGCGCACGCAGCTTCTCGAGATCTCCCTCGAGGCGCGCGACGGCCTCGTTACGAGTCTCCACCGGCGAGTTGCCCGTGGAACCCCGAGCCCCGGGACCCCCACGGTGCTCTGACTGCGTCATGTGGCCATTCGCTTCTCGACGAATCTCACCGCGAGTCCTGTCGTGTGCCTGATGCGAACCCCCTGGTTGAGCCAGACATGCGTCGGGGCGGGTTCCCCTCGACGCCGGGAAACAAACTATTATCGAATCGTCGCGCGCGCACGCGCGATCGGCGACGTCCCACCGTCCGGGTGACTGGAGGGCCGTGTTCGCCCTTAACGGCACGGCGGCCCGCCCGTCCAATCGGTACGCGTCCGCACCTTCGCCCGTTGCAGGGCCACGATCCATGCTCGTCGCGTGCACCCCGCCACCCGTGTCGAGCTTCCTGATGAGAGTCCGTCTCCTGCTGTCCGCCGCCCTGCTCGCCACGCTCCCGGCACCGGGGTGGGCGCAGGTCGGCACCACGACGGACATCATCACCGGACGCGTGCTCTCTCCCGACGGCCGCCCACTGGCTGGCGCGCGAGTCGAGGCGACCTCGATCGAGACGCAGATCACGCGGGTCCGCGCCACCAACGACAAGGGGCAGTTCACGATCCTCTTCCCGGATGGCGGCGGACGATACCAGATGACCGCGCGCCACGTCGGCTACTCGCCGAGTCAGGTCATCGCGATCCGGCAGGGTGATGAGGACCGGCTCGTCGTGGACTTCACGATGAGCATCATGCCCGCCGTGCTCGCGACGCAGACCATCGTCGCGCAGGCGGCCGTCCCGAACAACAATCGCCCCGAGCCCGGTGCGCTCGAGCGCGCCCTGCTCGCCGAGTTCGTGGCGCGGCTTCCGATCGACGGCAGCGATCCGCTCGCACTCGCTGCGCTCGCTCCGGGCGTCGTCACGCTCGACGCGACGGACACGACTGCGGCCGGTGTCTCGATCGCCGGCCAGCGCCCGGACCAGAACGCGATCACCCTCGATGGCCTCGCGACCGCGGGCACCACCGTGCCGCAGGAGGCGATCCGGAGCACGCGAGTGATCACGAGCACCTACGATGTCTCGCGTGGCCAGTTCAGCGGCGGCCAGATTGCGTCGACGTCGCGCGGCGGAACGAATCAGCCGACCGGCTCGATCACCTATTCGCTTCGCGACCCTGAGCTCCAGTGGGAGGACGCGGAGGCCGGCATCTTCGGCCAGGGCTACACCCAGCATCAGGTGAGTGGCGGCTGGGGCGGCCCGCTGGTGCGCAACAAGCTCTTCTACTTCGGCTCGTTCCAGATGCGCCGCCGCATGGACGCGGTGCGGTCGCTGACGTCGGCCGACGACTTCACGCTCAACGGACTTGGCGTAAGCCCCGATTCGGCCGCGCGCTTCCTCGACATTCTCGACTCGATCTACGGCCTGCAGCCGACGATCGGGTCGATCCCCTCGGACCAGCTGTCCGACAATCTCACCCTGCTCGGCCGCGCCGATTATCGCGTCAACGAGAACCACACGCTTGCGTTGCGGGGCGACTGGCGCTGGGGGATCACCGATGGCGGCCGCATCGGGACGCTCGCGGTGCCGCACAGCGGCGGCGACAGCCACAGCCTTGGGGGCGGCGGTCAGCTCACGCTGTCGTCGATCATCGGCTCCGGCCTCATCAACGAGTTTCGAGCAGCGATCTCGAACGCCTCCGCCGACACCGATCCGTACGTCTACCTGCCGGGCGGCCGGGTCCGCGTCGGTTCGATTCTCTCCGACGGGTCGCGCAGCGTCACCAATCTCCAGTTCGGCGGTAATGCCGGATTGCCGCAGTACTCGGACAACGAAGACATCCAGTTCTCGAACGAATTGTCGTGGCTCTCGGCCGGAGCGGCGCACCGGTACAAGCTCGGTGCGCTGTTCGGGTACACCGACTTCTCGCAGAGCGCGTCATCGAACCAGTACGGGACGTTCCAGTTCAATTCGCTCGCGGAGTTCGAGGGGCTGGACGCAGCCCAGTTCACGCGGACCGTCTCGCCGCGTGCGCGAACCGGCGGCAGCATGAATGGCGCCGTCTATCTCGGCGATACATGGCGCCGCGATGCCCGGTTCTCGGTGAACTACGGGCTTCGTGTCGAGGGATCGCTGGTCAGCGGATCGCCGGCATTCAACCCGCTCGTGGAAGAGAGGTTCGGACGCCGAACGAACGACCTCCCGACTGATGTCGGTGTCAGTCCGCGCGTCGGATTCACCTGGACGCTCGGCGTGGCTCCGAACGGGCCACAGGGTGGACGCGGTGGGAGAGGCGGGCGCGGTGGCGGTGCTGGCGGCGGCGGTGGTGGTGGCCGGGGCGGTGCGTCGATCGGCGGTTTCGAGATCGCCGGGGGCGGCCTCGCCACGGGGACCATCCGCGGCGGCATCGGTGAGTTCCGTGGCAACGCGCCCACCTCGCTGTATTCATCGGCGATCGACGCAACCGGGCTTGCGACGTCCGCGAGCCAGCTCTCGTGCGTCGGCGATGCCGTTCCCAGCCCCGACTATGGCGCCTACTTCGACGACCCCGGTGCGATCCCGATGACCTGCGCCGATGGCGTCTTCGTGCCGGCGTTCTCGAATGCGCGTCCGAACGTCACGGTGTTCGATCCAGACTTCGGAGCACCGAAGACATGGCGCGCATCGCTCGGCTTCCAGCGACGCTTCTTCACGCGATACAGCTTCTCGATTGACGCGAACTATTCGCTCGGGCTGTCACAGTACGGCGTGCGGGACCTGAATCTCGACGCCACGCCGAAGTTCGTGCTCGCCTCCGAGGGAGATCGCCCCGTGTACGCGGCTGCGTCCGACATTGTGCCGGGCAGCGGCGCGATCGGCATCGGGCCGTCGCGTGTCCACGACGAGTTCGGGCATGTCCTCGAAGTGAATCCCGACCTGCGTTCGGATACGAAGCAGGTCATCATCAACGTCGG
>JANPKQ010000216.1:0-3699 GCA_031426115.1 Gemmatimonadaceae bacterium | reverse complement strand
CGCGCTCCTGCGGGCGGAATCGGCGCGGCTCGGCACGACCGTGGATGCCCTCGCCCTGGCCGCGGCGCTTCACGCACCGTGGGCGACGACCGTGCTGAGCGGAGCGACGACGATCGAGCAGCTCCGGTCGAACGCTGCCGCCACGCAGGTGGCGTGGACCAGCGAGGTCGCTGCGCGCCTCGGCGGCCTCGAGATGGATTCGGCCGCCTACTGGAAGGAACGGAGCGCGCTCGACTGGAACTGAGCCGTGCGCGCTGGCTGAGGTCAGTGCTCGCGCGTGTACGGCTCCTTGAGGTGCACAGGCTTGCTCGCCACCTTTGAAGCGCGAAGGTTCAGCACCTCGACGAACAGTGAGAACGCCATCGCACCATAGATGTAGCCCTTCGGGATGTGCTGGCCGACGCCCTCGGCGATCAGCGTCGTGCCGATGAGAAGCAGGAACGAGAGCGCAAGCATTTTCACCGTCGGATGCCGCTCGACGAAGCCCGCGATGCTGCCTGCCGCGAGCAGCATGACGCCCATGGCGAGGACCACGGCCGCGATCATGATCTCGATGCGGTCCACCATTCCGACCGCCGTGATCACCGAGTCGAGCGAGAACACGATATCGAGGAGCAGGATCTGGACGATGACTCCCTTGAAGCTCGCGGCGGTGCGCCTCGACGACTCACCCTCCTCGCCCTCGAGCCGCTGGTGCATTTCGTGGGTGCTCTTCGCGATGAGGAAGAGCCCGCCGCCAATGAGGATGAGGTCGCGCCCCGAGACGTCGTGATCGAAGACGTTGAACAGAGGCGCCGTGAGCTTGATGATCCACGAGATCGACAGCAGCAGGAGGATCCGCGTGATCAGCGCGAGCGAGAGCCCCATGTTGCGGGCCCGCTTCTGCTGGTCAGCCGGGAGCTTTCCCGCGAGGATCGAGATGAAGACGATGTTGTCCACCCCGAGCACGATCTCAAGGGCGAGCAGCGTGACGAGGGCGATCCAGGCTTGTGGGTCGGAAAGGAGTTCCATGAGGGCAATCAGGTGGTCGGGAAGTGCGCGGTACCGGTCGGGCGAAGCACTATGCAAGTTCCGGGGGAGTGCTGGCGTCGCCCCCGGCGGAGATGGATCGAGCCGCTGCGGCTAGCCGCGGGGAACCGTGCGATCGGGCAGCCGCTCGCACCCGATCTCGCCGACGTACTGAGGCTCCTGCCCGAGCCGCGGATCGGCGCCCTGAACGGTATTCCAGTCGATCCGGAAAAGGCAGAGTACATCGTCGCGCCATAGCCCGTAGACGGTGCCGTTCGGTCCGTTGGCGGCGATATCTCGTTCGGGCCTCCAGGCGGTTCCGAGCGAGTCGGCTGTGGAGCCGCGGAGGTGTGCGATCGTTACCGGCTCGCGAAGCGGTCCATACGCGCGAACGACACACCCTTCGCGCCGCGCCGTCCCGGCAAAGGCCGCGAACGATCCCATCGCCTGCTCCACCCTTCCACTCGGCAGCGCCCGAAACACCCGCGCCACTTCGGCGCATGCGGTCTCGAGCCTCGTTGCAACCGGTAGCGTGTCGCCGCGGTTCGATCCGTCCCCGCCACAAGCCGCAGAGCCCACGAGGTGGACGCCCATCGTGACGACTGCGAGCGCTCGCCGCGGATTGCTCATCGTGAGGTTTCGACGTGGCATTGGGAGAAGATATCGCATCGGTGTGGCCGCGGACATCTCGACTTCATTCGTCTTTTCGTAAGGCTGACCCGAACTGCGGCCGCGGATTTCGCGGAAGCGACGCGGATAGGTCAAGGTCAACTGCAACTGCTTTGTTGGGCGCGGACAAGCGCGGACTCACGGGGACAACTGCAACGGCAGATTCAACCACGGATGCCACGGAGGCCACGGAAACGTCAGCGGCATGGGATGGCATCCCGGCACGGAGGCCCGATCTCGCTCGGACGGCTTGAGTCACCGCCGTCAAGCGGCCAGCGATCAGCGTTCTTCAGCGATCGGCGCTCAGCGCGCAGTTGAGCCCACATGTACGTCGTGGCTTTATGCAGTAGCCGTTGCATCCCGCCTTTGATGCTCTTCCAGCACCATTGTTTGTGGAGTGTCACAGCACTGCGTCCATCCTCATCACCGCCCCGAGCAACGCGTTCGCCCCGTTCACCACATCATTATCCTCCGTGAACTCATCCGGCGAATGACTGATGCCATTGACGCTCGGAACGAACAGCATCCCCGACGGTCCGATGCCAGCCATGTTCTGCGCGTCGTGGCCTGCGCCACTGACCATGAGGTGGGGCCGGAGCCCGAGGTTGCGCGCGGCCGCGGCAACCGCCTCCCGCACGCGAGGATCCGTGGGTGACGGCGCATTGGTGAGCGTCGGCTGCAGGCTCACGGTCGTTCCCGTGCCGTGCGCGATGCGTTGCGCCTCGGGCTCGAGCCGGGCGAACAATGCGTCGATGGTCGCCGGGTCGAGGTCGCGCAGCTCGAGTGTTAGCACGACCTTTCCCGGGATGACGTTCGCCCCGCCGGGGAACACGCTGAGCCGCCCGACCGTCCCGACATGACGGCCCTGCGTTGACGTCACCACCGCATGGACGGCGTCCACGAAGCGTGCGCCGGCGAGCAGCGCATCGTGGCGGTCCGCCATTGGCGTCGTACCGGCGTGCGAGGCGACGCCGCTGAACGTCACCTCCCAGTAACGGATCCCGACGAGTCCCTCGACGACGCCGATGTTCGCGCTGGCGCGCTCGAGCACCCGTCCCTGCTCGATGTGCAGCTCGAGGTAGCCGGCGATGCTGCCCGGCACCATGCGCGCGTCGTCAAGCCGCGTCGGATCACCGCCGAGCATCCGGATGCCGTCGCCGATCGTGCGGCCGCTCGTCGCCACGAGGCCGAGCGCATCGGCGGTGAACTTGCCCGCAGCGATCTTGCTCCCGATGAGGCCGCCTTCCTCATTCTGGAAATCGACGACCTCCAGCGGGTGCCGCATCGCCACGCCATGCTCGGCGATCGTCCGCGCGACCTCGAGCGCCGCCATGACGCCAAGCGCTCCGTCGAAGCGCCCGCCGTCCGGCACGGTATCCGTGTGTGAGCCAATGAGGATCGGTGGAGTGCCTGCGGCGGTCCCGGTTCGCCGGGCGAAGGTATTGCCGGCGGTATCGACGCGCGGCGTCAGCCCCGCGGCCTGCATCATCTCGCGCACTGTACCGCGAGCGGCGATGTCGAGATCGCCGTATGCCGGTCGACTGACGCCGCCTGCGTTCGTCGCGCCGATGGTGGCGAGGGAGGCGAGATCGGCGAGGAGGCGGGGGCCGTTGATGCGGGGGGGCTTGGTCATCGCACGGAGAGTGGGGCGAAGCGCCCGCAGCTGAGAGTCGGACAGCTCAGAGCTCTGCGCTGCCCGTGCGCATTCATGGTTGGAAAAACGTGCGACGAGCGGCAAGCAGCTGGGCACCGAGCTGACAGGGAGCTCACAGCTGGCCTCCACGCCTGATCACTGTGCCTCTCCCGGCTCGTCGCACGCCGTTGTAATCGTACATTCAGAATGGCCGCTCACGGCTCAGGGCTCAAAGCTCAAAGCTCTAGTTGCCTCACCCGCCCGCGCGTCAGCGTGGCCACCACCGTCATCACGACGATGTTCACGATCAGCGCCACGATGCCGACGTTGAGGTCCTTCACGAGCTGCGGTGCCGACGGCAACAGTGTCGCGACCGTCGAGCCCGTCAG
>JANPKQ010000215.1:0-34805 GCA_031426115.1 Gemmatimonadaceae bacterium | reverse complement strand
ACTCACTCCTGTATGAGGGTCACCGGTGGGTGGACCACCGGCGGTTCGGTCGACTTGGAGACCTGCCGCTCGATCTCCCGACGCACTTTCGGGCGGTCGTGTTGCCAGTGCCGCAGGCCGAATGTCTCGTTCGGTCGAACGAGACGACGCCAGCGCTGAGGGGCCCGGGCTGCGGATAAGCAGCAGGGTATGGATGTGAAAGGGGGGTCGCATTCGCGACCCCCGTTTCACATCCCGCCGCACACCGTGGTACGACTCGGCATACTCAAGCGTCGCGGTTCAGGCATCCCTTGAAGTTGGGGTTGTTCTCCTCGTCGATCGGGACCGGGAGATTCACATCGGGCCCGTAGGTGCCTCCCCGATAGTGCTCGCCGACGGGAAACGTCGTATCGGGTGTGCGACCGTATTGACGGATCAGCCGCCGGAGATCACCAAGACGCTGGCCGCGGCTGAATGTCCAGAACGCCTTCTCGCGGAAGAGCAGATTGACCCGAGCGACCTCGGTGCCCGGATCGACCAGCGCCGGAAGCGCAGGAGGAGTCACCGTCCCGATCACGGGGCGAGCGGCGCGCAGCGCATTGAGGATCGTGATCATCCTCGCTGGGTCGTTGGCCTTCAATGCCGCTTCGGCCTCGATGAGCCTCGCATCGATGCCATTCACGACGGCAATGGAGGTCAGTCTGTCATACAGTGTCGTGGTGCGGGAGAAGGTGAACCCATCCTGCGACTTCGTGGTGTCCTTCCCGTTGCTGCTGACCGTGTATGTCACCGGCAGTCGCGGATCCCTCGACGAGAAGAACGGAATCGCGTTCCGGACGAGGAGATTGCGGCTGTTCCCCTCGAGACTGTCGCCGACGGTGTAGCGCCGCGCACTCCGTCCCTGGCCCCAGATGGTATTGGTGCCGCTGACGGCGACGAAGGTGTGGTTGAACGAGAACGTTGTCGGAATCGTCGTCGTGTCGGTGCCGCTCGTTCCGCGAATGACGGAATCGGCGGCCGCAAACCGTCCCAGCCCCAGCAGCGCCCGCGCCTTGCCGATTCGCGTCGCCCGTCGAATCGTGACGGTGCCGGTATCCGTGCCGGTGAGCAGCGCCAGCGCCGAATCGTACGACGCAATGGCGACAGCGAACACGTCGGCCACCGGCTTCGGCTCACCGAGGACGAAGGTTTCGGTGGACGCATCGCTCAACGGAATTCCGTTGCAGAAATCCTGCGCGAGCTGCATCTCCGCAAACCCGCGCGTGAAGTACATCTCCGCGATATCCGTCGTCCGGGTCGGCGTGAACTCCTTGAGGGCCGCAATCGCCTGGTTGGATGAGGTGCGGACGCGGGCGAGATCGCGGAACATGCCGGTGACCGAGCCGTTGTCGAGCTTGATCCGCCGCTGGTCCGTCTCATCGTTCTGTACGAACGTGGAGCTCGTCGACCACTCATCGGCGAGCAGTCCGCCGAACAGCCAGGTGCTCTCGTTGCCGGCCGTGATGTTCCTGAAGCGGTTGCGGGCGCCGTTCCGGAGACCCAGCGCGCCTTCGGCCGAGCGGGTCGCCGCCGGATCGATGAGATCCGGATCCTCAGCCTCGAGCAGCGTATCGGTGGAGCACCCGGCCAGTGAGGCCAGGACAATACCCGCGAACGCGGTCACGGTCAGCGCGTGACGGCGGCGGAAGTGATGTGTCGTCATGACTCTATGCCTCAGAAACCGACGTTGATACGGAAAATCAGACTGCTCGGCGGGCCGATGGTCTGGAATTCATCAGGGTTGTCACCACTTCCGGTGCGGTCCGTTTCCGGATCCACGCCGCGGTACGGCGTCCAGTGGGCAAGATTGCGCGCGGCAACGTTGACGCTCAGCGAACGCATCCCGCCGGCCCGTGCGAGCAGCCCATCGGGAACGTCGTAGCGAAGCGAGACTTCGCGGAAGCGGACGAAGTTGCCCTTCTGGATGTAGCCTGCAATGGACCGTGTGGGATGATCGCGTGACGCCACGACCATCGCCTGCTCCTCGAACGACGCATCGGGGTTCATCAGGCCGTTGCAATTCTGGCGGCTCGTGCACCGAATCCGCTCGGTGTTGTTGTACCAGTAGTGCCCGCCGCGGTAGTCGAAGAGCGTCTGGATGCGGAGCCGGCGGTGGAAGACCTCGAGCCCCGAGGTCAGCGAGACGACGTGCCGCGGCTGATTGTAGCCGATGAACGATGCCGAGTCGTCGACGAAGACCTCGTTCAGCGCCGCATCCGCGTTGTACGTGAGAATGCCGTCGCTGTTCTTGTCATCCCAGCCCCGGATCTTCTGTCCCCAGAAGCCGAACAGCGGATAGCCTTCGACGACCCGCGTCGTCGTCCCGATCTGCGGCGGCGTCTCTCCGAGGGAGAGCAGCTTGTTGGCATTGGTCGAGCCGTTGAGCGTCAGGTCGAAGCCGATCTGCTCCCGGTCGATGACCCTGGTATTCACCAGCAGCTCCCACCCGCGATTCCGGACCGCACCAAGGTTCCGGCGCACATTGGCCGCAGCGCCCAGGGACGGCGCGACGATCGCAGAGATCAGCGCGTCCTTGGTCTGCTTCGCGTAGTAGGTGAGATCCACCGAGGCGCGACCCGCGAACATCTGCGCCTCGAAGCCGGTCTCGAATTCACGTGTCGTTTCCGGCCGCAGGTCCGTGTTTCCGACGGCCGTGTAGAGGACGCCCGGCTGGTCGACGCCGCCCACATTCGCAGTCGTGGACCCGAACGAGCGAAGGGCGTCGTTGGGCCCTGGCTGCCGTCCCGAGGCACCGTACGCCGCGCGATAACGGAGAGACCCAAGCCACTCCGCGACCGGGAAGAAGCTCTCATCCGACAACACCCACGAGATGCTGAGCTTCGGGTACAGGACGCTCTGGAACTCGGTTCCGAATGCGCTGTTCTGGTCGCTGCGCACCGCCGCTGTCAGGAAGAGCCGATCGTTGAAGGCCACGAGCTCCTCGATGAAGAACCCGAGCGTCTTCGAATAGGTGCTCGCCTCGCTTGCATTCTTCTCGGCAGCCGATCCCGCCGTCTGGGTGCCCGGAGGAAGGTCATTGCCTGACGCGACGCTCTGCTCGAAGCTGGAATTCACGTACTGGACGCCGATCGTCGTCGTGGTGCCGATCGACTCCCGGGGCCGGTAGGTGCCGATCGCGGCCAGGTTGGCCGTGATATCCCTGAGATCGGTGCGGGCGTTCCCCTTGAATCCGTTCCTGTACGTCGAGGTGATGGGTGGCCCCTCGCCCCGGAACAGCAGGTTGTCATCGACGCGGTCCGTGAGATCCAGACCGAAGGTCGCGTTCGTGGTCAGCCAGGTCAGCGGCCGCCAATTGGCGCTGGTGCCGCCGATGAAGCGGTGGAGCGACTGGGACGTCTTCTCCTGCCAGGTGTACCCGGGCGTCCACGCGCGATACCCACTGAGCGGTGTTCCGGTGGTCGCGACAAGACCGTTGTCCTTGAATCCCGGCCCCCCGAACGCTTGCGAGCCGAGGCCTGCCGTGGCATTCGACTCGAGCGTGTATCTCTGCTCCAGGGTGGTGAAACCCGTCGATACCTGGACATCGAGCTTTGGTGAGATCGCCGCGTTGACGTTCGCCCGGAAGCTGTTCTTCACCAGTGCATTCGGCCGATCGGTCCAGTCGCGAATCGGAACTCGTTCCGTATTAAGGCGTCGGCGCTCGAACGCCGGCAGTTCCAGGACCCCGGTCTCCCCCTCGCGTTCACCGGAGAGAAAGTAGCGGACCTGCTCCGTGCCTCCGCCGACCGACGCGCCGTACTGGTGCCGATATCCCGTACCCAGCGGCGAGACGTCCTTGTCGTTGAACAGGTTGTAGGTGCGAAGGCTATCCATGATGCAGGAGCCCGCGGAGATGAGCGGGAGGCCGCACTGGGCGTAGGCGCGAGTCGTATCCGCCGCGAGGTGGCCGGCGATCGTGTAGTTCGTCGGATAGTCGTTGCGGTCCGCGATGAGGCCGGTCTCGCCCCACGTGTTCCACCGCGCGGGACCTGACAGACCCCGCTTCGTGGTAATGACGATGACGCCGTTCGCCGCATCGGTGCCGTACAGCGTCGCCGCCGACGGTCCCTTGACGATCTCGATGTTCTCGATCTCCTCCGGGTTGATGTCACCCACCCGGCTCGGCGCGACCCCGCCGGTGCCGAACGCGATCGAGCCCTGCGCGCTTCCCATCCGAACTCCATCGATGATGTAGATCGGATCGTTGTTGAGATTCAGGCTGCTCGAACCGCGAATGCGAACGCGTGACTGGGATCCCGTCTGGCTGCCCGTCGTGACGATCACTCCCGCCGCGCGCGAGTTGAGGATGTCGGCGACAGAAGCAACCGGCGCAGACTTCGTGACCTCGTCGGTCCGGATATTCGAGACGGAGTTCCCGATCTCAACGCGGCGCTGCTCGCCGGTCGCCGTCGTCACGACTTCCTGAAGGATCGTCACGGTGGCCGCGAGCACGAAATCCACTGTCGCCGGCGCATCGACGGCGACGGTCGCCGGCTTCGTCTGCGACTGGTAGCCAAGGCGAAGCACCCGAACCATGTGTGATCCCGTCGGTATGCCACGGATAGTGTACTTCCCTTCGCTATCCGTTCTCGCTCCGACGTTGGTCCCGACGACGAACACCTGCGCCTCCGCGATCGGCGCGCTCTTCTGGTCGGTGATACGCCCGGTGATGACGCCCTGTCCCTGAGCGCCGAGGGTGGAGGCGAGGGCCATGCTCTGCCCCGCCAAGAGGATGAACGAGAACAGTGAACGTCGAACTCTCATCGTGAACCTCCTCGACCTGCGTGAGATGTGCGACTACCGAGAGGAGTCCGGGGGCGGTCCTGTGGAGGGGGGAGGAGGACTACCGGACCCGCTGCGGCTGAGCTCCCCGTAGGGGGCTTCCCCATGGGAGGGGATTCACATCATACCCACGCGTTCCTCACAATGCCAGCGTCGGCGATCTGCGACGGATCGATGCAGAAAGGGACCGCCTTTCGGCGGTCCCTTTGCACTTCATTCGAACAGGTCAGGTTCCGTTAGTCGCCCTCGTGATCGTAGGCGAGGCCTTCGGCTTCGCGCTGGGAATCGAGCATCGCCTCGGCCCGGGTACGCGCTGCGGCGGTGAGCTCCACGACGGGGAGCAGTGAGAAGTTGATCGCGCGGCGCGCGCCCTCGGGCCAGTCCGGCATGGAAAGCCCGGCAACGAGGCGGCGGATGAGCTGGCCACATTCGTCAAGGAGCTGACGCGACGTCTCGCGCAGTACGGAGAGTGGAATGTCGAGATCGCGCGTCATGAGCTGGCCCGTCCCCGCATCGCGCCATGCGGCATCGCCGATGGCACCGCGTTCCGGCCACACGCCCAGATGGCGGATCGTATCCGAACCTCCCACTGACCCCCGATGGCTCTCGACCACCGCGGCCAGCGCGAGCGCAAGCGATTCCGGACTGGGGACTCCATAGAAAGTCACCACGTCACGCGGCGGCCGCTCCGAATCGAGCGGCGACGGTACGGAATTGACATGCGCCAGCAAGAGCGAATGTTCGGGGTTGTCCTCGAGCATTACGAGGATGTCCATGACCCCTCCCGGATAAAGACTTCCCGATCGTCCTCATGGCGCTGTCACCGGATCGGGATGGGCGGCGGGAGCCGCGCCATGTGTCGGTGCAACGCATACATCGTCGGACCCGTTCCGCGAGGCAAAGTTCCTCTGCGAGCCCCTGCTTCGCGACTGGCGAGCCCTCCTCGTTACTGACTCGTCGCAGTCCCGGTCCGTCACCCCCGGGGGGCAAGTCGGAGACCGATGACGAGGGAGACGGCGAGGACGATGTGCACGACCGCCCGCGCGGCAGTTGGAAGCGTCGCCGCGGGGCCCGCAACACCGCCACCGACGATCGTCGAGAAGACGAATGCCATGCCGGCGACGGCGACCGCGACAAGTGCCGCAGGTGGGCGGCGCACCCGTTGCGCGAGTGCAGCGAAGACGAGGCTCCACACGGCCATCCACGCGAGGTGAACCGTCAGGCCGAGGAGGATGGAGCCCGCCAGCGACGCGCCGGGGACGAGGCCTGATCCGCTCGCGGCGAACGGCGCCGCCATCCCATCGCGTCGATAGCCGAGCATTCCGATCGCGCCCACCGTCCCGGCCAGGGCAACGCAAACGACGCGCACTCCGAGGCCCTGCCATGGTGTCGACACGCGGACAAAGCAAACAGGCCGCACCTGACCGCTCAAGAGGTCCATTCCACGATAGCGTACCCGACGATATGTTGACGCCATGATGGCCTCGTCGATGCTGCCGCGGATCCTGCTGATCGAGGATCGCCACGAAATGCTGGCGCTCCTCACGCGAACGCTGAGCGGAGAAGGTCATGATGTCATTTCCGCCAACGACGCGGCGCGGGGCGTCACGGCCGCCATGGAGCAGAGCCCGGCGCTGATCGTGCTCGACGTCGGCCTTCCGGATCGCAGCGGATTCGACGTCGTGCGCGACCTCAGGAAGCGCGGGTTTGCCCGCCCGGTCCTCATGCTCACCGCCCGTGATTCGGTGGCGGACAAGGTGGCGGGGCTCGAGGCGGGAGCCGATGACTATCTCGCCAAGCCGTTCGATCCCGATGAGCTCACGGCCCGCGTGCGCGCCCTCCTCCGCCGCGCCCAGCGCGGCGGCTCCGAGACCCGACTCGAAGTCGGTGAGCTCGCCATCGACTTCATCGCCCGCGAGGTATGGTGGCAAGAGACGAGGATCTCACTGACGCAGCGTGAGTTCGAGCTGCTCGCCTACCTGATGCGAAATGCCGGCCGGGTACTCACCCGCGACATGATCTCGCGCGCCGTCTGGGACCGCGAAGCGACGGGCGCACCGAACATCGTCGGCGTGTACGTCAGCTATCTCCGGAAGAAGCTCGGCGAGGCCGGGGCGCCACCCCTCGTAGATACCGCCGACGGCGGGTATGTCCTGCATGACCGCTCGACAACCCGGGCGACGACGCGAAGAACGCGCGAGCCGTGAGGCCCGCGCGTTCTTCGTTGTTGCGGCGATCGTCTTCACCGGAGTGGTGCGCCAGGCTCAGTAGTCCTCGGCGGCGCCCTTCCAGCCGCTCCAGACGTTGTAGCCGCTGAAGTGCTTGATCCGGCGGTAGACGCCGCCGAGGCGTTTGTCCCACTTCGTCTTCAGCGTCTCGTCGGTCAGCGCCTCGTCGATCCCGGGGGCGCCGATCTTCGGCGACCAGAGAATCGGCGGCGCGTTTTTGCCAGTGAGCCGCTTCCCTTCAGCAGCTTTCGTATACATGAACAAGGTGACCCAGCGGTCGTCGTCGTCCGACGGGACGAAGCGAAGGTGCGGGGTGAAGTCGATCCACGACCTGCCGTCCTGCTCACGCAGCTCGGCATGTACACGAATCGGCGTCGTGATCGCGGTGCACGGCTTGTCCCACTCCGTGACCCCGTAGGTCGAGATCGCAGGGTCACAGATCGTGTTCGGCGGGAAGTACAGCACGTGCTTCCCAAGGACAAAAACACCGCCCGATGGCTCGATCAGCAGGTCCGCTGACTTTCCATCCGTGGCATAGGTCGGGATGATCCTGAATGCGGCAACCTCGGATACCGGCGCCTCCGGCGCAGCAGGCTCGTTGCACGCCCCAACCAGCAGGACGCCAACGACCGGGAGGATTCGCAGACTAGAAGTTCGCATTGTAGGAGCCGGTGAAGAAGGTTGGAGGTCTCTCACGACCCCCTCCAAGGCACGGCCTATACCAACGTGAATCACGCTCGTTCGGAGTCTAGTATCTCCATGTGAATAAGTATGTTAGAGGCGCTGACGCACTCGCATGTTTGGCGCATCCGGCGCCTCTTCCGGTCACGCTGACCGGACCCTTCTCAGCCCTTCTGACCGACTCCGAGCCCGGGTGCCGACAAGGGCGACCGCCGGACTCTTCCGACGACCGCCCTCGTCACAGCACCGCACCGACCGGCCTCACGCGCGAGCGAGCAGAGCCTCGTAGCGTTTCTGCAGATCCGTGTACCCCTGCTCGCGCACCGCGTCCGCGAACCGCTCGATCGCCGTGCGGACGTGCTCCGGGTCGTGATCGTAGAGCACGGCGGCGCATTCCGCCGTGAACCATGCTGCCGTATACACGTCGCTGGCATCCGGCAGCGTCCGCGAGCGGTCGAAATACTGGATCGCGTCGTCGAACCGGCCATCGCGCGCAGCCATCCGAACCGCCAGCGCTTCGACGAGCTCGCGACCCTGGAACCAGTCGGCGCGCGTTCGCACCCGCTCCTCGGAATCCGTCAGCGCGGCGCGGGCCTCATCCACCCTGTTCTGGTGGAGCAGCGACAGGCCGGCGCCCGCCACTGCACCAATCTCGACGTCTGACTGACCGACACGCTGCGCGAGCGACGCCGCCGCGTCGTACAACTCCGCCGCGGACTCGTGCTCTCCGCGCTCACGATCGAGGTGCGCAAGGTTGTACAGCGCGTAGAGCTGACGCTCGCTGTTCTTCACGCCCGCGAACAGCGCGAGCGCTTCGCCGAACAGTTCGCGCGCACGATCGTACTCGCCGCACTTCAGCCCAACGACGCCGAGGTTCACGGCGGCGACCCCCCAGAGATCCGGTGTGCCCGTCGCGCGCGCGAGCGTGATCGCGGCCGACAGTTCCCGACGTGCCAGCTCCCACTTTCCTCCCAGGGAATAGCGGATGCCGAGGTTGTTGCGGCAGCGGGCCTCGCCGCGCGCGTCACCGGCGGACATGTAGATGTCCAGCGCACGCTTGTAGATCTCCGTCGCCTGATCCGGCTGATCGGTCTCGAGGGTGATCGCGAGCCGGTTGAGCGAGTCGGCAAGCAGCGTCGGAAGGCCGGCCTTCTCCGCCATCCGCACGCATTCCCACGCGATCTTCTCGGCGGCCTGCCGCTCCCCGAGCCGCTGATAGGTCTGCGAGATGATCGTCAGCAGCGGCACGCGCTCGCCGTCATCCCCAAGCGACCTGGCTTCTTCATCGAGGGCGAGGCAGGCCTCGAGCATCTGTCGGGCAGGCTGCCCGAGCAGGCCGCGCAGCCGCTGGCGCACCCGGCGCAGCGACAGCGCTCGCTTCAGGTTCCCTTGCCCGGCGTACCACTCGATCGCGAGATCGCAGAGCTCCTCAGCCTCGTCATAGCGCCCGACGATCTCGGCGATCTCCGCAAGCCTCACGCGCACGACCGCGAGCTGCTCCGGCGAGCTCGCGTTGCGCTCGGCCAGCCGGAGGAACTCGGTGCCTTCCTGGTGCGCATAGACCCCACGGGCGCGATCCGCGGCGGCCAGCGCATAGTTGTACGCACTCGCGCCGTCACCGCCGCGGTCGAAATGCGTCGCGATCTCGGCGACGGCTTCCGGAGTCCGGCGAACCATCGCCTGTGCGATCCGCTCGTGGATGCGGCGCAGGCGCCGGGGATTGACCGACTCGCGAAGCACCTCTGCCATCTTCCCATGCGCCCATGCGTAGCGGTCTCCCCCACGCTCGGGCGATGACTGCAGCACCGACGCGCGCACCCCTTCGTCGATGGCGTCGAGAAGCTCCTCCTCGGTCCCGGCGCCGGCCTCGATCGCGAGATCTATGTCGAACTCGCGACCGATGACGGCGGCGGTGGTGAGGATCCCCTGCGCGCGCGGGGAAAGGCGCGACAGGCGCCGCGAGATCAGGTCGCTGACGCCGACCGGCAGGCGAAGCTCGGACACCGGCCGCCATTCCCACCGCTCGCCGTTGTACCACACTGCGCCTTCGTCCACGAGCGTGCGCAGCACCTGCACGACGAACAACGGGTTTCCCTCGGTGTGCCGATACAGGAATGCAAGGAGCTCCCGGCCGACGTCCTGTCGGTGGAAGGTCGCCTCCATCCACTGCTTGACCTCGTCGCGGGTCAGGCGCGAGAGGGTGATCTCGTGAAAGAGCTCGTTCCGCGACAAGCGTCGGCGGCGCTCGAGCGTCTCGCCGAAGGTCTCCTCCGACCGGATCGTCATGCAGATGAGGAGACGCTCCTCGTGCATCTGCGGGATCAGGTACTCGAGGGTGTCCCATGATGCGGAGTCCGCCCATTGCATATCGTCGAGCACGATGACGAGCGGCCTGCGCGCAGCGGCGATGCGGATGTACTCCGCGATCTCCTCCAGCAGCATGTACTTGCTGCCGCCGCGCGCCTCACCCTCCCCGGTGCCAAGCGCGGGGACAAGGTGTGGAAGCTCCCGCCAGACGCGCGGCTCCGACCCGTCGAGTCGCCTGATCGCGTTGATGACATCGGCCCACGGCGCGTATGGCGGCTGGACGTCCGCTTCCTGGCAGCGGCCGGTGATCAGCGAGCCCGCCCGAAGGCGCACCTCGGGTTCAAGCTGCCGAATCAGTGTCGTCTTGCCGACTCCTGCCTCACCGCTGATCGCGACGACCTTCGGCCGCCCCTCCAGGGAGTCCTCGAGCAGGCGCACGAGCGACCGCAGCTCCGTGGACCGGCCGACGAACCGCTCGATGCTGAGCGGGAGGTGGCTCGGCTCGGAGCCCTCGACGGTCGCACCCGCGACGCCGTCGCGCCCCTGTCGCTTGACGAGGTAGAGTGCGCGGTCCGCGGCAGCGAAGAGCGCTTCGCCCTCGTCGGCGTGGGTCGGAAAGCACGCTATACCGATGGACACCGTGACCGGGACGGCACCGGGTCGGTCGCGAAGGCGAAACAGATGACCACGCATCGCTGCGCAAATCCGCTCGGCGACCTCGGTTGCCCCTTCGATCGGCGTGTTCGGGAGAAGCGCTACGAACTCGTCACCGGCGTACCGCGCGGCGACGTCGTAACCGCGCAGGTTCTTCCGGAGGATTTCGGCGACCTCGACGAGGACGTCGTCACCCTGAAGATGCCCGTACGTGTCGTTGACCAGCTTGAAATGGTCAACGTCGACAACGAGCAGGGACAGCGTCTGGCCGGATGCGCGCGCCGTCTCGATCGACGCCGTGGCGGCGTCGATGAACGTGCTGCGCAAGGGCAGTCGCGTCAGTTCATCAATGCGAATGGGGGCCTCAGGTCAGGCGCGAACGTCGGCCGAGCGACGCTCGTCAGCAACGGTGGCAGCGCGGTTCACCATATGAACGCGCCGGATGGGATGCAAGGTTGACGGGCCCCCGGGGCCCGGGCCGGTGCGTCCCGCGCTGCTCAGGGTTTTGCGCCGCGCCCCGCGGAATCCGCCGAGAGGACGAATGACGGCATTTTTTTCCATGCGGCCGGGTCCACATCCTTGCCGTGCACATAGATCCCGTAATGAAGATGTGGGCCCGTTGCCAGACCGGTCTGACCGACGCGCGCGACCGAACGGCCCTCGCGGACCCGGTCTCCCTTCTGGACGAGTATCGTGTCCAGATGGAAATACGCGGTGTGCACGCCGCGCCCGTGATCAATGAAGAGCGTTCGACCGGTGAGCACGAAGTTCCCAATCTCGGCGACGATTCCGTTGGCGGGTGCCACGATCGCGGCACCCCGCCGCGCCGGGATGTCGATGCCGCTGTGCCGCCATCCTGGCGCATCGCCGGCCGCCGCCGCGCTGGTGTCGCCGCCGAACGTCCCGCGGACCTTCGCGCCCGAGGCGATGGTGACCGAGCGCGATGAGTCGGAAGCGCGGTAGTAGAACCGCTCGACACCGTAGCCTTCTGACCGGGCCGGCGCGAGGGGATCGCGCCACGCGCTGGTCCAGAGGCGCTCGGGGGTCTCCGACGCCAGGGTGGACCCGATGACGCGGGCATCTCGCGCAAGGTCCGAGCTCTTCCCGATCAGCGCGTAGCGGGTCGAATCGAGGAAGATGAGCTGCCGGCCGAAATCGCGGTCAGCCACGACGATCTGCCGGTTGATGCGCCCGCCGGCCCGCTCGATGGAAAGCGAGAACGTGCCGGCCGGCTCATCGGCCGGGAGCGGGAGGATGGCGAGCACACCGGTGCCGTGACTGTAGCATGGCAGCGGAGCACCCTTCCACGCGCAGCGCGGCAGCGTCGTCGCGATGCCTTCCGCGAAGATGAACACGACATCGCCGCGGCGCGGTGCGGCGGGAACGATCTGCACGATTCCGGTGTCTGCTGCCGCCACCGACAGCGAGTCGCGCGGCACCGCGGGAACACCCGACACGGAATCCACCGCGCCACCGGGAGCCGCTACGGGGGCCCCGGCCGGCGTGGACGGGGCGACGGTCGTCGTGTCCTGCTTCGCCCCGCCCTCGTTGAGTGCCGGGCACCCGCCAAGGACGGCGACGCCGGCGACGAGGAACATCATCGTGGACGCACGGGCGGTCGCGTGCGAGCGACGGGTGTCCGTGCAACGGCGATGCGACGAGTCTGGTGTCTGCATGGAAGGGGCTCTGCGGTGCGCGCAGTGAGTGGTGGGGCGTGACACGGCGAACGGCGGAGACGTCCTCCACCACTCGGCGGTTCGAAGCAAGAGGAAGGCCATCTCCCGCTCTCGGCGATGCTTAACGGCACGCGCGCGCAGCCGTCTACCGAAGGAGAACCAGACGCTCCACATCAGGAGATCCATGGGCACCAACGACCTTGCTCGCCTCGCGGGCGCACTCGTCCTTCTCGCCTGCGCACCGGCGACGACATCCGATCCGGCCCGGATCGTGACGACCGCGGAGCCGCGCGAACAGACCGCCGACCAGCAGGTGGCCCACGCACTGAGCCGCCTGACGTTTGGTGCACGTCCGGGAGAGGTTCAGCGGGTGCGGGTGATAGGCGTGGACCAGTGGATCGCATCGCAGCTGGCGCCGCAGCGCATCGACGATCGCGTCGCGACGGAGTTCCTGAAGGGATTCCCGACGATCTTCATGACCGCCGACGAGCTCGCGACTCGATATCCGCGGCCGCAGCAGCTGCAGCAGGCGGCGCGGCGCGACGGGGGCGTCATGTCCGCTGCGGACAGCGTCGCGTACCGGCGCGCGGTGCAGGATGCACAACGGGTCGCGACGGAGCTTCAATCGTCGCGCGTTGCGCGCGCGGTGCTCAGCGAGCGGCAGCTCGAGGAAGTGATGGTGGAGTTCTGGGAGAATCACTTCTCGGTATTCTCCGGAAAGGGGCAGGTGCGCTACTACCTCCCCGACTACGACCGCGCTATCCGCCCACATGCCCTCGGGAAGTTCCGTGACCTGCTCGGCGCGGTCGCCACGAGCCCGGCGATGCTGTTCTATCTGGACAACGTGCAGAGCGGTGTCGAACCAGGGCGTCCCACGCTGGTTGCGCAGCCGGCGAACGGCCGCGGCGCGCGGCGGGCCAACCGCCGGCCCCCCGGACAGGGCATGCCCGGCTCCCCTGCGGCGAATGCGCCGCCGGCGCGGCGTCCCGGACTCAACGAGAACTATGCGCGCGAGCTGCTCGAGCTTCACACCCTCGGGGTGGACGGTGGCTACACCCAGGGGGACGTCATCAACGTCGCACGTGCACTGACGGGCTGGTCGATCGACAACCCGCGCGGCGGAGGAAGCTTCTCGTTCCGCCCGGCAATTCATGATGCCGGACCGAAGACCGTGCTAGGCGTCGCGCTGCCCGAGGGCCGGGGCATCGAGGATGGTGAGCAGGTGCTCACCATCCTTGCGCGCCATCCGGCGACCGCGCGCTTCATCTCCACGAAGCTCGCCAGGCGCTTCGTCTCCGACACTCCGCCCGCGTCGCTCGTGGACCGCGCTGCTGCGACGTTCACGAGAACCGACGGCGACATTCGCGAGGTGGTGCGCACGATCGTGACCTCACCCGAGTTCTTCTCGCAGGCGGCGTTTCGCAGCAAGGTGAAGACGCCGTTCGAGCTCGTGACGAGCGCGCTGCGCGCACTCAACGCCGTTCCCGACCCGACCCCGCGAACCGCACGGGTGATCGCGCAGCTCGGCCAGCCCATCTTCGGAAAGGAAACGCCGAACGGCTACCCCGATGTCGCCGATGCGTGGCTCAACACCGGCGCAATCCTCAACCGCATCAACTTCGGCACGATGGCGGTATCGGGACAGGTTCCCGGCATCATGATGGAGCGCTGGCCTACCGCGCAGATCGTGAAGGATTCATCACGCGAGGCGCAGGTGGATGCGGTCATTGCATCGCTGCTTGGCGGCGGAGTCTCGACGGATACGCGTCAGGTGCTGCTGACCGGACGGAACCCCTTTCTCGATGCGAATCCCCGCGCGGCGACAGACAGCTCGATGATGGTCGTGGACGATGACGACCCGCCGCAGATGATGTCCGATCGCGCCAGGCGGCCGGGTCGTGACCGGATGGGAAATGGCCGAGGCGCGCCACGCCCCCTCGACAGCTTCGCGCAGATCGTGGGTCTGGCGCTCGGCTCACCCGAATTTCAACGCAGGTAGCGAGGTTCGCCATGAAACGTCGCGTGTTCATGAGATCGGGTGCGCTTGCCCTGGTCACGATGGGGCTCAGCCCGCGCTTCCTGCGTCGGACCGCATTTGCCGCGGACCTCCGCGCCGCCACTGCCAAGGGCAAGATCTTCATTTGCATCTTCCAGCGGGGCGCCGCCGACGCGCTCAACATCGTCGTGCCGCACGGCGAGAAGAGCTATTACTCGCTGCGGCCCGGCATCGCAATCCCACGTCCCACTGCGAGCGGGCAGGCCGCGGCGATCGACCTCGACGGATTCTTCGGGCTCCATCCCTCCCTCGCCCCACTGAAGCCGCTCTGGGATCGCGGCATGCTTGCGCCGATCCACGCCGTCGGATCACCGAGCAGCACGCGCTCGCACTTCGACGCGCAGGACTACATGGAGAGCGGCACGCCGGACGTGAAGAGCACGGCGGACGGGTGGCTGAATCGATATCTCGCGACGCACGGCACCTGCGAGGCATGCGCAACGCCGACTCGGCAACCATCGCACTTCCGCGCGGTCGCGCTGACCAGCCAGACCCCGCGCATCCTCGAAGGACCCGCTCCGACGGTCGCGATGAACAGCCTCGCCGAGTTCACCGTGCGCGCGACCGGCAATCAGGTGGAGCGGCTCGCGGCGCTCTATCGGACGGGCCGCGCCGACATCATTCACGGCACCGGGTCGGAGATGTTCGATGCGGTAAAGATGCTGAAGGCGGCGAATCCGGCGCGCTATGCGCCCTCGGCGGGCGCGAACTATCCGCGCAGCCGGTTCGGCCAGCAGCTGATGCAGATCGCCCAGCTCATCAAGGCGAACCTCGGCGTCGAAGTCGCGTTCGCCGACGTCGGAGGGTGGGACACCCACCAGAACCAGGGCGGGGCGAACGGTGTGCTCGCCAATCGGCTGAACGACTTCGCGAGCTCGATCGCCGCACTGACGACCGACCTCGGGGATCGAATGGAGGACGTCGTCATCCTGACGATGTCCGAGTTCGGGCGCACTGCACGACAGAACGGGAGCGGCGGCACCGATCATGGCCATGGCGGCGCCATGTTCGCGATCGGCGGATCGGTGAAGGGCGGGAAGGTCTACGGAAAGTGGCCGGGGCTCGAGCGCGAGCAGTTGTACGAAGGTCGCGATCTCGCACTCACGACCGACATGCGCGCCGTGTTCGCGGAGATCGCCTCACGTCACCTCGGCGCGGCGAAGCTGGACACGATTTTCCCCGGCTACCAGGGCGCCTCGCTGGAGTGGCTGTCGATGCTGAAGGTCTAAGGCACAGCTTGGGGCTGCTGGCCCATGGCGGGCAGCTGCTCCTGCGCGGCGCCTGACCAAACACCGTGCGACGAGCTGTCAGAGGCGCAGGCGAGAGCCGACAGACTTCCCTTCGTACACGGGTGCGTCGAGGGTGACGCCGCACCCGCAGCACCTGACCCGTCTGTCAACTGCGCCTCTGACAGCTCGTCGCACGGTCTTCAAACCACACGCGCCGACGATGGAGCTCGCAGCTCTCAACCGGCAGCTGTTCGCTCGCTCGTCGCCCGCCCTCCATCCCATCGCGCACCAAGGCGGTCAGCGGATCCGCTTGAGCAGCCGCCCGATGCGGGTTCCGAAGTCGCCCATCCAGCCGTCGAGATGCTCGTGCTCCTCGCAGTACTCGGTCGGCTCGGTGCCGGCCTTGAACCATTCGGTGCGAGTGTCCGGGCACCACTCCTGCGCGATGAGGCCGGTCTCGACGTCGATGAGGGCCCGGGTCATCCCGCCGGGGACCCGCCATCCACTCGATGATTCATCTTCCTTCCAGCCGGCGCGGTAGAAGTCGGCCCATGCGGGCGCCGCATGACGTCCGCCATTCGCATTGCCGCTGATCGAGCGTCGGGCATCGTAGCCGAACCAGAAACCGGCAACGAGCGTCGGCGTGTAGCCGACGAACCAGACGTCAGCCCCGTCGTTCGTCGTCCCCGTCTTGCCCGCCACTGGCGCGACGACGCCCGCCGCGCGGATGGCGGTGCCGGTGCCCTCATCGACGACCGAACGAAGCATCGATGTGATCTGAAAGGCATCGCGCGGATCGAGCACCGGAGTGCGCTGCGGCTCGGTGGACCACAGGACCGTGCCGTCAGCCGACTCGATCCGGCTCACGAGGTACGGAGTGACCCGGTACCCGCCGTTCGAAAAGGGCGCGTAGGCCGCGACGAGCTCCACAGGTGTCACCTCCATCGCACCCAGGGCGATCGCGGGGACTGGCTGCAGCGGGCTCATGATCCCGTTTCGCCGCGCGGCCTCGACGACGCGTGCCTCTCCGACCGCGCGGCTCACACGCACGGCGGCGACGTTCGATGATGTCGCGAGCGCAGTGCGGAACGTCAGCCGTCCCGCGTACTCATGACCGTAGTTGGCGGGAATCCAGAGGCGACCGGCGTCGCGGATCTCCAGCGGCTCATCGTCCACCATGGTGGCGGGGGTGAGTCCCGTCGCGAGCGCGGCCGCATAGACGAATGGCTTGAAGGCGGAGCCCGGCTGGCGTCGCGCGAAGAGCGCGCGGTTGAACCCGCCCCGCTCGTAGCGGCCCGACCCGACGAGGGCGCGGATCTCCCCGGTCTGCACATCGAGGGCGACCATCGCACCCTGCACCTCTCCGACCTGCTTCCGGTTCCATGCGTTGGACTCGCGCTGGATGATCGCTGCACGGCGCGAGACGGCGCGGTCGGCGGCGCGCTGCGCCGTCGCGTCGAGTGTCGTCGAAATGACGAGATCGCCTTCCGCCTCGATACCGACCTTTTGAATGATCGAATCGACCACGGCGCGCACGGCGGTCAGCGCCGACGGCTCATTCGAGGCGAAGCGCTCCCACTCATCCTTCGCGATGCGCAGCGGCTGCTTCGCCGCGGCCCGCGCCCTGGCCGTGTCGATGTAACCTTCGCGAAGCATCAGGGACAGCACGAGATCGCGCCGGGCCCGGGCACGGCGGGCATCGCGGCGCGGCGTGTACACCGACGGCGCCTTCGGCAGTGCGGCGAGCATTGCGCCCTCCGCGAGCGTCACCTCCTCGACGCTCTTGCCGAACAGGTCGCGGCTCGCGCCCTCGACCCCGTACACCCCGTTGCCGAGGTAAATTACGTTGAGGTAGAGCTGAAGAATCTCGTCCTTCGTGAGGCTGTGCTCGAGAAGGCGTGAGTAGCGCATCTCCATCAGTTTGCGCGCCAGCGACCGTTGACCGAAACGGCCGGAGAGGAAGGTGTTCCGCACCGCCTGCATCGTGATGGTGCTGAATCCTTCGCGCACGCCGAGCGCGGCGGTATTTCTCGCGGATGCGCGGGCGAGACCGCGCCAGTCCAGGCCATTATGATCGTAGAAGCGACGATCCTCGGTGGCGATGAAGGCCTCGCGAACGTGCGCCGGCACCGTGGCGAGGAGGACGTTCGCGCGCCGGACCGCCACAATGCGTCCGAGCACTTCGCCATTCCGGTCGAGGATGCGGCCCCCCTCCGTCGGCCGATACGAGCGGATCTCCGCCGCGCGCGGGCAACCGGCAAAACCGCAGGTCGCCAGCCACACATCGAACACAATGGCGGCGACGATGGCGAGCGAGAGGGCGGTCAGCGCGGGCCAGCCGCGCCGGGCCCAAATGCGTGCCGGAACGGCAGGATCCGGTCGAAGCAGATCCCTCAGTCGGCGCATGCGATCCATCACGGCGATTGTTGCGTCAGGAAGTGCAAAACTGTCCTTCTCTCCAGAGACGACGGCCCTCTCACGTGTGCGCAGCATCACATCCAGCCACACGTGGCGAATGTCATCCACCTCGACACCTATTAATGATACGCCACCTCGCTGTCCTTGTTTCCCCGCATAAGCCTCGCCACGGAAACGGCACCGCGAGAACGCGCCGCTGGAGCGACACTTTCGACGCTCACCGGCAGTGGCGACACCCCCTGGAGTCCGCAGCGCTGATGTCCCGCCGTATCACGTTCATGTCGCTGGCTGCGTCCAGCGTCCTCGCCTGTCGCCCGGCCGTGTCCCGGGCCCCGACCGACTCCACCACCGCGACCGTCACCGCCGCCCCGTCGCTCCCCGCGGTACCCGCCCGGAACACAGCTCCAGCCGCAACCATTCGAACGGTCTCGAACGCCCGTGGATCCGACCGCGCACCGAACACGCTCGGGCGCATTCCCATCCTGGAGTATCACCTCATCGGCCAGAAGGAAGGACGATGGGAGCGACACTTCGAAGCGTTCCGGCGCGATCTCGAGCTGCTTTACGCGCGTGGCTACCGGCCGATCTCCGTCTCCCAGCTCGTCGACGGCGAGATCGTGCTGCCGGCCGGACTCTCGCCCGTGGTCTTTACCTTCGATGACGCGTCGCCCTCGCAGTTCCGCTACGTCGAGCGCGACGGCCGCCTCGAGATCGACTCGACCAGTGCCGTCGGCATCTGGCTGAATTTCCGCCGCACGCACCCCGACTGGAGCAACAAGGCAGTCTTCTGCATGCTGCCGGGGGCCGAAGCAGGTCGGTCGTTCTTTGGCGACAAGGGCATCGAAGGCCAGAAGACGGAGTGGCGCATGAAGAAGGTGCGCTTCCTCGCCGAGCAGGGCTTCGAGCTCTGCAACCACACGCTATGGCATGCGAACCTCTCGAAGTACTCGGATGCCGACGTGCAGGAGCAGATCGCCCGGGGCGTGATGGCGATCGACTCGGCGGTTCCGGGATATCGCGTCCGCACGTTCGCCCTCCCGCTCGGCGCGTGGCCGAAGAACCGCGACCTCGCGCGCGCGGGCGAGTGGAAGGATCCGCGCAGCGGCCGAACGATCAGCTACAACTTCGACGCGGTGCTTCTCGTCGCAGGCAACGCGGTGCGAAGCCCGCGCGACAGCGCGTTCGATGGCACACGGCTCGAACGGATCCAGGTGGTCGAGGGCTCGCTGGAGCGCCTGCTCGACCACCTTGATCGCGGGGGAAACCGCTACGTCAGCGACGGTGCGGGGCTCGGGACCGCGCCCGCAGCGACCGCTGCGCCGCGGCGCGCTGCCGCGCCCCGGTGAGCGTTCAGGAGCGTTGAGCGGGGCCGGTTCGACGACTCCTCAGCAATGCGCTGTAGCGATGTCGTCGATCTCGGCATCGTCGAGAACACCTGCGAGCCCCTTCGTGCCATGCACGAAGGGGCTCGTCACATCGCGGACGATGTCCATGGCGCTTTCATTTTCCAGGCGCCACAGCAGGAATGCGATCCATGTCCAGACCGCGCGACACATGACCGGCAGATTCGACCGAGCCGCGCGTATGCGAGGTCACATGGGCCGCTGCACGTGGCACAAAATGCCACGTTGGGTGGCACAAAACGCTACTTGTAGAACCTTCTGTCCGGTGTAACCATTCCTCCACCTCGCCAGGTGTATCGGGGGCGAGGATCTGGGCGTCTTTATGTTGACCGGGGCCCCTCGGTCGACACCGGTCAGCGCGATGATGCGCGGCCACATCTCTGGAGAGATCCCGTGATTGAATCCGGTCAGATGCTTCGCCACCTCGCCTATTTCGAAGCGCTCGCGGGGCTCGACGAAACGCATCCCAAGTGGAAATCGACGAGCGCTGGACTCGTGGTGCTCCGGCTGTTCGATGACTGGATGGATCGCGGCCCCTTCACCGATGGTGAGAACAGCTGGGGGATCCATGCCGTGCGCGCAGAGGTGGACGCCGTGGATGCGGGCAATCCGACGCGGCTGATCCTCGCGGGCATCGTCGATGCGATCGCGACCGGTGCCGAGCGGTCGGCGCTGACGCCGCGCCTGCTCGCGTACGCCCGCGCGCTGCACTACGCGGCGGACTGGAGCCTCTCGGCCGACGTCTACCATACCGTGATCGCGCACGCCCATCCGATCGAGGAATCGGACAGCGTCATCGACGCGAACATGCAGTACGGCTACTGCGCCCGCATGCTCGGCAAGTGGGATGAAGCGGCACTGGCGTACACCCAGGCCGGCGAGATTGCCGTGGCCATCGGCGATATCGTGAAGGTGCTGCGCGCCCGCGTCGCCGATGCGAAGCTGGCGATCGATCGCGGCAACCTTCCGAAGGCCGAGGAGATCCTCGAGGAGACGATCGCGCGCGCGACGGACCGTGAGGGCAAGCTCGTCGAGATGCGTGCCCTCGCGTTGCATGAGCGCGCGGCGGTGGCGCACCTTCGGGGAGATTACGAGACGGCCGTGCGATTCGCGTACGAGGCACTCGATGGCATGACGAACCCTGCGGCGCGGGATCGCGTCCTCAGCGACATCGCGGCCGCCTTCATCGAGCTCGGTGTGCTCGGCGCCGCGCGCGATGCGCTGGTGGTGCTCGCCGCCACCGCGCAGGAGCAGTACATCCGCTGGGCCGCGACCGTCAACCTTCTCGAGGTCGCCGCCAGGGAACGCTGCGAGCCGGTGTTCGAGCAGTATCGACGCGAGCTCTCCGACGTTTCGCTACCAGTGTCGCTCGAGGCCAGCTACTACCTCACGGTCGGCAAGGGCTACTCCGGCTTCGGTCGGGTCGAGGCGGCACGCTCGGCGCTGACGAAGGCGATCGACCTGTCCACGAGGCACAAGTTCCACCAGATCAATCACGAGGCCGAAGCGGAGCTCCAGCAGCTCGAGCGTTCGGTTCGGATGGTGCGGAAGGCGTCAGAGTACAAACCCTCCACGCGTGTGGATGAGATCGTGGCTGCGATCCATGGCATGCGCGAGGGCGCGGGACTGGCGCGGTAACAGCGATCTCCCGGCTCTCCCGGATGGGGGAGCACCCGTGATTGGCGTTGCGGCGGGAGGTCGTGGGCGAGCGAAGGAGGCATCACTGGCAGCGCGGTCAACAAAAAAACGAACTGCTGGATGGCATGAGGGCCACGGGTGGCTGCCCGTGGCCCTCGTGGTCGGGAGCGACCGGAAGCTACTTGGGGTCGCAACGCGTCTGGGTGCCGACGACGACGACGCACGGCTCGTCGCTGTTGGTCGGGCCGGTGGGCGCGGCGCAGGCGGAGGCGACGGCGGAGAGCATGACGAGGGCGATGAAGGAAAGCTTGCGGCGCATGGAGAAACCTCTCGGAGGGGTGTGATTGGCGTTGCTTCACTCCGAAGGTAGGGTCGCGCTCCGATTCGTAAACGTGCATTTTGTGCCAACAACATGCACTTTTGTGCCACGCGATCGGAGCGCCATTGGACGTTGCTGCTTTCCTCCCGCCCTTGCTGCTGGCCCATCTTCGGGTCGTCCTCGGTGAGCAGCATACGCTTCACGCGGTCGATGGGTGGGAGCAGCTCGAGTTCCTCGTACGTCGGAGCTCCGTCGATGTCGCGGTAGTCGACCCTGGCGCCGATGGCCTGGTTCGGGTGACGGAGATCCGGGGGCTCCTCGACCACCATCCCACCCTGCCGATGGTGCTCTACACGGCGCTGTCTCCCCAGACGATGAAGGCGCTGGTGGAGCTCGCGAAGCACGGAACGCAGCAGGTGGTCCTGCATCGCTTCGACGACTCTCCGGCGAAGTTCCTCAGCGTGCTGGAGCGGCAACCCGGGAGCACCTTGAGCAGCCTCATTCTCGAGGAGCTGTCGGAGCCGATTGCGGCCCTTCCCGGCGCGTTGGCGAGAGCGGTGGAGCGGATGTTCAAGCGTCCGGGGCAGTTTTTCGGTGTTCCTGATCTGGCAAGTGCAGCACAGATGCCGCGGCGGACGGTCTATCGATACTTCGAGGCGGTGGGACTCGCCTCGCCGCGGGTGGTGGTTACGGGTGCGCGGGTCCTGCGGGCGTATTCGTACATGCGGGAGCCAGGACATTCCCTGCGTGATGTGGCGGCAAAGCTCGGGTACACGCAGCAACAGCTTCGGCGCAGCATGGTCGAGCTGGTGGGACAGACGCCGGTCCGGGTCCGGGCGGCGGTCGATGCAGAGCACTTCGTTGGAATGCTGGCGCTTCAGCTCTACCCCGGCGGGACAGGCGGGGGCGGGCGTACGGCCGACGGAACACCGCACGATGAGCCACCCTGGCCGATATCCTCCTCGCGAGGTCGCGATGTACTACGGTGAGACAATTCGAGTGCTGGTGGTCGACGACGAGCCGTCGATCTGCCTCGCGTTGAAGATCGCCTTGTCGCGGGCGGGACATGACGTGGTCGCGGTGCATTCCGGTGAGGAAGCGCAGGCGCGCATCATGACCGAGCATTTCGATGTGCTGATCGCCGATCTTCGCATGAAGGACATGCGCGGCGACGTCGTGTATTATGTCGCCCTCGGCGCGCAGCCCCACCTCAGGCACCGAACGGTGTTCCTTACCGGCGACATCACCGATGCCGCGGAGCGCCTCATCGAGGCGACATCCTGCCCCCTGCTTCGGAAGCCGTTCGACCTCGCGGAGATCCTCGCTGTCGTCCAGAAGCTGTGTCCACGTGCGTCGCCCGCGAGCGCCTGACCCCGTTAATAAGACTTGGTAGCGGTCGTGCCGGGCGCCGCGGTCCGCGAGGGCTACAGCCGCCAGCCGCGGAGCGTGCGGAGCGCCGTCTCGAGCGCCGTGCGCTGGGGCGCGGCGTCGGCGCGGGAGAGCAGGCTTTCGTACGTCTCGATTGCAAGGCCAAGCGCGACGGGATCGTGCTCGGCCCCCGCGAGGCTCGCCGCGTTGTCCGCGAGATTCGCGGCGGCGAGTTGATCGTCCGGGAATCGGGCGACGACCTGCGCCCAGCGCTGCACCCGGTCGCGCGGCGAAGTTTCCGTCAGCGCCCACAGGTGCCAGGCGCCGCGGTTGGTGGGGTCGGCTCCGATGGCCCGCGACGCCAATGCGCCGACGACCTCGGGGCCACGCCCGTGCATCCAGTAGGCACTCGCCAGGACGACGAGCGCGCGAGCGTCGTTCGGGCGCCGCTCGACGATCCGCTCGTAGAGCGGACCAGCGACCTCGGGGATGTCCCGAAAGGGCTCCGCGGCGGCGATGAGCGCATCGGCGTCGGCATCCGCCGCAAGCGCCTCGAGCCGATCGAAGAGCCGGGACGCATCCGCGTCGGCACGATACGAGCGAACGGCGTCTGCCAGGGCGTCCACCAAAGCGAGAGGAACAGAATGCATCGGCACAAGCTATCGCGCACGACCGGCGTCCGCACCGGGAGCATCGCCCCATGACATCGGCGACAGGCGCGGCACGCGTCAGCGTCATGATGGTGACGGAAGACGCACCCCTCGAGCAGCTCGTGCGCGAGCTGCACGCGACCGTGCTTCCATCGGCATCGATCACGACGCGGACTCTCAGTCTCGCTCCTGCATCGGATGCAGACATCGCCATCGTGGATCAGGGCGTGCGAGGGCTGTCGGCAGTGACTGCCGTGCAGGAAGTGCGCGCCCGCGGCTATGCCGGGGGCGTCATCCTGCTGGCGACGGCAGAGTGTGACCCATCGATGGATCAGCGGTTGCTCGCCCTGGGACCGGCCCGCTGCGTCGCGCGCGCCGAGTTGGCGACGGCGCTGCCCAGGGCGCTGGCGGAGCTCTCGGCACGCCCCGATCTCGGGGACGAGCTCGGTCCCATCCAGAAGGAGTTGCGCCGCACCCAGCAGCTCGTGGCGATGGGTGAGACGACGGCTCGCATCCAGCACACACTGAACAACCCGCTCACCGCACTGCTCGCCGAGGCCCAGCTGCTCGAAATGGAGGATCTCGCGGACGAGCATCGAGCCGCGGTAAAGCGAATGATCGAGCTGTGCCGACGGCTCGTGGTCATGGTGCGTGGGCTGGACTCCGGCACCGGGTGAGCGCATGCAGATGCGTCGCCCGGGCAAAAACCGGCCACGGCACGAAGTTCGCGGCAGGCGGGGTATGGGATACCCGTGTCATGGCGGGTTGCGCGATGGCGATTCATGGCCCATACTGAACGCGTTGGGTGCCTCGACTCTTCGTCGCCCAGTGGAATGGCTCGCGACGTCTGCGGCCTTCACCCCGCCCCGCAACCGCAGATGGCAGGCGGCGACCAAGCGATCATATACAGTTGTCCGTCGCGAGATCGCGTGAGTCGTCCGCGCGTCGCGCGATGAAACAGAACGGCGCGGATCTACCGCGCACGATCCCGTCTCACTGAAGCATCTCCCTCGGGAGTTCCTCCGCAGCCGTTGCCGCGGGCCCCGAGCGGCATACGATCCCATCACGATCACAACGTGTGCGGCACCGCGCAGGCGCGGCCCGACACGACGAACCAACCCCATTCCGACATTGTTGCATGAATGAACGCCGCCGCCCCCATCGTCGCGGCCGTGGGCAGCGCCCATCCGGCCGGCCGAATCCCGACGCATCGCCGGATCCGAATCCATATCGCGAGGCTCCGTCCGAGTCCGGCGGGCCGGTAGACGGCGGTGGTGGCGATGCCAGCGCACCGTCGGCCGGGCCGCCGCCGATCCCGTCGCGTAACGACGGCGGATATCCGCAGAGCCAGCAGCAGAACAACAGCAACAACAACAGCAACAACAACAGCAACAACAACAGCAACAACAACGGCGGCGGACGCCGAGGCAACCGCAGGAACCGCGGCCGCCCCGGACCGGGGCCGCGCCGTGAGCACAACGCGCCGCAGCAGCCGATGGTCGTCGTTGCCGACGGTGAGGTCACGGGCTGGTTCGATGCCGGCCGCGACGGCGGCTACATCCGCCGCGCCTCCGCCAGCTACCTCGCCGAGGCTGGCGATACCTTCGTCCCCACCCACCTCGTTCGCCAGTTCTCACTGCGACGCGGCGATGCCGTCGAGGGCACGACCGGAAAGGACCAGCGCGGCCGCACAACGCTGGTGGATGTCGTTCGCATCAACGATCTCGAGCCGGACGTCGCCGCGCGCCGTCCCGACTTCAGCTCGCTGATCGCGACGTATCCCGAGCGGAAGCTCACCCTCGAAACGGGAAAGCCGGCGAAGGGCGGCCCCGAATTGACGCGCCGCGCCATCGACCTTATCGCGCCCATTGGCTATGGGCAACGAGCGCTGATCGTGGCACCGGCCCGCGCCGGAAAAACGATGCTGCTCCAGGCGATCGTCGAGGGAGTAGCCATCAATCATCCGAAGGCCGCGCTGCTGGTCCTCCTCGTGGACGAGCGTCCCGAGGAGGTGAGCGAGATGATCACGTGGGGTTACGGGGAGGTCGTCGCCTCGAGCTTCGACCAGCCCGCCGACCGACACGTCGATGTCGCTGACATGGTGCTCGAGCGCGCCCGCCGGCTCGTCGAGATGGGACGCGATGTCGTCATCGTGCTCGACTCCATCACCCGGCTCGCGCGGGCGCACAACACGGCGGAGCGCGGCACCGGCCGGACGCTGAGCGGCGGTCTCGATGCCACCGCCATGGCGAAGCCGAAGGCGTTCTTCGGGTCGGCGCGGTCGGTCGCGCCCGCGAATGGCGGAGGCTCGCTGACGATCATTGCGACCGCACTGGTGGAGACTGGCTCGCGGATGGACGACGTCATCTTCGAGGAGTTCAAGGGCACGGGCAACGCCGAGATCAAGCTCGATCGGAGCCTGGCGGAAAAGCGGATCTATCCCGCGATCGACATCGCGACGAGCGGCACCCGCCGTGAGGAGAAGCTCTTCCGGCCCGACCAGCTCGACGCGGTGTTCACGCTTCGCCGTGGTCTCCAGCAGATGCCGCCGTCATCCGCCATGGAGTGGCTGATCAAGCGGATCGGCGCTACCCAGAACAACGACGTGCTGCTGTCCGGGCTCTAGCCCACCCGGGGGGGGCTCCAGCGACGCTGCCCGACGGGAAATGGGGGGTGGCGACAGCCGCCCACTGGCCCTGCCCTTGCTCTCATTGGGCGCATGATTCGAGGGGTCCCTGGGAGTGCCGGGTTGGCGCTGGCGTTGACGCTAGCCGCCTTCCCGGCCTTTGCGCAGTCCGACGACGCCGTGCGTCCGGAGGTCAAGAAGCTCGTCATCCGCGGGGTCAACTCCGTCGATGAGGACGAGCTGCGCCGCAGCATCTCGACGGAAGCGTCGCACTGCAAGTCGCTCCTGTTCAAGCCGTTCTGCCTCGTCACGAAATCCCACTACGTATACGAGCGGGAGTACCTGACCCGGTCGGAGCTGGCGCGGGACCTGTTCCGCATCAAGGTCTTCTACTTCCAGCGGGGCTGGCGACAGGCGACGGTGGACTCCGTCATCACCGGTAATGAGGACGCGGTGACCATCGTGCTCCGGGTGACCGAGGGTCCCCCGACGCGCGTGCAGACGGTCACCGTTCGCCGGCCCGAGGAGATCCTCGACGCGAAGAAGCTGTCACGCCTCATGGAGCTTCGTGCAGGCGAGCCGCTCGACCTCCTCGCGCTCGATACGAGCCGCGTCAAGATCGAGAACGCGCTCTGGGACCGGGGCTACGCGGACGCGATCGTCGACGCCGACTCGATCGTGGTCTCGCCCGACAAGTCCACGGCGTCGGTGCTCGTCACCGTGGACCCGCGGTACCAGTCGCGCGTCGGGGAGATCAAGATCACCGGCAACAAGAAGATCGGCGAACGCACGATCCGGAACTCGTTGTTCCTCAAGGAGGGGGATCTCTATCGCCGTGAGGAGATCATCCGCAGCCAGCGAGCGCTGTACGAGTCAGGGCTCTTCAAGCGCGCGCAGATCATCGTGCCACCGCAGGGCGACACGACGAAGCTGATCGAGATCAGCATTACCGAGGCGCCGCTCCGCAACGCGCGCCTCAGCGCCGGCTTCAACACCGCGGAGTTCGTGCAGGTCGAGGGGATCTACACGAATCGAAACTGGTCCGGCGGTGCCCGGCGGCTCAACCTCAGCCTCGGGATCGGCAACCTGTTCGCGTCAGGCCTCAACAACACCCTCATCTTCCGCGACGTCTTTTCCGGGATCGACGGCGACCGCTCGCCGTACACGAAGCCGAGCTGGCGGGCGAGCGCCGAGATTCGGCAGCCGTGGTTCCTCTCGCCACGCAACGAGGGCGCGGTAAGCGCCTTCGCCTCGCGGCGCATTTCCCCCGGGATCTTCGTCGACAACACCATCGGTGGCCAGGCGACGTTCACGCGCGAAGTCGCCATTCGCGCGCCGACGAGCCTCACCTACCGCTTCGAGCTGACGCGCGTCAGCGCCAGCGATGTGTATTTCTGCGTCAACTACGGCGTTTGCGACATCGCGACGATCGGTGCACTCCAGCGCGAGAAGCGACTGTCACCGATTGCCCTGAGCGGCAGCGTGGACCGGACCAACAACGCGCTCGACCCGACCGTGGGCTACATCGCGCGCGCGGACTTCGAGCATGCGTCGGCCTTCACGATCTCCGACTACAAGTACAATCGGGCGACGGCGGATGCGGCCGTCTACCGGAGGGTGGGCGGCGAGCGGACGATCCTTGCGGGCCACGTGCGCGGCGGATGGGTCAATTCGCTCACGAGGTCCGACGCGACGGTCGACGAGCTCGCCGACGTGCTGCATCCGCGGAAGCGTTTCTACGCGGGCGGCTCGCAGTCCGTACGCGGATTCCGGGAGGGCCAGCTCGGACCGCGGATCCTCACGATTCCGCCGGCGCGGCTGGCGGATCGGGGATGCGTCCTGTCGATGCCCGCGAGCGCCGTCTGTCCGGCATCCCCCGGCCTGCAGCGCGACTCGCTGCTCAAGGATGATGCCTTTACCCCCCGACCCCTCGGTGGCAACACGATCATTGAGGGAAGCGTCGAGATGCGCTTCCCGATCTGGAAAAATCTCGGCGGCGCGGTCTTCGTGGACGGCGCCCTCGTCGGCGAGAGCACCTTCGGCGACATCGCCAGCGGGACGGGTGCGATCACCCCCGGGATAGGCGTGCGCTACTACTCCCCTGTGGGACCGATTCGGGTGGACGTGGGGTTCAATCCTTTCGTCTCGGAGGATCTCGAGGTTCTGACCCAGGTGGGTGAAGGGCCGAACAGCGAGATCGTCCCGGTCCGCATTGCGGGCGTCCCCGGCATCGCACGACGCTCGTACGCGCCCGCGAAAGCCGACGGCGGATTCCGCGGGTTCCTCAACCAGCTCACCCTGCACCTTTCCATCGGACACGCCTACTGATGCGCCGCGTTGGCTGGTTCTTCCTGATCGTCGTCGTCGCCGTGCTGATCATCGCGGGCGCCGGGCTGCTCGTCGTCACGCGCACCGACTTCGGCCGGGAGCGGGTGCGGCGCGTCGTCGTATCGACGCTGAGCGGGCAGGCCAAGGGCGGAATCGTTCGCATCGGCAAGGTGACGGGGAACCTCCTCACCGGGGTGACGCTGCACGACGTCTCGATCACCGACAGCACGGGCGCGCCGCTCATCGTGGCCGAGAAGATCACCGCGCATTACAAGATCGGCGACTTCCTGAAGAAGCGTGTCTTCCTGGACGATGTGGAGCTGGTGCGACCGCTGATCGTGGTCGATCGCCAACCCGGGGGGAAGTGGAACTACAAGCGCATCTTCCCCGGCGACACCGCGGCGGTCTCGAGCAATGCCCCCGGCTGGGGTGACTGGATCTCGTTCACGAACGTTTCGATCATCGAAGGGCGGATGATCGTGCGGACGCCGTGGGAGCCGAGCTCCGAAACGCCGTCCGAGGAGCGCGCCAAGGCGGCCGAGAATGCGCTCGCCGGCGGCTCGCGCACGCACGTCGTGCGCGCGGCGAATGGCGGGCTCCAGAAGGAGATGGAATTCCGGGAGCTCACCGGGAAGCTGCCGCGCGTGCGGCTCGCGGATCCCGACGAGGTCACGAAGCTCATCGAGGTCGCGACGCTGAAGACGATCGCGGCGTTGTTCAATCCCCCCGATGCGGAGATCCGCGACCTCAAGGGGACCTTCGAGCTCACCGGTGATTCCGCCTGGTGGTCCGGCATCAACGCGAAGCTTCCCAACTCGGCAATCAGCGGCGATGGGCTGTACGCGTACTCGACCGGCGACATGCGGCTCCGCCTTCGCGCCGCGCCGGTGACGACGGCCGACCTGCGCTGGCTCTTTCCGCAGCTGCCAGCGGACGGTTCAGGGTCACTCGAGTTCGCGATGGACTGGATCGGCGACACGGCGGTGTACGTCGCGCGCAATGCGGACCTGCGGATCGAGCGTGCAACGCTTGCTGGCAACTTCGGCATCACGATTGCGGATTCGGTCTCCTTTCACGATACCGACCTGCGCTTCGGGAATCTCGGAACACGGCTCATCCAGCAGATCGCCCCGGTCGTGAAGCTGCCGCGGCAGGGCATCCTCGCTGGCCGCGCGAAGCTCGCGGGCGGGCTGAACGCACTCGACGTGAACGGCGACGTCACCTTCGATGACGAGCGATCGGGCCGCAGCCGCGTGATCGCGAATGGCGAGGTCGGGTTCCAGAACGAATTCCGCGCGAAGCAGCTCCAGTTGAACCTCGCACCGGTACAGGTGGACCTCGTCCGGATCGCCGCGAAGGGCTTCCCGATCGGCGGCGTTGTGCGCGGGAAGGTCACCGTGGACGGGTCGAGCAAGGGCTGGATGGGGTCCAGCGCTGACCTCGTCCACGAGGAAGGGGCCGAGCGCTCACACATTCTCGGGCAGGGCGAATTCCGTCTCGGGCAGCAGCGCTGGATGGACGTCAACGTTCGGGCGACTCCTGTCTCGCTCGTCACCGTCGGACGGTTTGTGCCGGCCGCGGAGCTGCAGGGGGCGGCGGCCGGACCGATCCGGGTGACCGGACCGTTCTCCCAGCTCGTGGTGAACGCGGACCTCGGCGTGACGGGGGGCGGTGGCCTCGCGGTGCGCGGGACGATCGACATCGCGAGTGAGGACATGGGCTACAACCTCGCGGCGCTTGCCAACCTCTTCAACGCGAACGTCGTCGTGGCGCGACTCCCGAAGACGTCGCTCACCGCGACGGCAACGGCGCGCGGCCGCGGGTTCGATCCCGCGACGATGCGCGCCGAGCTCGCGATGGACGCGGCGACGTCGGTCTATGACAGCCTCGCCATCGACTCGCTGAAGGTGCGCGTCGCGATCGCCGACGGCATGGCGCGAGTGGACACGCTCGTCCTTCGCGCTCCGAGCTCGCGCGCGGATGCACGCGGCACGTTCGGCCTGGCAGCAGGCCGTGAGGGAGAGCTCACCTACATCGTTGCCCTCGATTCGCTCGGCGCCTTCTCGCGATGGCTCCCGGCCAGCGACACGGGTATGGTCGTTCCGCGTCCCGCGGGGGCTGCGAAGGCGCTCGTCAAGGCTCGCCAGGATTCCGCGCGCGTCGCCGAGGCGACGGAAGTCGAGCGTGCCGTGACCGGGCGTGTCGAGTCGCCAGCGCTCATCATGCCCGATACGGCGACGGCGATGGCGAAGGACTCGCTTGCGGGAACGATCTACGCAGCGGGCACGCTGAAGGGCTCCGTGGCACGCTTCGACGCACGCGGGCGCGCGGCGATCGAAGGGCTCATCTACGGCGGCAACAGTGTGCGTCGCGGGCGCGTCGAATACGGGCTCGTCAACGGCGGCACTCCGGAGCCCGGATTCGTCGCCGCCATCGAGTTCGACTCCGTCCAGGCGGCGGGCTTCGCGCTCGACAGCATCGCGGGCCGGGTCTCCCATCGCGGCGACAACGGCGACGTTGCCTTTGTGATCACGCAGTCGGATGACCAGCAGTATTCACTGGCCGCCGACTACACCCTGCACGCGGAACATCGCGAGGTTCATCTCAACCAGCTCGCGCTGCGATTCGATACGGCGCACTGGGCGGCGGCGCGACCGGGCACGATCCGGTGGGGCGCGCGCGGAGTCGAGATCGCGAACCTCGACCTTCGCAATGGAACCGCGGGCCGCATCTACGTGAACGGGCTGCTCCCGACGGAGGGGACCGCCAACCTCGATGTCGAGATCGACAACTTCCAGATCGGCAACCTCGTCTCGCTGCTGCAGTCGGATCTCGACATGCGCGGGCTGGTTTCGGTCACCGCCGACATCACGGGTACGACGGGCTCGCCGCGCTTCGAAGGCGCAGCGGGAGTCTCCGCCGGTGAGTTCCGCGGAACTGCCCTGCCCGAGCTGCACAGCACCTTCAAGTACGCCGATCAGCGGCTGACGGCGAGCGCGCAGGCGTCGAATCCCGGCGGCCCGCCGGTGCTCACCGCCGAGGGCACGCTGCCGATCAATCTCGGTTCCGGCGGAGGACCGCGGCTTCCTGACGCTCCGATGTCGGTCGACATCGTCGTCGATCGGATGCCACTGGAGTACATCCCGCGGTTGACCGATGCGATCACCGGCATCAAGGGCCTCGCGGTCGGGCGGATTGCGGCGCGGGGCTCGATCCACGCGCCACGGCTTGCCGGCGCGCTGGAGGTCTCGGAAGGACAGGCGAAGATCGAGGCGCTCGGCGTGACACTTCGCCGCATCGCTGGCGCCCTGCACATGGCGGGCGACTCCGTGGTCATCGATTCGCTCGCTGGTTCGAGTGGCGGCCGCATTCGGCTCAGCGGCGGCCTGGGAATGAAGTCGCTGGCCGAGCCTGCCTTCGACCTCAAGCTCACCGCGCAGAACGCGGTGGTGCTGAACAATGACCGTGGTGATGCCCGCCTCAACGCGGACATCACAATGAAGGGCCCGTTCAACAACGCGTACATCACCGGGAATGCGACGGTGCTGAACGGCGTGTTCTACATTCCGGAGTCGGATAACAAGTCGGTGATCGGGCCGGGCGACCCGACGCTGTTCGCCGTCGTCGATACATCGGTAGTCGACGCTCGCCTGTTGTTCCCGGGTCAGTCGCCGCTTCTCGCGAATATGCGAATGGACGTGGACCTCGTCGTGAACCGCGACACCTGGGTGCGGTCGAAGGACGCCAACATCGAGATCTACAGCGATGGCAACCTCGTGCTGCACGTCGATCGAGCGAAGCAGGCGCTGGCGCTGGATGGAATCGTGAATACCGAGCGCGGTCAGTACACCTTCCTCAGCCGGCGCTTCGAAGTGCGGCGCGGATCGGCGACGTTCATCGGCGGCGAGTCGGGGCTGAACCCGACGCTGCAGATCACGGCCGAGCATCTCGTGCAGCTGCCGGCGAGCGAGGCGATCACGATCCGCGTTGTCCTCGGTGGCACACTGGAGCGCCCGACGATCGCGCTGACGAGCGATGCCCAGCCACCGCTGACGCAGTCGGACCTCCTGAGCTACGTCGCGTTCGGGAAGTCATCGTCGTCGCTGCTTCAGCTTGGCGGGTCGAGCGTGTCGAGCCAGGGATCGGGCGGCGGGATCCAGGGCGTGGGCACGTTCGCCGGCCAGCAGCTCGTCGGCATCGCGCTTGGCGTGGCGGTGGACGAGCTCGAGGGTGAGGCCGCACGGTCGCTTGGCGCTGATGTCCTGAACATCACACCTGCCGACGTCTACACCGAGGTAACGCGCGGAAACTTTGCAAGCTTCCTCGAAGCGACCGAGTTCGAAGTCGGGAAGTACTTCGACACGGACACCTTCGGCGCGATCCAGACTCGTCTCTCGACGCGAACGATTCCCGGGCTTCGGCTTCAGCGCCGGCTGTTCACCGACTATCGCATCGAGGGAAGCTTCGAGCCGCGGCTGCAGCTCAAGCAGCCGTCGCTGAGCCGAGCGGAAGAAGCCGCGTCGTTCAGCGTCCTCGGGTTGTTCCTCATCCGCGAGTGGCGCTTCTAGAGTTTCGGGGCGTCGCCGCTCGGCGCCCCGGAACTCGCAGTCGATTGTCCGCGCGCCGCTGACGATAGAAGTTCCGGGAGTTCACTACCTTCGCTTGACCAGCGCGTGGTGAGTGCTGTAACTCGCTCATCCCACGTGCCGCCGAGCTCCCGACGCTGCGAATGACCGCACTCGCCCAGACCGGACTTCCCGCAGGTGTCGTTGGATCAGCGGCCTCGGCAGAGCCGATGTCCACAGCCATCCTGTTGACGACGTTCGGGATCCTGCTCGGGGTGAGCATCCTGTTCAGTCGTGCGTCGGAGCGCTTCGGCGTCCCGATCGTGCTGATCTTCCTCGGCATCGGTATCCTCGCCGGGTCCGAAGGCATTGGCAGGATCGCGTTCGAGGACTACGGATTCGCGTTCCGGATCGGGACCGTCGCCCTGGTGTTGATACTGTTCGATGGCGGGCTCAACACGCCGATGGCGGCGGTGCGCCAGGTCATCCGTCCGGCGGGAATGCTGGCGTCGGTGGGCGTCCTCGGCACCGCGGGGCTCGTGGCGGCGGCCGCTCATGTCCTCGGGTTCAGCTGGCCCGAGGCGCTGCTGCTCGGCGCCGTGGTTTCTTCCACCGATGCGGCCGCCGTGTTCGCGGTGCTGCGCGGCAGCGGCATTCATCTCAAGCGCCGAGTCGGGGCAACGCTGGAGATCGAATCGGGAATCAACGACCCGATGGCCGTGATCCTGACGGCGGTGCTTACTGCGAACCTCATCGCTCCCGGCGCGGCGAGTCCCGTTGCCATCCTCGCGCAGGTCGTGACGGAGATGGTCATCGGCGGCGCCGTGGGCTACGGCATCGGGTATGGCGGACGCATCCTGCTGACCCGCTTTCGCCTCACGGCCGGCGGGCTGTATCCGGCACTGATGCTGACCCTTGCCTTCCTCGCGTACGGGGTGCCCACGCTTCTTCACGGCAGCGGATTCCTCGCGGTGTACGTGGCCGCGCTGGTACTCGGAAATGGAGACCTCCCGTACAAGGCCGGCATTCTCCGAGTCCACGATTCGCTCGCCTGGCTGAGCCAGATCGCGATGTTCCTCGTGCTCGGCCTGCTCGTGTTCCCGTCGCGGCTCGCCGACGTTGCGTGGACGGGGCTCGCGCTGGCGCTTTTCCTCGCGATCGTTGCGCGGCCCGTCGTCGCAACGCTCTGTCTTCTCCCCTTCGGCTTCAAGGCGAAAGAGGTCGCGCTCATTGGCTGGGCCGGGCTGCGGGGCGCGGTGCCGATCATCCTCGCGACCTTTCCCGTTCTTGCCGGCGCGCCCGGCGCGGGACGGATCTTCGACGTCGTCTTCTTCATCGTCGTGGTGAACGCGATCGTACCGGGCGGGACGGTCCCCTGGGTGACGCGACAGCTCGGCCTGGAATCGCGCGAGCCACCAGCGCCCACCGCGGTGCTGGAGATCGAGTCGATCCAGCCGCTCTCCGGGCGACTCGCGTCGTTCTACATCGACGAAGCGCTGGCGGTGGCCGGCGTCACCCTCGCCGACCTGCCATTTCCGGAGGGGGCCGCGGCGACGATGATCGTGCGCGGCAAGGAGATCATCGCACCGAAGGGAAATACCATCCTCGAGCCGGGCGACCACGTGTACGTGCTGATGCGCCCGGAGGATGAGTCCACGATCCTGCTCATGTTCGGACGGCCCGAGAGTACCTGAGCCGTCGGAGGGCCGAGGGACCGGGTGTGTGCCCTCAGGCCGAAGCCTGGGCGGCGGAGGCCAGCTCGTCCCACAGCATCGCGGCCGCGCGCATGCCACGCGTGAAGTTCTCGTCGCTGAGCCACTCATCGGGTGCGTGCGCATTCTCACCCGGGAGACCGAAGC
>JANPKQ010000214.1:0-4213 GCA_031426115.1 Gemmatimonadaceae bacterium | reverse complement strand
CCCGACTTCATACGTCGTCGAGATGATGGGGTCGAGGAGCGGGTTGAGCAGCGCCGGCGGCGACCCGGGCGTCGGGTCGGTCTCGTTGCCCGCGGGGACCTCGATGCCGCCACCGATGTTCGCGTAGAGGCTGTGTGTCGCGTTCAGCATCCAGCTCCCGCCGATCTTCGGCGTGATGCGGTCGAAACTCTTGCGGTCCGATCGCACCGGAGGATTCGGCAGGAAGCTGCGATACCGGTATGACACGACATCGTACCGCGCGCCGAACAGCAGCGAGAACCGGTCGTTCACCGTGAGCTCGTTCTGGAGGAACAGGCCGAAGTTGTTCGCTCCCTCGCCCTTGTTGTCGGTGAGCGTCGTGCCCCGGCCCTGCGTCGCCGACAGGTTGTAGAAGAGGATCGCCCCATCCTGATACGCCTCATCCACGCCGAGCGAGATCCGCGAGTGCATCGACCCGGTGGTGATCTCCTTCCGCCCGATGACGTTCGCGCCAAGGTGATAACGCGTGAAGTCGCGAAAGGTGTTGCGCTCCGAGCGCTGGAGGTACTTGGGATTCACGTACACCATCGACGAGACCGACGTCGTCGCATCGATCGAATGCTCCACCAGTGCGCCGAGTCGGCCGGTACGGTTGTAGCGGCGCTCGTTGCGCGCGAGATACGTCGCGTTGGCCTGCCGGGGATCGGCATCGACCTCGGCCTGGGTCAGCGGGCCGGGCACGTGCATGAGGTTGTTCGCCGCCGTGAGGAACACCCCGAGGCGCGTGCGATCGCCGACGAGCCCGGTCGCACCCGCGTTCAGCAGCGCCCGCCGCGTGGATGAATGCGCGCGCCATCCGTCGAACGACGTGTTCGTGAAGTTCGCGTACACCGCTCCGCCAGGACCGAGGGGCATCGCAACCCGCCCGACATACCGCGCCATCCCGTAGCTCCCGAACATCGGCTGGAACTCCGCCGTCGGCCGACTGATCGATGGAACGGTCGTGACGTTGACCACGCCCCCGGCGGCGTTCCCCCACAGCGAGCCGGCGTTCGACCGAATGACCTCGACCGACTGCGCAGTGGCGAAGTCGATCTGGTCCAGTGCAGTGCGGCCGTCAGGCTCGGTCTCGGGAAAGCCGTCGAGCAGCACGCGCACACCGCGGCTCGTTCCCGAGTTCGAGCGGTCGCCTGCGCCCCGCGCGCCGAACCCGCGGATCACGAGGCGGACATCCCCCGTCCCGTAACGTGATTGGGCGAGGACACCCGGCACCCGCGAGAGAATCTCATCAACGCCAAAGCCGCTGATCGACCGGAGGTTCTCCACGTTGATCTTCGTGATCGCCAGCGGTGTCGCGAGGATCTCGGCCGCGGCGCGCGTTGCCGTGACGGTGACCGTCGGGAGGCTGGCGGTCGTATCGCGGGGCGGTGCGACCTGGGCTGCTCCACTCGCGGCCGACGCGGCGAGCAATATGGTTGTACCGATGAGAGCGCGCATCAACGAGTGGAGGGGAGAACGAACGGAGGGCTCGTGCTGGTCGGCTATATGAATAAGTCTTCATGATGGGCAGGTTTTCCGGAAGCCATGCGCTGTTCACGCCGTTCATCCCGCGGGAGTGCGGCGCACGATACCGGAAGTCGCGGTACATTCCAGTGTGGACGCCAACGCAAGCGCTTCCGCGTTTCACCGCAGCATCCCAGGCCCCGCCAGAGAGGCATGATCATGAGTGCTGCGCACGGACGGCCAATCTTCGCCGCCCTCACTCTGCTTGCCGTGTTGGCCGCGCTGACGACTCCCCAGGGAACTGCTCATGCGCAGGGTGCGCCCTGATCGTCATGTATTCCACCTGCCTGTTCTGCAACGCCGACCTCGGCACCAACGACGCCCTCGAGCTGTTTCCCGTCGGCCGGCGCCTCGCCTTCGATCCTGCGCGCGGCCGGCTCTGGGCGATCTGCGCGGGGTGCCACCAGTGGAACCTCGCGCCGCTGGAAGAGCGATGGGAGGCGATCGACGACTGCGAGCGCATGTTCCGGCTCACCCGCCTCCGCATGTCCACCGAGAACATCGGCATGGCGAGGCTCCGCGAGGGAACGGTGCTCGTGCGCATCGGCCGGGCGCTCCGCCCGGAGTTCGCGGCATGGCGCTACGGCGACCAGATCGCGCACCGGCAGTCGATCATCATGCGCGGTGCCGGCGGCCTGCTGCGCGCGGGCGCATGGCTCGGTGATGCCGCAAGCGAGCTGGTCCGCGATGCGCGCAACGCGCACGGGCCCCGCAACGACCCGCTGACGCGGCTGCGCCTGTATCGCCATCGTCGCCGCGTGCTCGATGTCACGACCGATGCGGACGGCCGGCCCGTGATCCTCCGCTACGGCGACCTGCCTCACGCCAGCCTCCTGCGGCCCGAGCCCGATGCGCCGTGGCGGATGCTCGTTCCTCACCAGGGCGGCCTCGCGACGCTCAGCGGCGCGCCCGCGCTCCGCACCGCGGGCAAGCTGTTCGCCGCCATCAACATCTACGGGGGCACGCCCGAGGATGTGGCCTACGCCTCGGCCAAGGTCGAGGATGCCGGCAACGAGTCGAGCTACTTCGCGCGCGTCTTCGCCATCGCCATGCGCACCTCGTGGGGCCGGAACCCCGACGCGCCGACCGCGCCCGCGATCGAGCGCCCCATCTCCGTCGCCGAACGGCTGGCACTGTACGTCAGCAATCGATCGTTCTGGGGTCGCGGTGGGGTCGGCAGCGAGCCCGCGACCGAGCTGCTCGCGCTTCCCCTCGTCGATCGCCTGGCGCTGGAGATGGCCGCGCATGAGGAGAGCGAGCGCCGCGCGATGACCGGCGAGCTCGCCGAGCTGGAGGAAGCCTGGCGCAGCGCCGAGGAGATCGCCGAGATCGCGGACGCGATGTTCGACGACGAGGAGCTGGAGACCTTCAAGCGCGAGGTGCTCGAGCGTGTCCGGCGGGGTGAGGACCCGGGGTCGCGGCTGCGTCTGGGGTAGGGGTCGTGCAGCAGAAGTGACGGTCGGCCCCTCCAGGCCATCGGCGCGCTGGCCCGCCTCCGCGGACGGTGGTCCGAGCCCTGCATTACACGCCGGGCCGGCGGCGTTGGTCGCCTTGGCCCTTCGGCCCCGGCGACCGTCAAAATTCCCCCGGAATGCTGCCGTGACGCGCTACCAGTTCACGCTCTACGTCGCAGGCGAGTCCCCCCGTTCGCTCCAGGCGATCCGGAACCTCCGGCGGCTGGGCGACGAGCATTTCCGGGGGATGTACGACCTGGCGGTCATCGACGTCGTCGCCGAGCCCGAGCGCGCCGAGTCCGCCCGGATCCTCACGACTCCGACGCTGGTGAAGGACTCCCCGCTGCCCGCGCGGCGAGTCACGGGCGACCTTTCGAACCTCGATCAGGTCCTGGTGGCGCTCGCGCTGTACCCGGACGCCATGGAGAGCAGTACATGACCCCGAGGAAGAGCGGATCGAGCTCGAGGACGACGACGTCCCGGGCGCCAACGGGCTCCCGGCCGCCCACGGGGAACGGGAAGCCTTCCGGCGGGGTCACCAAGATCCCCACCCACATTCCGGGGTTCGATCTGGTCGCGGAGGGCGGGCTTCCGGCCAACCGCGCCACCCTGATCGCCGGCACGGCCGGCAGCGCGAAGACGGTGTTCGCGACCCACTTCCTGGCGGCCGGAATCCTCGAGGCACGCGAAGCGGGAGTCTTCGTCACCTTCGAGGACGGGCCCGATGACATCCGGCGCAACATGCAGAGCTTCGGCTGGGACATCCCGGCATGGGAGCGCGAGGGAATGTGGTGCTTCGTGGACGTCGTCGGCGCCGGAGATGAGCCAACGCCGGTCGTTGGTGCCTACGACCTCAGCGCCCTTCTTGCCCGCATCGAGCACGCCGCGAAGCGGGTGAACGCTCGCCGCGTCGCGATGGACTCGCTGAACGCCCTCTTCGTCCGCTTCACCGACCGCTCCATCCTTCGCGCCGAGCTCCACCGCATCACCTCCGCGCTGAAGGAGCAGGGGATGACGGTGGTGTTCACCGGCGAGCGCATCGAGGACTACGGCGAGGTCACCCGCTTCGGCATCGAGGAGTTCGTCGCCGACAACGTCGTCATCCTGCGCAACATCCTCGCGGATGAGCGGCGGCGCCGGACGCTCGAGATCCTCAAGTTCCGAGGAACGTCGCACCAGCGGGGCGAGGTCCCGTTCACGATCACCGACAACGGCAT
>JANPKQ010000213.1:0-17634 GCA_031426115.1 Gemmatimonadaceae bacterium | reverse complement strand
TGATGTTCGACGGGAGGCCGCCGCCGGCGAAGCCGTACGGCGACCAGCACGCCGCAATGGCCGCGACCGACATGAGAAGTGCGCTACGGACGCCAGATCGAAGCATCGAACCCCGGGACAGTTTCTTCGCGCGTAACGGTGATGCGCAACAGGCGGCGAGCCTTCGGATTCGCGTACCTCACGGTGCCATCGGCCGCTCGCACGACCGATTCGGTTGCCCGCTCGTCCTCGATGTGCTCGAGTGACGTGAGCCGACCGCCAGCGACGGTCACCCGCCAGCGCGGGTCACGTCCAATGTCGGCTCGCAGGACTCCCTCGTCAACCACGGCGATCGTGTCGCGCGCTGCCGGGACCGCAAGACGCCCGAGGGCGGCCCAGAGCATGGGTACCGACGGCAGCATCCCCCGAACGAGGTCGCCGCCGGGTGCAACGATACGGTCTCCGAACAATAGCGCGTGACCGCTGCCGAAGCCGCCATCGACGAAGAAATCGAGCCGCGCGCTGTCAGGGGCGACCATCCGCGCGACGCCTTCCCCGCGGGCGAAGATGATGTCCTCGCTGTAGTCCCAGCGAAAGGTGATCTGACGCGCCCCGACCAGCTCGATCCGCGGCAGCGATGACGGTGGCGACGGCGTCCCGCGCAGCGGAGCGACCGCGCGCGCACAGCCGGCCACGACAACCGCGATCCACGCAACCCGCAACGCCGATGCGACCGCGCGATCCATCATCGACAACGCTGCCGGAACATCAGTAGTTGAAGCCAAAGAAAAAGTCCATGAACCGGCGGTTGTAAAAGGCGGCGCGCGGGTCCGGGCTCGGCGCGTTGACGGAGAATCGACGACCGACGTCGAGGCGGAACACGAAGCCCGGGATCACCGGCATTCGAAAACCGACTCCCGCGGAGCCGAGAACGCGAGAGTCGTAACCACGCCGTTCCCATGCCTGGCCGAAGTCAGTGAAGATGGCGCCCTGGACCTCGGGAAACTGCACTGTCCCGAAGGGAAAGCCGAGGGCGACGAAGTTGGTGATCGGGAATCGCCACTCCGCGTTGCCCATCCACGCACGCGTTCCTGCCTGGGAGAAGCGAGGGTATCCGCGAAGCATCCAGCTGCCGCCGATCGCGACCGCGCGCGGACGCGTGCCTTCCGAAGCGTAGCCATACGCCCGAAACGCCACCGCCGACTGCATGGACGTCCTGAGGTATCGGCGGTAGTCGGCAGAGCCCACCCAGTTCTCGAACACGCCGTGCGTGATGTCGCTGACGACGCCAGCCGTGAGGTTCCAGCGGGATCCGTCGATCGGACCGGTATTGAGCCAAAGCGCGTTGTCCGTGACGAGACTCAGGAAGTTGCTGGCGAGCACGCCCTGCCGACGCTGCGAGCCGCGGATGACCGGATTATCGAAGTCATCGCGGTCCGAATACTCCAGGCGTGTCTGGCCCTCGAACCGCGTGAACCGCGAGAACGGATAGCGCAGCGACCCATACACGCCTGCAGTGGACTCGCGGTACAGCTGGGAGAAGTCCTGCTCGAGGAAGACACCCGCCAGGCGGAACGCGCCCACTCCCCAGTTCAGGCGCTGCGCCTGATTGAGGTAGAAGATGTCCGCGTTCAGGTTCGACAGCAGGTCTCCCAGGCTGGCGGCGCCGTACATCGACACGGATGTGGCGATGGAATGGTCGCCGAGCAGGTCGCTGAGCACGATCTGCGCGCCCTGCGTCGCTCCCCACCCGGGCGTCGCGCTCGCGCCTCCGGCGGCGACATCGAGGGAATACTCGCGCCGATAGCGCCGTGAGGACGCGGTGCGAGCGCGCGTATCGTCGAGCTCCGACCACGCCCATCGCACAGCGATCGTCGTGTCGCTCGAAAGGGCGAAGGTCTCGGTAGAGGCGAGGGAGTCCGGTGAAACGGCGAACGCCGACCATGTCAGGTCGCTGAACACCGACGCGAGAATGCGGCGATCGCCTGGCATCGGCGCCGGGTCGAACAGCGCGCCCTCGACCCTCGTTTCACGACGTCCTCGACCGAGGGTGTCAACGGAGTAGATGTCGAAGGTGCCGGCGCGATCGCTCGAGAAAATGATGCGGCCCGACCTGGGGTCCCAGCGTGGTGCCTCGTCGAGCCACCGTCCGCTCGTCAGCGGGCGAATCGCCTTCGTGGCGAGCGCGACGGAGTACAGGTTGCGCGCACCTTCGTCTCCCCCCGCTGCGCGGTCCGATGAGAATACCAGGGAGCTCCCATCGGGCAGCCACGCCGGATCGAGATCTTCATACGGATCATTGGTAATGCGAGCCAGCTCACCCGTCCGCAGCTCCAGCAGGTACAGGTCGGAGATCCCGCCGAGGGAGAGCGCGCTGAACGCGATACGGTCGCCACCCGGCGACCAGGCGGGGCTGATGATACCGACCAGCGAATCGAACTGGTACCGGCCGACGACGCGGCTCGAGTCCACGTCCCAGAGCACGAGTGCGTCGCGGTCACCGTGCTTCGTCGAGAAGAGGACGATCCCCTCGCGGGAGTCGAGGCGCGATGAGAACGGGTGGAGTGATTCGAACTCCGGCGAACGCTCCCCCGCCACCATCACGTTCTCTTCTCCAACCGAGTCGAGGGGCTTCCGATAGATGTTCGTATAGCCGGAGCGCGGCGACATGTACGCGACCTCGGGACGCTGCGTCCGCAGGTTCAGCGGAACAGCCTTCAGTGCCTGCGGAGCAATCTCGCGTGCCGTCAGCCCGAGCGGGCGAAGCGCCGCCACAGTCGGGTAGTAACGCTGCCGAAGAGCATAATGCCATTCCTCGGTGATGCGCTCGACGGGCGTTCCGTACACCCCGAGCAGGGCGTCATTGAACGATTCGTACTTCCACGCTGTTTCATACATGAGGTTGATGCGCCACGCGCCGTAGCGGCCCGCCAGGAAGCGATGGAGATCGCCGCCGATGGGATAGACGATCGCGGAGCCGACGAGGTTGAGCTGGGAGACGGTCGGCAACCCGCCGCGCATCGTGAGATCGCGCAGCACCATGTCGTCGCGAGTCTCCTGCGTCGAGGACAGGAACTCCGCCATCCCCTCGGTCCACCAGAGCGGGAGGCCTGCGCTTCGCGCCCGCGGGTGCACGAGCGACAGGCGCGTCATCAGCGAGAGCTGAAAGACATGCACGAGCTCGTGGCGGAGCGTGTGCCGGAACTCGGAGTAGCTCCCGCGGAACGGCAGCGTGACGCGGCGCTTCATGAACTCGGTAACGCCGAGGATTCCCTCAGGCGGCACGAACGGCAGGACGTTCGTCTGCTCGAAGTCGGTGTGCGACGCGTAGACGATGAGCGGAATCCGCGTCTCCACCTCGTGGTTGAAGCGGCGGGAGAGCGTGTCGTAGCTGACCTCGGCGTACGAGAGCGCGAGTCTCGCGATGCTTTCGGCAGCCGGGTAGTAGTAGACATCGACGTGCGTGCCCTTCAGCACGTGCCACTCGAAGTCGCGATACTGGATCTTGTTCTGGCCGAACGACCCGAACTGCGCAGTGGATGTCGCCGGCGCGACGAAGAGGGCGACCAGGATCACCGCGCTGGCGGCACGCACCCATGGGGGCCTCACCGAATGCGAGCCTCGATCAGGCGATCGCCTTCCACGAGGGCATCGAGGACGCTGAATCCGGTGAGTACACGACCGAACGCCGTGTACCCGCCATCGAGGTGGGGCTGTACCGAGTGCGTGATGTAGTACTGGCTGCCGCCGGTATCGGGACCGGACAGCGCCATCCCGAGCACGCCGCGGTCGTAGCGGATGCGATTGATCTCATCGCGGATCGCGTATCCAGGTCCGCCGCTACCGTCGCCCGACGGAGAACCATCCTGGGCAACGAAGTTCGGGACGACACGGTGGAATCGGGTGTTGCGGTAGTACCCCGCCCTCGTGAGGGACAGGAAGTTCTCGACCGTCAGCGGGGCGTCCGACGCGAAGAGCTCGAGCGCTATCGTCCCGCGCGCCGTGACGAGCTCGATAACCGGCCGTGTTCCCGCGAGGGCGGGAACGACGAGCCGCTGAACTACCTCCTCGTACCATTCAATCGGACGAGCGGCCAGTGTGGCGGGCGCCCAGGCGCTGAAGATCGTGGCCCCGCGAGCCGCCGCGGCGACCTCGGGATCCGGCGGCTGGGGAAGGCCGGAGATCGCCGCGCGCAGTGAATCGCTGAACGATGCGCTGTCGCGGCGCCATGCCGCGGCGAGGTAGCCGATCGCGGCCACACGCGCGTCGTTGAGCGAATCTGCAACGGAGCGCCGGTAGACCGCGGCGATGCGGGGCGCGTCGGCCGCGTTGGCGCGACCGCGGAGCGCATCGATGACTGCCGCACGAACCAGCGGATCGCGATCGGTCAGACCACGACGAATCGAATCGGTGATCATCGGCATGGAGTCGACGCGACGTCCGAGGGCGGCATAGCCGGCGGCGCGTACGCGCGGGTCAACCTCGTGCGTCAGCGGCATTGCGATCGCGACACCTCGCACCGCCGACGGCGCGACGTTGGCGGCGTTCGCGAGCGCGGCGCGGAGTCGCCAGTCATCGCTGAGGCGCCACTCGCGCAACGCCGGAAGCTCGACTCCGGTTTTCGTCGCGGCCTCGAGCACCGCCTTGCGATACGCGAACGCCGTGTCGGACACCCACAGCCAGGCCCAGCGGACGAGATCGCGATCCATCACCAGCGCGAGGCTCTGCGCCGCGGCGATGCGAACATTGGCGTTCGTGTCTCTCGTGGCCGCGATGACCGCCACTTTGCCGGTTGCGCCGTGCGACGCGAGCGCGCGGACTGCGTTGATGCGAACGTGCGGATCACGGAGCTCGACGAGGTAGCCGAGTGCGGTGCGCGCGACCGCGGCGAGCGTGTCGCCGGTCGCGCTGCGTCCGAGACCCCGCGCGATGTTCGCCCGCATCTCCGGGTTGTTCGTAATGATCTGCTCGGAGAGCGGGCGAACGGCGCTCGGGGGGGCACTGCGCGCCAGCGCGTACGCCGCCCGCCACGCAATCTCCGGATCGCGCGACCGCAAGTACGGCGCGATCGCAGGGACCGGGAGCGGTCGCATCTTCGCGGCCGAGAGGAGCAGCGCGCCTGTAACGCGTCCGTTCACCGGCGGGATCGGAACGGGGGCAACAACGACCGGCTGGCCGGCGGCCCTGGCGCTGGGACGCACGGTGTCCACGACAACTGGCGGCGGCGGGACGTTGATCGCAAGCAGCATGCTGTCGATGGCCGAACGACTCGCTTCCCCGATTTCACCAAGCGCCCACGCTGCCTCGACCGAGACAGACGTCGGCGCGCGAGCGACGATCCGCGCCTTGAGGGCGCCAACGGCGCTGCTGTCGCGGAGGAGCCCGATAGCATACGCAGCACTGGCTGCCACGGCCGTGTCCGGATCCGAGAGCAGGGTGGTCAGCCGACCGATGTGGGCACGAGCACGAACCTGACCAATTGCCAGGGCGCCGGCGGCTCGCAGCGGTGACGACTTCGACCCAAGGGCAGCGGCAATGACCGCATCGTCGGTGCGCCGCGCGTCGGTCATTGCGAGAAGCTGCGCCCACATTCGTACTTCGTCGGGGGTCAGCGCCGGACGGACGGCTGGCGCGGCGGGAGGCACCCCGCTGCGTTGTGCTGCCAAGTCGCCGGGGACCGTGCCAAGGAGCGCGCATCCAACGATCCAGGCTGCGCCGCGTGTCGATCTAGAGGCCTGCCTCCAGAAGGTCCCGAAGCCCACGCGACAGTGCGTGCGGCTTTCCTTCAGGTGTGAGGGCGATGAGCAACGTGCTCGCCGTGACGAGCCGTTCGCCGGATTCAGCATTCGTGATGAGGTAATCGAAGGTGATGATCCGGGACCGGACGGACGCCAAGGTGGTCTCGACGCGGATCAGATTGTCGTAACGAGCGGGCGCGTGGTAGCGCAACGACGCTTCAGCCACGGCGAGGGTCGTCCCGGCTCGTTCCACCGTCGCGTAGTTCGTGCCAACCGAACGCAAGTGCTCCGTTCTGCCGACTTCGCACCAAACGAGATAGTGAGAATGATACACGACTCCCATCTGATCGGTCTCGGCGTACCTCACACGAAATTCCACCGTCGATGTGCGCTGGCTCACGGCGGCTCGAGCCCGAGGGCCCTGGCGCGGTCGCGCGCCGATGGAGTGAGCAGGGCTCCGGGCGGGAGGGCCTCGCCGCGCCGCGCCATGGCAACGACGTCACGCTCGGTGACCAGCCGGCGGCGCTTCCCCGCTCCAGTCCTCCACGCAATGATCGTCGCGCGATCACCCGGGCGGAGCGCCGCCGCGTTCGCCTCGTCGGCGTCGAGGTGAATCTCGGTCGCATAGCTCGCGCTGGCGCGAACGAGGACACCATGAAAGGTCGTCGCGCGCGCGCCTGTCCCGACGCGCACGTCGAGTACATCACCATCCGAGAACCCCCACGCGCGGGCATCGGTGTCCGACAGGTGAAGGTGGCGCCCCGCGATGATGACCCCGGTCTCGAGCCGCACGCTCCCGGCATTCCCCGTCAGCGTGATTCCGCCGATGGACGATGCCAGAGATCCCGACGCCGCCACGGGCGGGTCGATGCCAAGGCGACGCGCGTCGCTCTTCGCGAGCTCGACCTGGGTGACCCCGCGCGCCGGGCCGACGACACGCACACCCTCGATCCGACCCTTGGGGCCCTCGATCACCACGGTTTGAGCAGCAGCGAACTGGCCCGGCTGGCTAATCGCTCGCTCGACCGTGAGCGGGCCCCCGAAGAGGGTCCGCGCGTCGCTCTCCGACACGTGAATGTGACGGTTCGACACCCCGATGCCGACTTCGATCGGTTTCGCGCCGCGCGCGCGCGGACCCGCACTCCGCAGCGCCCGGCCCTTTGCAGCCGTCGTCGGCGCCGGGCCGCGACCAGCCGCCGCGGCCCGGACGACGTTGGTGAGCTCACCGACCGGAACCGCACGCCCTTGGTCACGACCCTTGGCGGAGCCCGGCACGATCGCCTCGAGGGTCTGGCCAGCCCCACTCCAGACCGGCGGCTCGCCACCGCGCTGGGGCGGCTCCGGTCGAACGGGGGGTTGCAGCCACACGGAGCGGCCACCGGAGGCGGCGGACGGCGAACGCCCGGGAGCGCTCGCGCGAATAAGCGATTCGGCAATGAGCGTCGCGAGCCGATCGAGCTCCTCCTCCGACAGTGCGCCCCGCTCAGCCATGAGGTGCCCTCGTGCGGTTCACCGCCCGCTCCCCGCGCGGAAATCACGAAGGAACTCGTCCACGACGCGCTGCACGTCACCTGCCGATAGCATCGCCGGCTCCGACGAGTGAACTCGCTCGGCGGACGCCGATGCGACAAACGCGCTGGTCGGGCGGCTGCCGCCGCGGAGGGGATCGCGATAGGGACGCACCTCGCGTCCGAGCCGCTTGATATTGAGCAGGTGCATCGGCGTGACGTTGTCCGACGTGATGCTTCCGCCCCACGCACCGGGACCCAGTGTCATCGCCGGCGCAAACCCGGTCGTGTACCCCACCGCGCCGAGGGCAACGTTGCTGTTCACGATGATCCGGAACGCCGGCTTCTCGGCAAAGAATCGGTCGATCACGGCCTCATCCTGGCTGTGGATGCCGAGTGAGTGACCGAGCCCGCCAAATCGCAGCAGCTCGATCGCACGATGACAGCAGGCCTCCCACCCGTTCTCGACGAAGAAACCGAGTACCGGTGAAAGCTTCTCGCGGCTGAGCGGGTCAGCGCGACCCACCGCGGTGAGGTTCACGATCAGCAGCTTCGTTCCCTCGGGGATGGAGAAGCCCGCGAGTCGGGCGATCGCCGCCGGCTGCTGCCCGACGACGGCTGGCTCGATTCCCTTCCCGGATGGCGGAATCATGACGCGCTCGAGCGCGCGCTTCTCCTCGGGGGAGCAGAAGTGCCCGCCCTCCCTGCGGAACGCGTCGCGAACCGCCCGCTCTATCGGGGCATCGCAGATGCAGGAATTCTCCGCGGAGCAGAGTACGCCAGCGTCGAAGGTTTTCCCGTCGACGATATCCGCCACGGCCTTGTCGATCTTCGCCGTGCGCTCGATGATCGCGGGCACATTGCCTGGTCCGACGCCGTACGCCGGCTTCCCCGCCGTGTAGACGGCGCGGACGAGATCCGTGCCCCCGGTCGCGAGGATCACGGCCGTGAGCTTGTGTCGCATGAGGGCGTTCGTGCCCTCGAGCGTCGGCTCCGACATGCTGTTGATGAGGCCCGCCGGCGCGCCCGCAGCGACGGCCGCATCCTCGAGCAGGCGGCACGTCTCGACCACGCAGCGCGTCGCACGCGGGTGCGGCGACATCACGATCGCATTGCGCGCCTTGACCGAGATGAGCGCCTTGTAGATTGCCGTGCTCGTCGGATTCGTGGTGGGCACGATCGCACCGACGACACCCATCGGCACGGCGAGCTCCTTCAGTCCTCGCGCCTTGTCCTCGCGGAGCACGCCGACGGTTCGCATGGGCAGAATGGACTCGAGCAGGAAGTCCGATGCGAACCGGTTCTTGATGATCTTGTGCTCGTACACGCCCATACCAGTCTCATCGAACGCCGCCTTCGCAAGACGCTCGGCGTTCGCGGATGCGGCCTTCGCCATCGCCGTAACGATGCGATCGACGGTCGGCTGATCCGCGGTCGCGAAGGCGCGGCGCGCAGCCGCCGCCCGTTCGACGAGGTCGCGCGCTTCCTGAATGCTCCGAAGATCAGCGTCCACGCGGACGTCTCAGCGGCCGAGTGTCCGGAACGCCGCGAGGAGCTCATCGCGGCTCGCACGCGCGATGTCGCGTCCGCGGATGGGGAAATCCGCGACGCCCCGCGCGACCGCGCGAAGCTCGACCACCTTCATGCGCTCGAGCGTGACGGTGTCGTGACCGCCCGCCACTGCCGAACCGCCCGGCGCGGGATCGTCATCACTTTCGATCGCCGACAGCTGCTCGTGCGGCCTCGGGATGACGTGGGACGAGACCAGGTGTCCGACGCGCTCCGCTGCGGCTGCCCCCGCATCGACGGCCGCCCGCACGGCAGCGACGTCGCCCCCGAACATTACCGTGACGAGGCCGGCGTCGACGCGCTCAGTGGAGAGCAGGCGAACATTGGCGGCCTTCAACCCCGCGTCGGCCGCCTCGATTGCTCCGATGAGGCCTTTCGTCTCGACGAGACCAAGCGCCCGCTCGGTCCAGGCCACGTCAGGTCGCGTCGACCGAAGCGCCCTGGGGCAGAATCGCCTCGAGGTCGTTGTGCGGCCGCGGAATGACGTGCACGGATACGAGCTCGCCGACGCGCTCGGCGGCAGCAGCCCCGGCGTCGGTGGCGGCCTTCACGGCGCCGACGTCGCCGCGGACCATGACGGTGACGTAGCCCCCGCCGATCTTCTCCTTGCCGACGAGGCGGACGTTCGCCGCCTTGACCATCGCGTCTGCCGCTTCAATTGCTCCAACGAGACCCTTCGTCTCGATGAGCCCGAGCGCATTCTGGGGCATTACTCCTCCGTAGTGGGTGCGAGCTCGACGCGCGAACCGCGCCGTCCGTGGCATAGTGTGGTCGGCGCCCACTCGGGGCGCAAGTGAGGAGACGCGCGAATCGCAGGCCATCTCGCTGCAACGCCACGTCCGCCGCCGGCGACTTTGTGGAAGCCGGTGTTGTGGCTAGACTCAGCGCGTGCTCAACGGCCCCTGTTACATCGTCTCCGACCTTCACCTCGGCGCGGCACCACGCGAGGTGGAGCAGCGGTTCCTCGGGTTTCTCCGGTCGCTGCCCCGGACAGCGGGGTCGCTCGTCATCAACGGGGACCTCTTCGACTTCTGGTTCGAGTGGCGGTCGGTGCTCCCGCGTCGCGGCTTCCGGGTGCTCGCAGCCCTGGCCGACCTGGTCGATGCAGGCGTCCCGGTGCTATGGATCGCCGGGAACCACGACTGCTGGGGAGGCGACATCATCCGCGAGGATGCGGGCGTGGATTATCATGTCGGCGCGTGGGAGGGTCGGATCGCGGGATGGTCCGCGCGGCTGGAGCACGGCGACGGGCTGCGCGCGGTCGAGGACCGTCGCTATCGGGCACTCCGGCGCGTCCTTCGCAACCCGGTGGCCATCGGCGCGATGCGGATCCTTCACCCCGACATCGGAAGCTGGCTGGCCAGCGGCAGCTCGCACGCCAGCCGTGCGCATCGGCCGCGGGATGACGGATCCGGTCTTCGCGCGGTGGCGATGGCACAGCTCTCCCGGCCCGGCGCTCCCGAGCTCGTCGTCTTCGGCCACTCACACGTCGCCACACTGGAGCGGGGTCCGCGCCGCAGCGTCTATGCGAACGCCGGATCCTGGCTCGATGATGCGACCTACCTGCGAGTGACGACCGGCAGGATCGAGCTGCGGCGCTGGGGCGTGTCAGCCGAGCGTGAGTGTCTCCACACGCTCGATCGCGGAACCGAGGAAGCGCTGGCCTAGCTCGAGGAACTGCTGCGGTGCGTCAGAGGCGATAAACCGGTGCCGCGGCGTCGCACTGGAATCGGCGCGGAGCGATTGCTTGTCGAGCACCCTTCCCGTTTCCGCGGCAGTCTCCCGGGCGCTGTCGATCAGCCGGACATCGTCGCCGAGGATCCTCGCCAGGAGTGGCTTGAGCAGCGGGTAGTGCGTGCAGCCGAGGACGAGCGTGTCGATGTGCGCCGCCGCCATCGGCGCCAGATATTCCCGCGCGATGATGCCCGTCGCTTCCGCATCGGTCCAGCCTTCCTCGACGAGTGGAACGAGCAGCGGACATGCGCGCACGGTAATCCGCATCCCAGGCGCAAGCGCGTGAATGGCACGTTCGTAGGCGCCGGACGCGATGGTGCCCTTGGTCCCGATCACACCGACTGCCCCGCCGCGCGATGCCTCCACCGCGGCGCGCGCGCCGGGCTCGACGACGCCAATGACCGGAAAGGGGAGCTCCTGGCGGAGCATCGACAACGCGTGTGCCGTCGCGGTGTTGCACGCAACGACGACTGCCTTGACGCCTTCCGCACGCAGGAAGGCCGTGATCTCGTGACTGTAGCGGCGCACCGTGTCCGGACTCTTCGGACCGTACGGGACGCGAGCCGTGTCACCGAAGTAGATAATGCTCTCGTGCGGAAGCTGCCGCATCATCTCGCTCACGACGGTGAGGCCGCCGATCCCCGAGTCGAAGACGCCGATCGGCGCGGAACTGCCCACTACCACGGGATGCGGGCGGTAATCCGCGTACCCGTGCTCGAACGCTCCATGGTCACCTGACCCGGGAGATCCCACAGCTGCGCCGACACGAACGCCTCGGCACCGGAGATCAGGTGATTGAAAACGAGCATCGCGAGCCAGTCCTCGAGATGGGTTCGCCTTGCCGCCACGCGGTCGCCGCCAAAGCGGTTCGGGACGTACGTCGCGGGAATGAGCGCCCCGAGGCTGTCGCGCTTCGCGATGCCCGTGACCGCATCGATCACGTACGTAGCGACGACGCTGTCGCGCGCGTATCGCTTCGCCTCGCGAAGGTCGTTCGCCGACTTGCGCGCGAGCGTCAGCGACAGCGCCTCGATCGTCACGAAGAATGCCGCGGTTCGCGGGCGGTCGAGAATCGTCTGCGCGGATCCGGGCACGGCGAGTGAATACAGGAACGCCCGGCGCGGAGTGATCGGGGGACGCGGCGCCGTATCCGATGCGGCCACCGTTGCGCCCTCGATGACGACAGCGGGTGGGCGCAGCGTGTCGCCGCGCTGTGCGCCTGCGGCGGCAACCGGCATCGCGAGCAGGATGCCGAGCACCACGGTCGCGCTCCGCATGCAGCGAGATGCGCTTGCCTGTGATTCAGCCTGCAGACCGACGCGGAGCGGTGACGACGCGATCACGGACCTCGGCAAGAAGGAAAGAGCAGGTGGCGGGAGCGCGTGGGAATCGAACCCACCCAACCCGACGTAGTCGGCTCGCACCAGTTTTGAAGACTGGGGGGACCACCAGACCCCATTCGCCCCCGTGCTACACCAGCTCGATGCCCATCCCGGTGGCGGGCACGACCTCGCCGATCTCGACGGCTCGGTCTACGCGCGAAAGATAGTCGGCAAGCCGGTTCGCGGGCACCGCGACGAGCAGGCCGCCGGAGGTCTGGGGGTCGATGAGGAGCGCCCGATCCTCCGTCGACACATCGCCCCATCCGACGAGAGACGACAGATATTGCTCGTTCCGCTCCGCTCCACCGGTGTGGCCGGCCCCCCTGCCAAGCGTCTCGCGCGCGCCAGGGAGTACGGGTACGGCGGCCGTGCGGATGCGAAGGGTGACGCGGCTGCCGCGAGCGATGTGGGAAGCGTGGCCGAGCAGTCCGAAGCCGGTGACATCGGTAGCGCACCGGGCACCGACGGCGAGCGCTGCACGGCTGGCGGTCGCGTTCAATGTGCACATGATGCGGAGCAATTCCTTCTCGACAGTGGCATCGAGTGGCGCGCGCTTCATGGCGGTGGTGAGGATGCCGATGCCGATCGGCTTCGTCAGGACGAGCCTGTCGCCGGGCCGGGCGCCGGCATTGGTGAGCAGCCGGTCGGGATGGGCGCGACCCGTGACGGCAAGTCCGAACTTGAGCTCGTCGTCCACGACGGTGTGCCCGCCGACGATGAACGCTTCGGCCTCCCTCACCTTCTCCTGTCCGCCGCGGAGGATTTCGGTGAGCACGGAAAGCGGCAGGCGATCACGCGGAAAGCCGACGATGCTCAGCGCAGTGAGCGGCTCGCCGCCCATCGCGTAGATGTCGGACAGCGCGTTGGCGGCGGCTATCTGACCGAAGGTGAAGGGGTCATCGACGACGGGAGCGAAGAAGTCAACCGTCTGGACGAGCGCGAGGTCGTCCGAAATGCGGAAGACGCCCGCATCGTCGAAGGTCTCGTGACCGACGAGGAGCCGGGGATCGGCATGGCGCGCGAGTGGCGCCAACACTTGCGTGAGGTCACCCGGACCCATCTTGGACGCTCAACCCGCGCAGCGGGCAAACGCCGTCAGACGAAAGAGCTCTTCGCGCGTGTGGGAGGTCGATGCCATGGCGGTCAGCCGATCGCGACGACTGCGTCGATCTCGACGAGCACGCCGCGCGGAAGCCCCGCCACCTGGACAGTGGAACGCGCGGGACGGGCGGACCCGAGGACCTCGCCATACACCTCGTTCATCCGCGCAAAGTCCGCCATGTCCTGGAGAAATACGGTGGTCTTCACGACGTCGGTCCAGCGCGCCCCGGCGGCAAACAGGATCGCCTCGAGATTCGCGAGCACGCGCCGGGTCTGGGCGACGACATCGCCTTCGACGATCGTCATCGTGGCGGGGTCGAGGGCGATCTGCCCCGCGGTGAACAGCAGCCCGGCGGCGATGACGCCCTGGGAATACGGCCCGATCGCCTTGGGGGCGTTCGGAGTGTCGATGATACGATTCGCCACGTCGCGCTCCTAGAAAAGGCCGACGATCGAACCGTCGGGATGAATTGCCATTCGTTCGGCCGCCGGCTCCTTCGGGAGCCCCGGCATCGTCATGATGTCACCCGCCACGGCCACGACGAAGCCGGCGCCGGCCGAGGGGTACAATTCGTTCACGGTGATGCGGAACCCCGTCGGGCGTCCCAGCTTCGTCGCATCGTCAGTGAGCGAGTACTGCGTCTTCGCCATGCAGATGGGAGTGCCACCCATCCCGATCGACTCAAGATAGTCGATCGTCCGCTCCGCCTTCGCGGTGTAGTCCGCGCCATCGCCGCCATACACCTTCCGCACGATGGTGTCGATCTTGTCGCGGATGGGAAGCTCGACTGGATAAAGAGGCGCGTACGCCGACTCACGCGCCTCGAGCATCGAGAGCACTTCCCGAGCGAGGGATTCGCCGCCCTCGCCGCCCTTCTCCCACACTTCGGTGAGCGCGATGCGGACACCCGCGCGACGCGCGCCATCGACCACCATCTGAAGCTCCCGATCGGTGTCGGTGATGAACCGATTGAGTGCGACGACCACGGGAACACCGAACTGGCGGACGTTCTCGATATGCTTGATGAGATTGGGCAGGCCGCGCTCGAGTGCGCCAAGGTCCTCGGTGCCGAGCGCGGTCTTCTTCGCCCCGCCATTGAGCTTGAGCGCGCGCACGGTCGCCACAAGCACCGCTGCCTCGGGGTTCAGCCCTCCGAAGCGGCACTTGATGTCGAAGAACTTTTCTGCGCCGAGGTCGGAGCCGAAGCCCGCTTCGGTGACGACGATGTCGGCGAGGGCGAGCGCCGACCGCGTCGCGAGGACGCTGTTGCACCCGTGCGCGATATTGCCGAAGGGCCCGGCATGCACGAACGCAGGCCCACCCTCGAGTGTCTGAACGAGGTTCGGACGAATCGCGTCCTTGAGCAACAGCGCCATGGAGCCGGACGCCTTCAGGTCGCCGGCGCGCACAGGCTTGCGCGATGCGCCCTCGGTCGCGCCGACGATGATGCGCGACAGGCGCGCCTCGAGGTCGGCCGGGCTCGTCGCGAGGGCAACGATGGCCATCACCTCGCTCGCCGGGATGATGACGAAGCGCTCCTCGCGCGGAATTCCGTTTGCGACACCGCCCATCCCGATGACGACATCGCGGAGGGCGCGGTCGTTCATGTCGATGGTGCGGGGCCACGTGATGCGCCGCGGATCGATGCGGAGCGCGTTGCCCTGGTGGAGGTGATTGTCGAGCATCGCGGCGAGCAGTGCGTGAGCACTCGAGATCGCGTGGAAATCGCCGGTGAAATGGAGGTTGATGTCCTCCATCGGCACGACCTGTGAGAAGCCGCCGCCGGCTGCGCCGCCCTTCACACCGAACACCGGGCCGAGACTCGGCTCGCGAATGCAGAGGGCGGCGTTCTTCCCGAGCCGCCGGAACGCCTGCGTCACACCCACCGTCACGGTGCTCTTCCCTTCACCGGCCGCGGTGGGATTGATCCCGGTGACGAGGACGAGTCGGCCGCGCACGGGACGGCGCGAGATGTCGAGCGAGATCTTCGCCTTGTACTTCCCGTACAGGTCGAGATCATCGCCGGCGAGTCCGAGATCGGCGGCGACGTCGGTGATCGGACGAAGTTTGGCCCCCTGCGCGATCGCAATGTCGGTCGGTACCGTCGTCACTCCAACCCCCGGGAAAGTGGTGTCGTGCGCGCGCGGATACTACTCACCCGATGGCCGGCGACGCCAGCCCGAAGAACCGGCGCGCATTGTCGGTGATGAGGTTGCCAACGGCATCGACGCCCCCGCGCCGCGCGCCGGCGAGCTTCCCGACGGTGGCCTCGACCCACGCCGGCTCGTTGCGCTTCCCCCGGTTGGGCATTGGCGCCAGGTACGGCGCGTCGGATTCCGCGAGGAGTCGATCATCCGGCACGAGGCGGAGCAGGTCGTCGTCCTTCCATCCCTTGAAGGTGATGATTCCGCTGAACGAGATGGACCACCCGTGCTCGATCGCGGCCTCGGCGAGCGCGTGTGATCCCGTGTAGCAGTGGAGGACGCCGCGCACCCCCGCCGTCGCCGCCTCGATGAGCATGGCGCGGGTGTCATCCTCGGCGTCACGGGTATGGACAACGACCGGGAGCCGTCGCTCGGCCGCGAGCGAGAGCTGGGTCGCGAACACCCGGCGCTGGACCTCGCGAGGCGAGTTGTCGTAGTGATAGTCGAGACCGCACTCGCCTACGGCGACGGCGCCGGCGTCGAGCCGCTCCGCGAGCCGCGCGGTGATCGCCGCGGAGTCAGTGGTCGCGGCATCGTGCGGATGGAGACCGGCTGTGAACCAGACGAAGCCGGCATGCCGGTGCGCGATCGCCTCGGCGCGAACCGAAGCGTCTATCGACTCCCCAATGCAGACGACCGCGACGGCACCTGCATCGATCGCGCGAGCCAGCACCGCGTCCCGATCCGGATCGAACGCCGGATCGGCGAGGTGCGCATGGCTGTCAATGAACTCGGGCACTTGCCGCCGGGAATGCCCGCCGCCGCCCGTGCATGTTCAACGCGTCGACTGTGGCGCCTTCGTCAGCTTCGGAGTGGCAGCAGACGTCGTCCGCTCGCGCGGAATACTCGCGCCAATGCCCCCCCGATCCCCGATCGCGCGCGGCCACTTGCGCTCGATCCAGAGAAGGATGGGGGATGCAACGAAGATGGAGCTGAAGGTTCCGATGATGATGCCGAAGGTCAGCACCCACGCGAAGGGCCGGATCACCTCACCACCGAGCACCAGCAGCGCGAGCAGGGATGCCAGCGTCGTCGATCCGGTCATGACGGTGCGTGGCAGCGTCTCGTTGACCGACCGGTTGAGGGTGTCGTAAAGCGACTCCTTCCGGTGCTTTCGCAGGTTTTCGCGAACGCGGTCAAACACGACGACCTTGTCGTTCATCGAGTATCCGATGACCGTCAGCACGCCACCGACGACGAAGAGGGAGATCTCCATTCGCATGAAGTACATGAAAGCAAGCGTGGCGAACATGTCGTGAAGCGTTGCCAGGACGGCCGCGAGGGAAAACCGCCACTCGAACCGCCATGCCAGGTAGGCCAGGGTCAGCGCAAAGGCGATGAGGAGCGCCACCAGGGCCTGCCGCCGAAGCTCGTTGCCAACGCGCGGACCAACGGCGTCGGTCAGCATCACCTGATAGCTGCCGGGGCCGAAGCGCTTGTCGAGCGCGTTCCGGATCTGGCCGGCGACGGATTCGGCGCCCCCGGCCTGGCGCTGGATCTCCGTCTGCTCCTGGGCACGAAGCACAAATTCGTTCGCATTGCCGAATGTCGACAGCTCGACACCTCCGAGCCCGGCATCGGACAACGCGTCGCGGACATCCGTGAGTGCCGGCGCGCTTGCGAACTTCACCTGCATCAGGGTACCGCCGGTGAACTCAATGCTGTAGTTGAATCCCTTCACCGCGATGAGCACCAGCGCCGGCAGGATCAGCACCGCACTGAAGATCGCCGCGGGCCGCCACAGCCGGATGAAATCGATTTTCGTATCGTGCAGGATGCGCAGCATCAGATGCTCAATGTTTGAGGGGTCTCGCTGCGCTGCAGCCACAGCATGAACAGCGTGCGGACGACGAAGATCGCGCTGACCATGGAGGCGGCGAGCCCCGCGAGCAGCGCGACGGCGAAGCCGCGGACGGGCCCCGTGCCAAACTGATAGAGGATGACGGCGGTGAGCGCCGTCGTAACGTGGGTGTCGACGATTGCACTCCAGGCGTGATCAAAGCCTTCGTTGATCGCCGTGCGCACGGACTTGCCAGCAGCCAGCTCTTCCCGAATCCGCTCGAAGATCAGGAAGTTGGCGTCCACCGCCATGCCGATCGACAACACGAATCCGGCGAGCCCCGGTAGCGTCAGTGCCGCGTTGAAGCCGGCGAGCACGGCAAGCGTAGCGAGCGTGTAGAACGCCAGCCCGAGCACGGCGAGAAACCCGGAGAACCGGTAGTACACCATCATGATCAGCACGACGAGGCCGACGGCGAGAATTCCAGCATTTCGTCCCTGACGGATGGCGTCCTCGCCGAGGCTCGGGCCGATCTTCCGGACCTCCTCGACCCGCAGCGGCACCGGCAACGCGCCCGCTCGAAGGACGAGCGCGAGATCCGTCGCGTCCTGGAACCGGCGACCGCCCATCGTGATCTG
>JANPKQ010000212.1:0-7388 GCA_031426115.1 Gemmatimonadaceae bacterium | reverse complement strand
GATGTAGATGTACGCTGTCTCGGCGCCGATTGCGTACGCCCCGATCGCGCACCCTTCGACGAGCGCGTGGGGCGTCCACCGCATGATCTCGCGGTCCTTGAACGTCCCCGGCTCCGATTCGTCGGCGTTGCACGCCAGATAGTGCGGCTTTCCGTCACCGGGCTTCATGAACGACCACTTCATGCCGGTGGGGAAACCGGCGCCGCCACGTCCGCGGAGCCCGGATTCCTTCACGACGTTGGTGATCGCGACCGGGTCCATCGCGAGGGCTTGCTCGAGCGCGCGGTACCCGCCGCGCTGGCGCCAGCCAGTGAGCGTGATTGCGTCAACGTCACCGAAATGCTTCGAGAGCAGCGGTGTTTCGCGCGGGTGGGACTTGTGGGGGAAACCCATCAGCGAAGCCGTGCGATGATGTCGGGGACTGTCTGGGGAGTCACGGACTCGATGAACTCTTCGTTGATCATGACCGGTGTCGCGAAGCCACACGCGCCGAGGCACTCGACTTCGATGACGGTGAAGCGGCCGTCGGCCGACGTCGCACCAAGCTCGCCCGTCCCCGTGTGACGGAGGAAGGCCTTCACGACATCTTCAGCGCCGCACACGCCGCACGGCGACGTCGTACAGACCTGAATGAAATGCCGGCCGACGGGGTGCTGGTGATACATCGTATAGAACGTGACGACGCCCTTGACGTACGCCGGCGTCAGCCCGAGGAGGTTCGCGACCTCCGCCATCGATCGCTCACTCACCCATCCCCGCTCCGCCTGCACGATCCAGAGCGCTGGGAGCAGCGCGGCCATCTTCGTGGGGTACCGGGTGAGAAGCGTGTCGAGCTCCTGCTTCCGGGCGCCGACGAACACCGGCGGCTCATCGGCGCCGTGACCGTGACCACTGGCGTGCGATGCCGCCGACGGCGAGTGAGCGCCTGGGGCTCCGGCACTCATCGGTCGATCTCTCCCATCACGATGTCGATACTGGCGTTGATCGCAATGACGTCCGAGAGGAGGTGTCCCTCGACCATCTTCGGGATCGCCGAGAGGTTGACGAAGGATGGCGGACGGATGCGCCACCGAACGGGCTTCGAGGTACCATCCGAGACCATGTAGTATCCCTTTTCTCCTTTCGGGCTTTCGACCGCGACGTACGCCTCGCCAGCCGGCGGACGCGGACCTTCCATCACCTGCTTGAAGTGATGGATCATGGATTCCATTTCGCTGGTCGCCTTCGACTTCGGCGGGAGGATGACGCGCGGGTCATCAATGTTCACCGGCCCGCCCGGGAGGCGCTTCAGCGCCTGCTCGAGGATGCGCACCGACTGGCGCAGCTCCTCCATGCGCACGAGGAAACGATCGTACACATCGCCGTTCGTGCCGACGGGCACCTCGAAGTCATACGTCTCGTAGCCGAGGTAGGGGAAGTCCTTCCGCACGTCGTAGGCGACACCAGCCGCGCGCAGGAGCGGTCCGGATAGCCCGTAGTTCAGGGCTTCCTCCTGCGTCATCGCTCCGAGCCCGATCGTTCGGCCAACCCAGATCGCGTTCCGCGTCAGCATGCGATCGATCTCGCTCAACGTCTTCGGGAACGACCGAATGAACGTGTCGAGCTGGTCAGTCCAGCCGGCGGGAACGTCCGCCGCCATCCCGCCGACGCGGGTCGCCGTCGTCGTGAGGCGTGCACCGACCCACGACTCCAGCAGGTTGTAGACGTTCTCGCGCTCCTGGAACGCCCAGAGGAAGGGCGTGAAGGCGCCGATGTCGATGCAGGTCGTCCCGAGCCAGACGAGGTGCGAGATGATGCGTGACAGCTCGGACGCGATGACGCGCAGCACTTCGCACCGGGGCGTGATGTCGATCCCGAACAACCGCTCGGCGCCGAGTGCATAGGCGACGTTGTTGCCGATCGAGTTAAGGTAGTCCTCGCGATCCGTGTACGGGATGATCTGGTGGTAGTTGCGGTACTCGCAGGTCTTCTCGAAGCCGCAGTGCAGGTAGCCGATGTGCGGGATGCATCGCACGACCGTCTCACCGTCCAGCTCGAGCACGAGGCGCAACACGCCGTGGGTAGCGGGATGCTGCGGGCCGATGTTGATCAGCATGTGATCGCCCGCGAGCTCCGGCTCCATGGCAAGCGGGGGCTGCATCGTGAGCACGGATCCGTCCTCGGTCGCCGTCAGCGGCGTCCGGATCGGCCGGCCCTGCGGATCGAGTCCCGAGGTCGAGAGTGCGACCTCGACGGTGCGTCTCGCCATCTACTCTCCCGTCTTCTCGCCGCCGGCGAGACGCGCCCGCATCTCGCCGGGAATGTCCTCGAACGCGTCCGCGATCGACAACTCCTCCATCGAGTAGCGCGCCTCCGGGTTCGCCGCCAGCGCCTGCCGCAGCTGCTCGGCCCTGCTGAATCGCCCGCGCAGGGGAAAGTCCTTCCGCAGCGGGAAGCCTTCCTTGTACTGCTCCCACATCAGCAGCCGCCGGAGGTCGGGATGGCCGAGGAACTGGATCCCGAACATGTCGTAGCACTCCCGCTCGAGCCAGTCGGCGCCCTTGTAGACGGGATACACGCTGTCCACCTCGAGCGGCTGGCCCTTCCGCAACAGCGCCTTGAGCCGCAGGAAGCGGCGGTGCGCCAAGGAGCGGAGATGCCAGACGACCTCGAACGGCTGCTCGGGGTCGCGGAACTCGACGGCCGTGACGTCGGAGAGATATTCGTATTTCTGCACCGGGTCGTCGTGCAGCCATCGCACGATCTCGAGCGCGCGCCGCGGCTCGATCACCACCGTCGTCTCGGCCCACACGACGTCCACTCGTCCGACCGCGTCCGGAAAGCGAGTGCGCAGGGCCTCGGCCGAGGGGTTGGCGTCACCGCCGCGGTGACGAACCTTTCGGGGAGTGACCGGCGCCGGCGCGTTCTCGAGCGCGTGGCCGGGCTGCATGTACTGATAACCGGCGCTCACAACCCCGACCGCGTCTGGTGCACCGAGTTGCCGAACGGCTCCGACAGCTCGTCGATGACCGACGGCGGGAGGTAGAGCTGGCTCTGGGGATCCGGCTCCATCTCATCGCGAATGCCGGTGTCGGCGCGCCGCTCGTTCTTGATCTTCTCCTGGAGCATCATGATGCCGTAGATCAGTCCTTCGGGGCGCGGCGGACAGCCGGGCACGTAGACGTCGACGGGGATGATCGTGTCGATGCCCTGCACCACCGCGTAGTTGTCGAACATGTTGCCCGTTGATGCGCACGCGCCCATCGAGATGCACCACTTCGGCTGCGGCATCTGCTGCCAGATACGGCGAATGATCGGCGCGAGCTTGAACGGCACGCGTCCCGCGCAGATCAGGACGTCCGCCTGCCGCGGCGAGAAGCTCATGCGCTCCATGCCGAAGCGGGCGAGGTCGAAGCGGCTCGCGGCCGTCGCCATGAATTCAATCGCGCAGCACGCGGTGCCGAAGGGCATCGGCCACAGGGAGTTCGCGCGCGACCAGTTGACGAGGAAATCGAGCTTCGTCGTGACCCAGCCTTCCTGCGACTGCGGATCCACGGTGACGACCCGGTTCTCGGGACGCGGGCTCAGTCCCATTGCAGCGCTCCCTTCTTCCAGACGTAGATGAATCCCACGAGGAGGATCGCCATGAAGACCAGCATCTCGATGAGGCCGAAGAAGGAGAGATGGCCAGCGGGGCACACTGCGTTGACGAGCGCCACATCGCAGCTGAGCTGGCGGTAGTGCGCGCCCCACGGAATCATGAACACGGTCTCGATGTCGAAAATGATGAAGAGCATCGCGACCATGTAGAACTTCACGGAGAAGCGCTCCCGCGCATCACCCAGCGGGGGTATGCCGGACTCGTACGCCGTCTGCTTTACGGGGGTCGGTCGCGACCGCATCGTGAGGTGGGAAAGACCCAGCATCATCACTGCGTTCATCACGACGAACCCGAGGAGCAGCAGCACTGGCAGGTACGACCGAGCCATGAGCCTCCGACTTCGTGAAAAATTTCACTTGCAAGCCTCGGAAAAGCTATCCGCGGTCGCTAGCGAGTGTCAACGCCTTCACGCAATCAGTGGGAACGTCGCCGCAACGAGCCATCGCCGACGTCGGTACGCGCTCGCACCGAGCGCGCGAAACGCGTCGCTCGGTCGGCCGGCCCGCGCGTGGCGCGCGATTGCGGGGCTCGATACATTCCGCGCGCACCGACCCCGTCGGCCAGCCGCCCGTTCCCTCGACGCGAGCGCGGCGGACGCCCCAACGCCCTCTCTTCCGAGCTCATGACCATTCAGTCCGACCGCTGGATCACCCGCATGGCCCGCGAGCACGGCATGATCGAACCGTTCGAGGGGCGGCAGGTGCGCGAAGGGGTGATCTCCTACGGCGTCAGCTCGTACGGCTATGATATGCGCGTCGCGCGCGAGTTCCGGATCTTCACCAACGTCCTCAACTCGATGGTCGATCCGAAGAACTTCGACCCGAAATCGTTCGTCGAGTTCGAAGGGGACGTCTGCATCGTGCCGCCGAACTCGTTCGCGCTCGGGCGCTCGGTGGAGTACTTCCGCATCCCGCGCAATGTCCTGACGGTGACCGTCGGCAAGTCGACCTACGCGCGGTGCGGGATCATCACCAACGTCACACCGTTCGAACCGGAGTGGGAGGGCTTCGTCACCCTCGAGATCTCGAACACCACGCCGCTGCCGGCGAAGATCTACGCCAACGAGGGGATCGCCCAGGTTCTCTTCTTCAAGGGAGAAGAAGACCCTGAGGTGTCGTACAAGGACAAGAAGGGCAAGTACCAGAGCCAGACAGGCGTTACCCTGCCTCGCATCTAGCGGCCGGGGAGCCGGCTGCACTCCCCGGTCGCCGGGTCCCTACATACCGAAGGCGAAGTAGGCCGCCGCGATCGCGACGATGGCGACCACGATCCAGATAACGGGCTTCATGCTCGCGGCGCTCGACGTGGCCGCCGCCGCTCGCGGCGTCAGCCGCCGTTCGGCTTCGGTCTGCGCCGAGGTTTTCGGCTTCGGGGCGCCGGGCTCCGAGCCCTGACGCTTCGCCGTCGATGGCGTGTCCGGCACCGCATCGGCCCCGCCGAGATCCGCTCGCTTCTTGGGATCGCCAGGGGATCCCGCACCAGGTCCTGTCATTTGCCGCCTCCTCGAAGAGTCGCCTTCAGATAGTCGCGATTCATCCGCGCGATCGTGTCGATGCCGATCAGCTTGGGACAGGCGTCCTGACACTCGGCGTGGTTGGTGCAATAACCGAACCCTTCCGCATCCATCTGCATCACCATGTCCAGGGCGCGCTGCCGGCGCTCCGGCTGACCCTGTGGCAGCAGCCCCAGGTGAGTGATCTTCGCCGCTGTGAACAGCGATGCCGACGCATTCGGACAGGCCGCAACGCACGCACCACACCCGATGCAGGCCGCCGCGTCCATTGCGTCGTCCACGTCCGGCTTGGGAACGAGGATCTCGTTCGCGTCGCGAGCCCCCCCGGTCGCCGCCGAAATGTAACCGCCCGCCGCGATGATGCGGTCGAGGGCACTCCGGTTGACGACGAGGTCCTTGATGACCGGAAAGGCGCGTGCCCGCCACGGCTCGACCACGATCGTGTCGCCGTCGCGGAAGGTCCGCATGTGCAGCTGGCATGTCGCCGTACCGGCCGAGGGGCCGTGCGCGACACCGTTGATCATCAGGCCGCACGATCCGCAGATGCCCTCGCGGCAGTCGTGATCGAAGGCGATCGGCACCTCCCCCTTCTCCATGAGACGCTCATTCACGACATCGAGCATTTCCAGGAACGACATGTCCGGGCTGATGTCGGGCGCAGCGTACCGGACCATGCGCCCAGGTGCGGTGGGTCCCACCTGACGCCACACCAGCAGGTTGAGGTTCACTTGTAGCTCCGCTGGGCGAGCGCCACGTACTCGAAGTCGAGGCGCTCCTTGTGAAGGATCGGCGGCTTCCCCGGGCCTGCATATTCCCATGCGGCCACGTAGGTGAAGCGCGAATCGTCGCGCAGCGCTTCTCCGTCGGGTGTCTGGCTCTCGACGCGGAAATGGCCGCCGGCCGACTCTTCCCGGTGGAGGGCGTCGATGCACATCAGCTCCGCGAGCTCGAGATAGTCGGCGACGCGCCACGCTTTCTCGAGCGCCTGGTTCAGCTCGGCGTCGCTTCCCGGGACGTTCACGTCGGCCCAGAACGCCTCGCGAATCTGCGGAATGCGCTCGAGCGCGAGCTTCAGTCCCGCCTCCGTGCGCGCCATCCCGCAATGGTCCCACATCAGCTTCCCGAGCTCACGGTGGAACGAGTCCACCGTGCGCGAGCCCTTGATGGACATCAGCCGTGCGGTGCGTGCGGCGACCCCGGCTTCCGCATCCCGGAAGGCCGCGTGCTCCACCGTGACGGGTTCCAGCTTCGTCGAGGCGATGTAGTCGCTGACCGTGTTCGGAAGGATGAAGTACCCGTCGGCGAGACCCTGCATCAGGGCGCTGGCCCCGAGGCGGTTGGCGCCGTGATCGGAGAAGTTGGCCTCGCCGATGACGTGCAGCCCCGGGATCGTACTCATCAGGTTGTAGTCCACCCATCGCCCGCCCATCGTGTAGTGGACGGCCGGATAAATCCGCATCGGGACCTCGTACGGGTCCTCGTCGGTGATCCGCTGGTACATCTCGAAGAGGTTGACGTACCGCTCGCGGATCTCGTCCATCCCCAGGCGCTTGATCGCGTCGGCGAAGTCGAGATACACCCCGAGGCCGTTCGGGCCGACGCCACGGCCTTCGTCGCAAACCTCCTTCGCGCTGCGCGACGCGATGTCGCGCGGCGCCAGGTTGCCGAAGCTCGGATACTTCCGCTCGAGAAAATAGTCGCGCTCCCCCTCGGGGATCTGCCGCGGGTCGCGCGCGTCGCCCTTCTGCTTCGGCACCCACACACGTCCGTCGTTGCGGAGGGATTCCGACATCAGCGTCAGCTTGGACTGGTACTCGCCCGCCACCGGGATGCAGGTCGGGTGAATCTGCGTGAAGCACGGGTTCCCGAACGCCGCGCCTCGCTGGTGCGCTCGCCAGATCGCCGTGGCATTGCTGCCCTTCGCGTTGGTCGAGAGGTAGAACACGTTGCCATAGCCACCGGTGCCGAGCACCACGGCATCGCCGACGTACGATGACACCTTCCCGCTGACCATGTCCCGAGCGACGATGCCGCGGGCCTTGCCGTCGATGACGACGACATCGAGCAGCTCCGTTCGCGGGAACATCGTCACGTTGCCGCGCGAGATCTCCTTCTCCAGCGCCTGGTACGCGCCGAGCAGGAGCTGCTGACCCGTCTGCCCCCGCGCATAAAAGGTTCGCGAGACCTGGGCGCCGCCGAACGACCGGTTGGCGAGCAGCCCGCTGTACTCCCGAG
>JANPKQ010000211.1:0-10327 GCA_031426115.1 Gemmatimonadaceae bacterium | reverse complement strand
AGTTCTAGAACTCGCCGCCGGCTTCGATTCCGGTGTCGAGCAACTTCAGCCGCCGGAGCTGCTTCTAGACGGTCTGGAATTTCGTCAGCAGCCCGCCAAGACAGCGCACGGAGACGAACTGGGAACCGCAGCGCACGGCCTCGGCCTGGACGATCGCGGCAAGCTGCCGCTTGGTGCACCCGAAGAGGACGTTGTCGCCGCGGAGGATGACTTCACGAACGAGCTTCTGCGCGATCTCGAGCTGCCGAAGGGTCTTCTGCAGGTCGATGATGTGAATGCCGTTGCGTTCGGCGAAGATGAAGCGCCGCATCTTCGGGTTCCAGCGGCGCGTCTGGTGGCCGAAGTGCACTCCGGCTTTCAGCAGTTCATCGAGATTCGGTTGGGTCATTTCTGAAACACGTATCCGTTGTTGGGTTGTGATCCGCCGCGCTCGTCACTGCCTGCCGCGACCGGTGAACCGGCACCCGCGGTGGCTCGGAGCGCGTGAGAGATTGGAGGCGGGCCGGTGGTGACCCGCCTCGACCGTCGACTAACGCTTGCTGAACTGGAACCGCTTGCGAGCCTTCGGACGACCGGGCTTCTTGCGCTCGACCGCACGCGCATCGCGCGTCAGCAGGCCGAGGTCGCGAAGCTTGCGTCGGTTGCCCTCGTCAACGACGAGCAGGGCGCGGGCGGCAGCGAGGCGCAGCGCGCCTGCCTGACCCGTCATCCCACCGCCCTCGACCTTTGCCTTCACATCGTAGCGGCCGAGCGTATCGGTCGCGCCGAACGGCTGCTGGATGGCCGAGACGAGCGTGGCGCGCGGGAAGTAGTCGCCGAGGGTGCGGCCATTCACTTCCCACTTCCCCGTCCCCGGGGAGAGGTACAGCCGGCAGCGCGCTTCCTTCCGCCGCCCGATCGTGTGAATCACGTTCTCTGCCATTTACTCCGTCTCGGTGAACTGAAGTTTCAGCACGGTCGGCTGCTGCGCGACGTGCGGGTGCTCGGCCGTCGGATAGACGCGAAGCTTGTTGCGAAGCACCTGCCGGCCGAGCGCCGTCTTCGGAAGCATCCCGTAGACCGCTTTCTCGATGACACGCTCAGGGTGCTTCTCGAGCATCGAGGCAAAGGGCGTGAACCGCTCGTGGCCCATGTAGCCGGTGTGCCGGAAGTACAGCTTCTGCTCCGCCTTGCGTCCGGTGACGCGGACCTTCGAGGCGTTGATGACGATGACGTTGTCACCGGTGTCCATGTGCGGCGTGAACATCGGCTTGTGCTTGCCGCGGATGATCTTCGCGACCTCAGTGGCGAGACGGCCGAGGACGATGCCTTCGGCGTCCACGACGAACCATTGGTGGTCGATGTCCGCCGGCGTAGCGGTATAGGTCTTCATAATCGGGTAAAGAACGAGCACGATGGCCGCACGGCGCGTATGCCGGGCGGCCAGAAAGGCCTTCCATGACAGACAAGCAAGCTACGTAACGAGTTAGGGGAAGTCAACCGGCGGGAATGTCTCGCTGGGAGTGCCGCGCGTCGAGCGGTTAGACCAGCTCCACGAGGACCGTCCCCTTCTCCACCGCGCTACCAGGCTTCGCATGTACCGCTTTCACGGTGCCGGCCGCTGCAGTGCGAAGCTCGTTTTCCATTTTCATGGCCTCCATGACCACCAGCCCGTCACCCACGGCGACCCGATCGCCGGGAGCGACGGTCACCCGCACGATGAGGCCTGGCATCGGAGCGATGAGGGGGGCCGGCCCGCGGGGTCCGGCGGCCGCTGCCGCGAAATCCTGGATCGTCCGCGTCCGTTCATCGAGGGCGTCCACTTCGTGGCGGAAACCATCCACCCAGACCGTGAACTTGCCGCGGCGGTCTCCACGACGAACGACGACCCGATGGATCGCGTCGCCGATCCGCACAACGCGAACGGGTGCGTCATCGCGTTCATCGATCTGGACGGTGGTCAATTCGCCGTCGATCTCCACGGCGCCGGCCACGAGGGCAATCGTCTGCCGCTCACCGTTCACATCGACGACGTACTTCACCCCTCCTCCCGAATCAGCTCGCACACGGTCTCGACGTGCGCGGTCTGCGGGAACATGTCGAAGGCGACGAGCGACGCGATCGTGTAACGGGGCAGCCGGGAGATGTCGCGTGCCAGCGTGGACGGATTGCAGCTGACGTAGATGATCGCGCGCGGATTCCCTGACGGCCCTGACAGTACCCCGGTGACTGCTTCGTCCACACCGGCGCGCGGTGGATTGAGGATCACCACGTCAGCCGGCAGCAGCGCCGGCAACGCCTCTTCCACACGCCCGTGGATCATTCGCGAGGGCGCCACCAGCCGTGCAGCACCGCGAGCGGCGCCATCGCGATCGAGTTCGATCGCCGTGACCTGAACGCCGGCAGCAGCGAGAAGCACGGAGGTGTCGCCACTTCCGGCGTAGGCATCGATCACCGTCGCGGGGTGAAGCGCGAGCGCCCGCCCAGCGACGTAGGTGCGAAGCTCCGACGCTACCTCGGCATTGACCTGCGCGAACGAGGCGTCCGCCGAACTTGCATCCGAGCGAAGGGCATCCGGGATCTCCGCATCGCCTGCACCGGCGTTCCCCTCTCCAGCTGATTGCCGTCCGGCGGCAACCGTCGCCCGTGCGTGGAGGCGGCGACGCGACTGTCCCTCCGGCCGCCACCAGAGCGCGCCGACGGAAGGAACCGCGTCGAAGAACCGATCGCTCGTGCTCCAGCGCGTCGCGCCCTCGAGCAGGAACGATGTACCGTCCACCTCGCCGCCGGCCGGGACTCGCACGGCACCCCGCAACTCCGCGACGTTCGGCAGCCACTCGGCGGCGTTTCGGATCTCGCGCCACACCGAGAGCACGCGTTCATCCGTGATGGGGCAATCCACGAGATCGAAGATCCGTTCAGGTGCATCGAACGGGTGCAGCCCCGCGACCCATTCCCCGTGGGCGGCGCGCCGCATGGCGAGGGTGAGCTTTCGTCGGTACCGCCATTGACGAGGGCTCGGCCGGATGGGTGGAAGGTCGATCCGTCGCTTGCCGATTCGTTGAATCGAATCCCGAATGATCGTCGCCTTTGCCGCGAGCTGACCGTCGTACGACATGTGCTGGAGCTGGCATCCGCCGCATCGATCGTCGACGTAGTGCACGCACGGCGGCGGCACACGCGACGCCCCGGGGCGCACTATTGATTCGAGACGGCCACGTGCGAACCGTCCACCAGCGGCGATGCGCACGGTGGCACGATCCCCGGGCGCCGTGCGTGGCACGAACACGACCAACCCATCGGTGCGCGCCACGCCATCGCCGCCAGCGGCGATCGACTCGATGTCGAGGTCGACGAGGCGATTCACGATGAGCGCAGGCCTTCGAGGCGGGCAGCCTGCCGCCACGAATCGGCTGGTTGTGGGCGATCCGGCGCGGACGGCGACGGCGCGCCGGTCGCGGACGGAATGATCGCAACCGGACCTGACCGCCGCTGCCGTGCGCGATCGGCCAGGAGGACCCCCGCGATCGCGGCGATGCGCGCCCCGCCGGCGGGTGCCCTGACCGCGAGCAGGGACTCGAGCCGGCGCTCGAGCCACTGGATCTCGATCTCGCCACGCCGGAAGTCATCGTCTTCCATCACCCGCAGGTGAAAGTCGCGCGATGTCTCGACGCCTTCTATCGTCAGCTCGAGGAGGGCGCGATGCATCCGCTCGATCGCGTCGAGGCGAGTCGGTGCCCACGTGATGAGCTTTGCCAGCATGGGATCGTAGTGCAGGCCAACCTCCGAGCCAACCTCGATGCCCCCATCCCATCGTACTCCGGGTCCGGTCGGAATCTGCAAGTGCGATATGCGACCGGTGGATGGCAGAAACCCGTTGGCCGGATCCTCGCTCGTGATGCGGCACTCGATGGCCCAACCACGAGGCCGGATGTCGTCCTGCCGGAACGGGAGCCGCTCACCGGCAGCGATGCGCAGTTGCCACTGCACGATGTCGATGCCGGTCACGAGCTCCGTCACCGGGTGCTCGACCTGCAGGCGCGTGTTCATCTCGAGGAAGTAGAACCGACCATCGCGATCGAGCAGGAACTCGCAGGTGCCGGCATTGACGTAGCCCGCTGACTGGGCCGCACGCACGGCAGTGGCGCCCATCTCTGCGCGCAGTGCATCCGACACCGCGATGCTCGGAGCCTCCTCGATCATCTTCTGGTGGCGTCGCTGGACCGAGCACTCGCGCTCACCGAGGGAAAGCACCGTGCCGTGCGCATCGGCAAGGATCTGGATCTCCACGTGGCGCGGCCCGGTGATGTATTTCTCGACGTACACGGCGTCATCGCCGAACGCATTCTTCGCCTCGCGGCGCGCCGCGTCGAGTGCCGCCGGGAGCTCGCTCGCCGCGTGGACGACGCGCATGCCCTTCCCGCCGCCGCCGGCGGCGGCCTTCAGCAGCACCGGATATCCGAATCGCTCGGCGATTGCCCGCGCTTCGTCCGCGTCGCGCAAAGCCTCGGTCGTCCCGGGCACGATGGGGACACCAGCGGCAATCGCGAGCGTTCGAGCCGCCGTCTTGCTCCCCATTGCCGCGATCGCCTCGGGTGGCGGGCCGACGAAGATGAGGCCTGCGTCGCGCACTGCCCGGGCGAACCATTCGCGCTCCGCGAGAAATCCGTAGCCGGGATGGATGGCATCGGCGCCGGTACGATGCGCGGCCTCGATGATCCGCTCTCCGCGCAGGTAGCTCTCCGCCGATGCGGCTGACCCGATCTGGATCGCCTCGTCGGCGGCGCGAACGTGCGGGGCGCCGACATCCACATCGCTGTGGACAGCAACCGTTGGGATGCCAAGCTCACGGCAGGCGCGGATGATCCGCAGCGCGATCTCGCCGCGGTTCGCGATGAGGACCTTCGTGATGGGACGTGCAGGTGTGCCCGATACCGGCATCACAGCGGGATGTTGCCGTGCTTCTTCGGGGGGTTTCGATCGCGCTTGCCCTGGAGGGTATCGAGCGCCTCGATGAGGCGCGGCCGCGTGTCGCGCGGGTCGATGATGTCGTCGAGGTATCCCCGTCCCGCGGCGATGTAGGGGTGCGCGAACTTCTCGCGATACTCCGCGATCTTCTGGTCCGTGGCGGCTTCAGACTCGCTGCTCTCGGCAATCTCCTTCCGGAAGAGGATCTCCACCGCGCCCTTCGGGCCCATGACAGCGATCTCCGCGGTCGGCCACGCCACGTTGAAGTCCCCGCGAATATGCTTCGAGCTCATGACGTCGTATGCCCCGCCGTATGCCTTCCTCGTGATGACGGTAAGCTTCGGGACTGTGGCCTCGCAGTAGGCGTACAGGAGCTTGGCGCCGTGCTTGATGATGCCTCCGTGCTCCTGGGCAACGCCCGGGAGGAAACCCGGCACGTCCTCGAACGTCACGACCGGGATGTTGAACGCGTCGCAGAACCGGATGAAACGGGCGGCCTTGAGGGACGCACTGATGTCGAGCACGCCCGCAAGCACGGCCGGCTGGTTTGCGACGATGCCAACGCTGTATCCCCCGAGGTGTGCGAACCCGCAGAGGATGTTGCCGGCGTAATCGCGATGGATCTCGTAGAACTCGCCATCGTCAACGACGCGTCGGATGACCTCGTGCATGTCGTACGGCTTGTTCGCGTTGTCCGGCACGACATCGAGCAGGGACTCCTCCCGTCGGTCGCGCGGATCCCGGCCGTTGCCGCGGGGCGGTTCGGCGAGGTTGTTCGACGGAATGAACCGGAAGAGGTCGCGAATCGCCTGCAGGCAGGCGGGCTCGCCATCGAAGGCGAAATGCGCGACACCGGATGTCGATGCATGGGTATCCGCCCCGCCCAGCGCTTCCATCGTGACGTCCTCATGCGTCACCGTCTTCACGACGTTCGGGCCGGTGACGAACATGTATGACGTCTCGCGCACCATGTAGATGAAATCGGTGATGGCCGGCGAGTACACGGCACCACCGGCGCACGGTCCGAGGATGGCCGAGATCTGCGGCACGACGCCGGAGGCGAGCGTATTCCGGAGGAAGATCTCCGCGTATCCACCGAGCGAGACGACGCCCTCCTGGATTCGTGCCCCCCCGGAGTCGTTGAGCCCGATCACCGGCGCACCATTGCGGACCGCGAGGTCCATCACCTTGCAGATCTTTTCGGCGAAGGCCTCTGACAGTGAACCGCCGAAGACGGTGAAATCCTGGGAGAAGACATACACGAGCCGGCCATCGATCCGGCCATGGCCGGTGACGACGCCGTCGCCGTAGATGCGCTGCTCCTCGAGCCCGAAGTCGTGGGACCGGTGCACGACGAAACGGTCGGTCTCGACGAAGCTCCCGGGATCGAGCAGCAGGTCGAGCCGTTCGCGCGCCGACAGCTTGCCCTTCTTGTGCTGCGCGGCAACCCGCGCTTCACCGCCGCCAAGCTCCGATTCCGCCCGCCGCTGCTCGAGCAGCTCCAGCTTTTCTCGCATCGTCATAGGCGCGGAAAGCTAGCCGCGCGCCTTGGCCCGTTCCAGCGCGGCGTCAGATCGCCGATGCCCGTCGCGGAGCTTCGCGGTCAACGACGAATCGTGCCTCGTCACTGCGGATGCCGCGAGCGCGGCGGTCAACGCGGAGCGCCGTAACCAGGGGCTCGAGGCGCTCGCGGGAACACTCCCCCATCAGCGAGATCTGGATCCAGTTCCGCCGGCGAAGGTATCCGCTCCGGAAGCTCAACTCGAAGCCCGCCGCTGCGAGACGCTCGCCGAGCGCCTCGGCGCTCGTCCCGTCCGGCAGGGCCAGCGTCACGATCGCCGGCGACGAGACAGGCGCAGCCGCGACGAGGCCGTATCCAAGGCTCTCGAGCTCCGTCCGAAGCCAGCGTGCAAGCACCGACATCTCGGCGAAAGGCGCGCGCCGCAGGGCGTGCTCGCTCGCGACGCGGAGCGCCGCAAGGAGGTTGGAAGAGTGCGTGAATGGGACGCCCTCGAGCTGCGCGTACAATCCGAGGTCGAGGTAGCGCGGGATCCGGGACGACGGCGCCACCTGGTGGTGGTGAAAGATGATCGACAGGCCGGGGAGGCCTCCGAGGGCTTTCCCGCTGACGCCCGATGCGAGGTACACACCGTCCAGCCGCATGGGGATCGTTCCGATCGAGCTGACGCAGTCAGCGCACAGGTGAATGCCGCGTTCCGCGCATAGCGCCGTGATCCCCTGAAGATCGTTGAGAACACCGGTCGACGTCTCGCAGTGCACCACCCAGCACCACCCGCCTGCGGGAATCCGGTCGAGGGCGTGCCGCACCGAGGCCACGTCGAACGACTCACCCCACTCCGTGCGCAGGACGCCGTGCTGAAGGCCGGCGCGCCCGGCATGGTCCACCAGCCGTTCGCCGAACTCCCCATTACTCAGCACGAGGCCTCGGCTCCCCAGCAGGGTGAGCTGCGCGGCAATGACGTCGTTGGCCAAGGACCCGGACCCGAGGAGAACCTCAACGCGTGGCGCCCCGGTGAGCTGCGTCAGCGCATCCTTCGCGGCGCTAAGGTCAGCAGCGAACGCAGGGTGGCGATGCGAAACCGGCTTCTCGGTGAACGCGCGCCATACATCATCGTGCAGCGTTACGGGCCCGGGAAGGAAGCTTTCGATCGGCTGGCGTCGAGGAGCGGCGACCAGGGCCGAAGCGGCCTCGGGACGCAGGAACGATGCGGCGCGCGGCTCGAACGCCTCGCGGGTGAGATACATGGGTTGGTAGGGCGCTTCTGCGCTTCCAACGAGCGGCCCGAACGCGACGAACCCGAGGTGGCGGTAGAGCTTCAGCTGACGGACGGTGCCCGAGATCACGACGGTGTCGAACCCGGCGCGAAGGCAGTATGCCATCAGCTCGGTGACGAGCCCGCGAAAAACGACACCCGTCCGGTATTCCGGCTCAACCGCAAGAAGCCGGATCTCGGAGATGCGGCGGTTCGGCGGGAGGTACGCATCGAGATTCGGCAGCTTGGCGTCGAGCGAAAACGGACGGACTCCGCGGACCGCGATCATGCCCAGCACGCGCTCCCCTCTCCTGCACACGACGTAAGCGTTCTCGCGGTCGAAGCGATCCACGAGCTCGCCGCTCTCGTTCGGCGCATGCTGCGGGATCTCCTCGACGAACGTCCGGTAGTTCAGCCGATGGATCTGCTCGAGCTCGGCGTCATCCGTTGCGACCTTGAAGGTCAGCGGCTCCTCGGCGGACAGTGCGGCAGTGCGCTTCATCGGGCAGCCTCCTGAGTTCCTGGTGTCGAGAACTTCCCGATGCGGGAGCGAAACTCGCGAAGATTCGAGCGGTGTGCGTAGATGATGAGCGCTGCCATGATCACGAGTGCGACAATCTCCATGGTCGAATGCCCGCGCCACGCGGCGACGAGCGGGGTAAGGCCAATGGCTGCCAAGCCGCTGATCGTGAACTGACGCGTGACGAGAAGGATCACGGCACCGATGAGGAGCAGGACAGCTGTCGCGACGGGATCGAAGATGACCATGATCCCAAGCGCGGTGGCCGCACCCTTCCCTCCGCGAAAATGCAGGTGAGCGGGCCAGATATGGCCCACCACCACCGCGATCATTGCGAGGATCGTCGCCAACGGCTGCGGTTCCAGTTGCAACGCGATCCAGGTCGCCAGTGCGCCCTTGCCCGCATCAATCAGCAGGGCAAGCGCGAAGGCTCCGCGGCCAAGGACCCGGCCGGCATTCCGCGCACCTGCGTTGCCACTCCCGAGGGACCGCAGATCGCGACCCGTCCGCCAGCGCACGAGGTAGTACGCGCCGACGATGCTTCCGAGGAGGTAGCTGCCGAGAATGATCGCTGCGAGGTACGCCGCCTGGGACAAGCCATCTCCTGGTGAACTGCCTTCCGAAGGTAGGCGACCGACCGCTGCCGGTGGGTGCGCCACTCTACGTAGCCGGGTTTCCGATGTGACGTAGTCAGTGCGCGTTCAGTTCGCCGGCATGCCGAGGGCGCCCGTCAGCGAGGCGCCCAATAAACAAACGCTCCCTGGCGATTTCCGCCAGAGAGCGTGTCGTTCATCCACCACGCGAGTGCGTCAGGCCGTCTCGCCGGCGCCCTCATCGAGAGGAAGGCTCGGATACCCCAGGTCAGTCTCTGAATCCATCGGGATGACCTTCGACGGCGTTTCCGGACGTGGCGGCTGGTCGGCGGGAATGTCCGTGACCGCGAGAACGATCCGACGGTGAATCGGGTCGACCTCGAGGACACGTACCTCGAGCTTCATCGTCTCCCACGCAATCTCCGCCGGGTCCGTGACGGCCTTGCCCATGTTGAGCTGGCTGACCGGAACGAAGCCCTCGATGTCGTTGCCGACATCGACGACGACGCCCTTGTCCATCAGGCGGACGACCGTGCCGCTGAGCTCAGTACCCACCGGATAGGTCTCGCCAATGCGAAGCCACGGATCTTCCTCAGCCTGCTTGAGACCGAGCGAGATTCGCTTGTTCTCACTGTCGATGTTGAGGATCACGACATCCACCGAATCACCCTTCTTCACGACTTCCGACGGATGCTGGACACGCTTCGTCCACGACATGTCGGAGATGTGAATGAGGCCGTCGATGCCCGGCTCGATCTCGACGAACGCACCAAAGCTCGTCAGGTTGCGCACCTTGCCGCTGATGCGCGTGCCGAGCGGGTAGCGCATCGGCAGGACCATCCACGGATCCTGTTCCGTCTGCTTCATGCCGAGCGAGATCTTCTCCTCGTTCGGATCGACCTTGAGGACCACCGCCTCGATCGATTCGCCGATGGAGACGAGCTTCGACGGGTGGCGGACATTGCGGGTCCAGCTCATCTCGCTGATATGCACGAGGCCCTCGATACCGGGCTCCAGCTCGATGAACGCGCCGTAGTTCGTGATCGAGACGACCTTGCCGGCGACGCGCGTGCCGACCGGGTACTTCGCCGCGACATCCTTCCACGGGTAGCTCTGGAGCTGCTTCAGCCCGAGCGAGATACGCTCGCGCTCCCAATCGATGTCGAGAACCTTGACCTCGAGCTCCGCGCCGATCTGCACGAGCTCGGACGGATGCGAGATCCGGCCCCACGACATGTCGGTGATGTGCAGGAGGCCGTCGACGCCGCCGAGATCGATGAATGCACCGAAGTCGGTGATGTTCTTGACGACGCCCTTCCGAATCTGATCCTTCTGCAGCTCCTTCATGAGCTTCTCGCGCTTGCCGGCGCGCTCGGCCTCGAGGATCACGCGGCGCGAGACGACGATGTTGCGGCGGCGCTTGTTGAGCTTGATGATCTTGAACTCGTACTTCTGGCCGAGCAGCTCGTCGATGTTCGGCACGCGACGCAGCG
>JANPKQ010000210.1:0-12364 GCA_031426115.1 Gemmatimonadaceae bacterium | reverse complement strand
CGCGATGCCAACAGTTATCAGTATCTCAGTGACTAAGTACTAGCTGTGAAACACACCCGGGAGTAAAATTTCGGATACTGTACAACCCAACGCCTCCAATGGGGTACTCACCACTGCCCCCGCGTTCCGTACATACGAAGGAGACCGCCTATGCCCAAGCGCCCCACCGCCCTCGCACTGATCGCCATCCTCGGCGCGATCCCCCTGCCGTCGGGGGCTCAGGATCGCCTGAGGACGATGCCCGGGTACGAGCAGTTCCAGAAGATGAGTACGCAGATCCAGGGCGCGGTTCGCTCCGGTGACCTGCGTGCGACCTGGGTCGAGAACGGGAAGGCGCTCGAGTACGCGATCGATGGGAAGCGCTATCGCTACGATGTGGCGGCGCGAAAGGCATCCGAGCTTCCCGCGCTTCCCGCGCAGAACGCCGGGGGGCGCGGTGGGCGGGGCGGCGGAGGAGGAGCGCCCGAGCGCGGCCGCCAGTTCTCGCAGGCCCAGTCTCCGGACAAGACCTTCGAGGCGTCCTATCGCGACCGCAACCTCTGGATGAAGGGACCCGACGGCGTCGAGTCACCCATCACGACCGACGGCAGCGAGAAGGAACGCATCAAGTACGGCACGGCGAGCTGGGTGTACGGCGAGGAGCTCGATCAGACCACGGCGATCTGGTGGGCCCCGAACAGCAAGCGCGTCGCGTACTACCGCTTCGATGAGAAGCCGGTGCCCGACTACCTGCTGCAGCTCGACCAGACGAAGCTCTACAGCACCATCGACACCGAGGCCTATCCCAAGGCAGGCTCGCCCAACCCAGTCGTGGACATCTTCGTCTACGATGTCGCGACGAAGCAGTCGGTGAAGCTCGACGTGCGCAGCGGCAAACCCTTCGAGAACGCGACGGTCGGCCACTACGTCTACAACGTCCGGTGGACCCCCGATGCGAGTGAGCTGATTTTCAACCGCACGAACCGGCGGCAGAACATCATGGAGCTCACCGCCTGCAAGCCGGACACGGGCACCTGCCGCACCGTGATCCGCGAGGAGTGGCCCACGGGCTGGGTGGAGAACAATCCCACCATGACGTACCTCAAGGACAACAAGCGCTTCATCTGGGCGTCCGAGCGCAGCGGCTTCAACAACTACTACCTCTATGACATCAGCGGCAAGCTCATCACCGCGCTGACGAAGCATCCCTTCGAGGTCGCGGGCATCATTCGCGTCGACGAGGACGCCGGCGTGCTGTACTACATGGCGCGCTCCGGCGACAACTTCATGAAGACGCAGCTGCATCGTGTCGGGCTCGACGGGAAGAACGATCGCCGCCTCACTGACCCGGCACTCACCCACGCGGTGACGCTGGCCCCCGACGGTAAGCACTTCATCGACGTCGCCCAGGCGCACGACCAGCCCCCAACGACGCGCCTCCTCGACGCCACCGGCAAGCCTGTCGCCGAGCTCGCGAAGAGCGACATGACGAAGTTCGAGCAGCTCGGCCTGAAGAAGACCGAGATGTTCACCTACATGGCGGCCGACGGAAAGACGAAGCTCTTCGGGATGATCAGCTTTCCCTCGACCTTCGATCCGTCGAAGAAGTATCCCGTGCTCATCCCGGTCTACGGCGGTCCCGCATCGGCGAGCAACACCGCCCGCGAGACCTTCTCCGTCCCGAGCCCGACGACGGAATACGGCTTCATCGTCGTGAACCTCAGCTCGCGCGCGACGCCGGGCATGGGCAAGCGCGCCCTCGATGCGCTCTACGAGAAGCTCGGCGTCACCGAGATGGACGACATGGCCGAGGGGATCAAGGCGCTTGCGAGCCGGCCGTACATCGACGCGTCGCGTGTCGGCATGTACGGCACGTCCTACGGCGGTTACACCGCGGCAATGATGCTGATGCGCTTCCCCGAGCTCGTCGCGGCTGCGTCATCATCGTCGCCGGTGACCGACTGGCGTCACTACGACACGATCTACACCGAGCGGTACATGTGGATACCGGAGGAGAACAAGGGCGGCTATGACGCCGGCTCAGTGATGACCTACGTGCCGAAGCTGAAGGGGCGGCTGATGCTGTACTACGGCACCGCCGACAACAACGTGCATCCGTCGAACATGATGCAGCTCATCCAGTCGCTGCAGCGCGCACAGAAGAGCGTTGATGTGCAGGTTGGCCCCGACCAGGGCCACAGCGGCATCAATCAGGCGCGGATGATGGAGTTTTTCATCGAGAACCTCGTCATGCGCCCGGCGTCTGTGACGACGACCTTCTGACCGTGGTCGTTGGGGATGTCACGGGGGCGGTGCTCGATCGAGCACCGCCCTCGTTTGTCGGCCCGTCAGTCCTCGGTCGGTATTCCGCCATACCCCGGCTTCTTCGGGCTTCCCTTTTTCGGCGCGGCGCCCGGCGGGCGCACCGTGCTGCCCTTTCGCACCGCGGGACGTCCATTCGCCGGACGCGCCGCCTTTCCGGCGCCGGTCTTTCGCGCTCGACCTCCCTTGCCGCCCTTCACGTCGTGCTCGTCGAATCGCGGCCACGCCTTTCAATCTCCACGAGTCGCCTCAGGTCGCATTCTCCTTCGCGTACGACTCCAGGTAGCCACACCGCTCGCATCGGTAGGTCGTCACCGGCACGATCGCCCGATCCTTCATCTTGAGCCCGGACCAGAACGATTTCTCCGGGACACCACCCACCCACTTCTGCGTCTCCGGCACCGAGTAGTGTGCCTTGTCCGCGACGAATCCGAGCTCCATCTCACCCTTGCACCGCAGGCACTCCAGCCCTCGCGCCATTCGAGCCTCCGCAGGAGTCAGTTTCGCGAACGCAGATACAGTCGCATGTAGCGCGCCGCAAGCAGCAGGAACGCGCCGAACAACAGCGCGCCGCCGAGCGCGGCGGTCCAGGTGCCACGCGCGTGCACCGAGCCGCGAACCGCCGCCGGCATCGCGGCGCACAGCACTGCTCCGACAACCGCACAAACCATCAACGCCGCTGGAGCCCGCGACTCGCGGCGCCATACCGCCAGCGCGGCGAGGCCCGCACTGACGGCGAAGGCGACTCCGCCGATGACCAGCGGACCCCAGTGCAGGCGAGGATCACGACTGCCGGCCATCGTCAGCGCGAGCCACACACCCGTCATCGCATAGAACGTCAGCAGCGCGGACAGCGCCTGCACGAGAAAGGGTCGGCCGCCGATCATTCGCCGGGCAACTCATCCACCGGACTGTCGAGCACTTCACGCGCTGCATCGACGTCCTCCGGCGCGACAACGAGGCGGATCTTGAACAGCGTCTGGAGTGACGGCAGCATCCCGCCCGCATTGTCGCGCAGAACGGCGGCGCGCACTCCATGCGCCTCGAGGACGGCACGGGCGAGCTCGGCCTCGTGCTCGACCTGATACGTGCCAACGACCACGGGTCGCGTCGAGTCTTCCGTCACACGGCCTCCATCGGTGCGGAATGCAGCCCGAACCGGTCGATGATCCGCTCGGCTACCTCCTCCGGACTGAGCTCCGTGTTGTCGATGCGGAGATAGTCGCTGCGCCCCGCGAACTCGTCACGCGAGTTGAGGCGATACTTCTCGTCGTGCTCGAGCAGCAGGGCGCGGGAGCGCACGGTGTCGCGCTTGGGCTTCTTTTCGGCCAGCCGGAACTCCGTCTCGTTCCGGCGGAGGCGCTCCGGCAGGGTGGCCTCGAGCTCGACGAGGAAGACATCCGCTCCACGAGCACGAAACAACCCGGACAGCCGCTCGACGAAGCGCGTGTCGGACTCCTCGTCGAGCGCCCAGACATAGGTGAAGATCATTCCCGGGAGCGCGCTCGCCGCGACCTCCTCGAACACCCGCGTCCGGAACTCGGAAACGAGCCGGCTGAACTGCGGCGTCCCGAATTCGAAGAAGCGCAGCACGAGATCGATCGTGAGGTGGTTGTGAAAGAGCCTGAGCCCCGTCCGCCGCGCCAGCGCGTCGCCAACCGTCATTTTGCCCACCGCCGGCGGTCCGAAGATGATGACGAGCGTCTTCGGACCGGCGGACGCGACGACGTCAATCGCGGACGCCTCGACCGGAGCCTCATTCGGTCGCCCCCCCGGACCCGCCGGTGGCGCAACCGGGGCATGAGCGATGACCCCCGCCTCCCGGCCCTCCGGCCGCACCTGCCTGCGCGACCGATGCACGCGCTCCCATAGCCAGCCCAGCGCGGAGCCGATCCCCATCCCCACGACGCCGGCGATCGCGGCGGAGCCGAGAATGATGATGAGGAATCGCAGCAGCCCGCTGGTGAGGTCGCCGCTTTCCCAGCGCGCCGAGAGTGATGACCAGGCAAGCGGCGCGGCACCGATGAAGCCGACGACGAATCCGAGAAAGCCGGCCGAATCCGTGATCGATGTGCGTCGGGACTGATAGTACTCGGACAGTGGAGAAACCCCGCCGGCTCAGCCCGGTGCGTCAGGCCCGCGGCGGGGGTACCGTCGCCCGAGGAGCCCGCATCGCGGTTATCGCGACTCCCGCCCACACAGCCACCGTCGCGCCGATGAGCGTGAACGACTTGGGACCGAGCGGACCGCCGGTGATCGTGCGCCATGCAATGACGATGATCAGCACGACACCGATCGCCGCGAGAATCCGGGACGTGTTGTTACGCACGCGACTCCTCCATGAGACAGGTCCATAACGGCTTTCGCCACGAAATGCGCGCCCGGGGGCGCTGGGCTAAGCTGGCGACATTGCCGGGATCCGCGCAACCATCCCCGCCCCTGCCGTACGGCTCCCGACCCTCTGCCGCCCTGGTTGTGCTGCTGCCGATTCCTTCGCACATTCGGGCCTGCGTCAGCGTCTCGACAGGAAGCAGCCCAACCGGAGCCAACCGCCCCGGCGCGCATCGCAGGAGGGGCAATGACGGACGTCGCAGACCAGCTTCGGGCCGCACTGCTGGATCGCTTCGAGATCATCCGCGAGATCGGCCGTGGCGGGATGGCGATCGTGTATCTCGCGAACGACCGCCGCCACGAGCGACAGGTCGCCCTCAAGATCCTGCGGCCCGAGCTGCAGTCCTCGGTGGGCAGCGAACGCTTTCTGCGCGAGATCCGGTTCGCGGCGCAGCTCCAGCATCCGCACATCCTGCCGCTGCACGACTCGGGCATCGCCGACGGCGCGGTGTTCTATGTCATGCCCTTCGTGGACGGCGAATCCCTCCGCGATTGGCTGCGCCGCAGCGGACGACTCCCCATCGCGGATGCGGTGGCCATCGCCCTCCAGGTCGCCGACGCCCTGGCGTTCGCGCACGAGCGCGGCGTCGTGCACCGCGATATCAAGCCGGAGAACATCCTGCTGACCTCACGAGGCTCGGCGGGCGCAGAACCGTTCGCGCTCGTCGCGGATTTCGGGATCGCGCGGGCACTCTTCGAGCGCGAGGGTGAGCCCCTGACCATCACGGGACTCATCATCGGCACGCCGGCGTACATGAGCCCGGAGCAGGCCGTCGGCGACCGCTCGGTGGACGCACGCAGCGACGTCTACTCGCTTGGCTGCGTCCTGTACGAGATGCTCTGCGGTCACCCGCCATTCAGCGGCGACAGCACACGCGGTGTCATCGTCGAGCAGATGTTGCATACGCCACCGCCGGTGTCCGAGTCGCGGAAGGGAGTTCCGGACTCGGTCGAGACGGTCGTCCGCACCGCGATGGCGAAGAATCCCGGCGATCGGTACGTCTCCGCCGCGGCGATGGCCGCGGCACTGAGGTCGGCGGCGGCGGAGATCACGGCGTCGTTGGGCCGCCCCGCTCCACGCTTCCGAAAGCTTGGCACGACGACCCGGCGCTCGCTGGCAGCCGGAGCAATGGTGCTCTTCGCGGGCGTGACGTTCCTCGTCGTCGAAGGCTGGCCGTCGGGAATCAGCTTCACCGAGCAGGACTGGATCGTCGTCGCCGACGTAGACAACCAGACCGGGGATTCGGTGTTCGACCGGTCCCTGACGTCGGCGTTGATGACGACGATCCAGCAGTCGAAGCACGTGAACGTCGTACCGCGCTCCCGCGTGCGCGAGATCCTCCGGCTCATGGAGCGCACCGACACATCCGTCCTCGACGAGGCGACGGCGCGCGAAGTCGCCCAGCGCATCGGGAGCCCGGTGGTGCTGGCAACGGAGATCACTCGCGTGGACAGCGTGTACCAGCTCGCATCGCGACTCGTCGATCCCGTCTCCGGCAGGGACCTGCGCGTCGAGAGCGAGCGTGCGGAGGGTCGGTCCGCTGTGCTCGGCGCGCTGGACAAGCTCGTCGGACGCATCCGCCGACGCCTCAATGAGCCATCGCTCGCGGTCCGCGCGAGCACTCCGCTTCCCATCGCCACGACGTCGTCGCTCGAGGCGCTGAAGCGGTTCGCCGACGGAAGCATCGAGTGGAGCCAGGGTCGTTACCCGCGCGCGCAGGAACTGTTCATCCAGGCGCTGCAGCACGATTCGTTGTTCGTCCAGGCGCAGGTCGCCCTTGGCGCGTCGTATTACTTCCGGAACCGCCGGCCGGAGGGAGAGCAGTACTTCGTGAAAGCCGAGGCCCGGCTGCCGCGCCTCAGCGAGCGCGAGCAGCTGATGCTCGGCGCCCGGATCGCCGGCTGGCGCGGGCGGAAGGACGAGGAGATCGCCCTTCTCATGACGTACCTCTCGAGGTACCCCCGCGATGAGGTCGCGTGGTACAACATCGGGACGTCCTACTTCCAGTCGAACCGCTGCCCCGAGGCGCTCCCGGCATTCCGGAAGACGATGGAGCTCGATTCGCTCCACATTTCCGCGCGAGTGAACAGTGCCATGTGCCTCGCGCGACTCAAGCAACCGCGTGAAGCGGTGGCGATGTTCCGCACCGCGATGGCGATATCGCCGGGCGTCGTCACCAGCGGGAACCTGAACCACGAATTCGGGAGCCTGCTTCAGGAAGCCGGCGAGCCCGATGAAGCGCGCCGGGTGTACGGGCTCCTGCTGACGAACAAGCCGGACGAGCGCTCGAGAGCCCTTCGGTCGCTCGCGCTCTTCGAGATGGTGGGAGGTCGATTCGACAGCTCCGCGAAGCTCCTGCGCGAGGCGATCATGCAGAACCGCATCCAGAACGCGCCGATCAGCGAGTTCAGGAACCGTCTCTTCCTCATCGTCGCGGTGCAGCACCTCGGCCGGCGCGAGGCGGTACGTGCGCAGCTCGACAGCGCCTACAGTCTGTTTCAGCGCACCTACCTGGAGCCGTGGCTGCTCGCGTACGCGGGGCGACTGTTCATTCGCGAGGGCGATCTCCGCCGCGGGAAGGAGCTCCGCGACACGCTCTCCGCCCGGATGACCGCTGGCAACGCCGGCGACCTGACCGCGCGCGAGGTCCTCGACGCGGAGATCGCGCGCGCCGAGGGGCGTCCGCAGGAGGCGGTCAGCACACTCGAGCTCGCGCACGGCCGACGGGGCTCGAACGGCCCCCTTGTTCTCGAGAGCCTCGCCGAGGCGCTGGCCGACAAGGGTGATCTCGACGCAGCCGCAGTGCGATACCGCGAACTGATCGAGGACCGCACGATCGGATGGGAGGGCCAGGAAGGCGGCCTCATCGCGCCATTCCGGCTCGCGCAGATCGCCGAAGCGAGGTCCGACACGGCGGCCGCTCTTCGCTGGTACGGCCAGTTCCTCGATCGGTGGAAGGACGGCGACAGCACCCTCGTCGAGGTGGTGCTCGCGCGGCGTCGCATCGCCGCGTTGAGCGGGCCGGGGTAGTGGCGCCTCGAGTCCGCGCCCGGCGCGCCAGTTGATACGGTCTCGGGCCACTTTAGGACCCTCGACAGCCCGCAACCATCCGGGGGCTTCGTGCGTCCCTTTCTTGGGAGATCCTGACGTTCAGCGAGTCGAGTGGTAGGAGTGGGGCAAGTGACATTCGCGTTTCGGTGCATTCTGGTCGCCGCTGCCCGTCGGGCAGCCTGCGTCGGAGCCATCATCGGGCTATCGGCCTGCACCGATAGCCGGCTCGATATGGCGCCGCATGATGTAATGCCTCGCTCACCGTCGCCGACGGCGATGGCCGCCCTGCGCGCGACCGTCGATGTGGACGCCGGTACGCTGACGTTTCACCCGATGCCCGTTGCATCCGGCAGTGTCGCCGCACGCACTTCCTCGATCAATCCTGCCATCTACGGCAACCAGGGCGTCACCATTCAGGTGTACAACAGCCCGGTGACGGTCAGCGCGCCGGCCGGCGGGAAGAAGACCTACAGCGCGAACGTCGGGCTTCGGAACAGGCTGGCCCACACCATCGGCGACGAGCAGGGAGCGGCGGCACCGCTGGACACCATGGGCATCTTCGCCTTCATCAGCAGCGGCCCGACGGTGACCTCCACATCCTCCGCCTGTTCGCCCGCGTGCACGGTGACGGTCACGAACGCCATGGGCGCCCGCCCGTTCAACCTCCTGTCGAACCAGCACTACTGGCACTGGATGGACCAGGTCGACGCATACCTCCCGCTCGGAGGTCCGGACACGACGAGGATTCGCCGCCTGTGGTCGTTCCAGGCGGACACTCAGGTGAGGTCGTTCAGCTTCGATGTGCTGGTGAGTGCGGCGTGGCCCCGGCCGTTCGAGAACCGCTGGAAAGTCGAGTACCCCGCGGACTCTGCCCCGCACCTGGGTGCCGAGCCGCCGTGGAAGCGAACCGCGAGCGGGACGCCCACACCCACGGTCACCCTTGCATCGCCCGGCGCGGGTAACGTCACGCTGGCGACCTTTGCGGGTGGCTCGCAGTATTTCGCGCGCTTCGACTCGCTCGCCTCGACGACGAGCGCCTATGTCGATACCAGGATGCAGGTCAACGGAGCCACGCTGGTGAGTCCGGAAGTCTCGTTCGGAATCGATGACGACACCCGCTTCGTCGCCGCCGGCGTGACCTCCACTCGCGTCGGATTCATCACCAACGCCTTCGCCTTCATCGGCACTGGCACGGTGGTATCGACGACGACCTTCCATACCTACCGGATCCGGAAGTTTGGCGCCGACAGTGCGCAACTCCTTCTGGATGGCAATCCCATCCCGATCGAGAGCAGGCCGTACAGCGCATTCGGGACCAGCTTCGCGAACCTTACGTCCGGAATCTTCTTCGGCGGCGTCGGCGTCGGTGCCAACCCGGTGAGCGTCGCCGGGAACTCGTCGAGCTGGGACTGGCTGATCTACGAGATCGGAACGAACACACCCTGACGTGGAATCAGGCGGGGCGAAACTCGCCGAGCACTCCATCCATCGCCGCTGTCAGGTGCTCCGCATCCTCTCGCGTGAATGGCATTGGCGGGCGGATCTTCACGACGTTGTGCAGCGGACCATCCGTACCGATGAGGATGCCGATCTCTCTCATTCGCTCCACGACGTAGCTCGCCTCCTCCGCGGCCGGCTCGAGGGTCTCGCGATCCTTCACGAGCTCGACGCCGAGAAAGAGCCCCGATCCGCGTACATCACCGATCAGCGGATGAATCGGCATCAGCGCACGGAGCCCCCCGAGCAGGATGTCGCCAACGATCATCGCGTGCTCCTGGAGACGCTCTTCGCGCACGACATCCAGCACGGCAAGCCCCGCGGCGCAGGAAACGGTGTTCCCGCCGAACGTACTGAAGAATTCCATTCCGTTGTCGAACGACGCGGCGATTGCCGGAGTCGTGACGACCGCGGCGAGCGGGTGGCCGTTGCCGAGCGGCTTTCCCATGACGACGATGTCGGGCACGACGCCCTGTGACTCGAACGCCCAGAAGTGCGTGCCGATGCGGCCGAGTCCCGTCTGGACCTCGTCGGCGATACACACACCGCCAGCGGCGCGAATGTGTGCGTATGCAGCGTCGAGATATCCGGGCGGGAGCATGATCTGCCCGCCGACGCTCGGGCAACTCTCCGCGATGAACGCCGCGAGGCCGCGGCCGGCGGTGCGTTGCCGGGCGATGAGCTCCTGGATCTGCCCCGCGTACTTCACGCCAGCGTCCGACGTTCCGCGCTTGAACGGACCCCGATAGTCATCCGGGAGTGGCGCGACGTGGACCCAGTCCGGGGCGCCCGTTCCTCCGGGGCCCGCATGCTTGTACGGGCTGATGTCGATGAGCGATGTCGTGTTGCCGTGGTACGCCGCCTCGAGCACGATGACGTCGCGGTTCCCGGTGTGGGCGCGTGCAAGCCGCAACGCGAGCTCGTTGGCTTCGCTGGCGGAGCTCACGAGGTAGCAGACACGCAGCGGCTCGGGCAGCGTCGCGGCGAGTCGCTCGGCGTACAGGTTGACGGTGTCGCTGAGATATCGCGTGTTGGTGGCGAGCACCGACGTCTGGTCGGCGACGGCGCGCACGACGCGCGGATGCGCGTGGCCCACGTGCGGCACGTTGTTGTAGCCGTCGAGGTACCGTCGGCCCTCGTCGTCGAACAGGTACTGCTTCCACCCGCGCACGATCCGGAGGGGCTCGCGGTAAGCGATGCTCAGGTTGGGCCCGAGGTGCCGACGACGCTCCGCGAGCGTGTCCACCCGCGCGGGCACCGGCGGGGGAAAGCGGTCCGCAGGAATGCCGACGATGAGGTTCGGGTCGGGGGACAAGCTTTGCCAGACGGCGCGCTGGCTCGCGCGTGCGACACCGGGATACTCGGTGCCCAGACCGAGAAGGTCGGCGATGAGCTGGAGATGGAGGTGCGGCGTCCACCCGACGTTCACCTCGGGCGTGCCCATCGTCGCGATGCGGTCGCCTCGCGCGATCCGCGCGCCGATCTCGAGGCCGACGAGTGACTCGCGGCTCAGGTGTCCATAGAGCGTGAAGAACTCCGTGCCGTCGTCCGTCTCGTGCCGGAGGATGATGAGCGGGCCGTAGTCGAGCGGCGCGCGGTTGTCCGCGAACGCGTGCACCGTGCCGTCGAGGGGCGCGTACACCGGCGTCCCCGCCTCGGCGAACAGGTCGAGCCCGATGTGGATCGTTCGCCGCTCCTCGAGCGGACTTCCCCCGCCAGCGAAAAACGAGGAAGTGTAGAGCAGTCGCGGCTCGTCGTATCGGCCGATGCCGACGGGGGCTCCCGCATCGCGCATTGCGCCGAACACCCGGCGAGTAAGCGCAGGCTCCGCGTTCTCGCGCTCGTCGCCGCTGATCATGGCGCTGCCGATGCTGAGGTCGAGCACCGTGCACGGTTCGATGCGAAGATCGACGTCGAGCACCGACGCAAAGCTCCGCTGATTCGATGCGAGCCACCGGCGTACCCGCGCGCTCGACGTACTCGCCTCCAGTCCCGCCGCGTCGCGAAATACAGCCTCGGCGACCGTGAATGGGATCGCTGCCAGCACGGGCAGGGTGCGCCGGATCGCGTCTTGACTGACATCGAGATACGCGTTGTCCGGCCGCTGCCGCCGCTGCTCGGCCGCAATGCATGCGCTGGCGCAGAGACGCAGGGCAATCAATCCAGGAAGTGCGCCAAGCTCCATCTCATCGAGCGCATTCCCGGTGCAGTATCCACGCACGAGCGTCGCGACCGTTCCGAGCGGATCGGGCGCATCGAGGACGATGTACGCTGCCGCGATCGCGAGGTCGGCAACGACGTAGCTGTGGACCATGTCGCCGAAGTCCACGATGCCGGTGACGCGTTGGTAGCGCGACCACAGATCGTCGCCCCCACCAACGAGGATGTTGTGATCGTTGAGGTCGTTGTGGATCGCCGCGCGCCGGAGCGAGGGCAACCGCGGGGCGACATCTCGGTCGAACCGGTCCATCAGCGTGTCGATCGTCGTGCCGAGGCCGTCGTCGTCGTCGATGAGCGATCGATATTCCTCGACGACGCGGCGTCCGTTGGCGAGGTCCCAGTAGAAGTCGCGATGGATCGCCGGGTGATCGAAGCCGACAAGACCACTGCCCAGCGCACCGATGGAGCGCCCGAGATCATCGAGGAGCGCTGGCGATCGGCGGCTGACGCGCGCGAGCGGAACGCCGGGGAGGTGCGTCACTGCCCAGACGAGATGCCGTCGGCCATCCGGCCCCTCGACTTCGCCGCGTGCGTTCCCCGCCGCTGTGCGCACGACGCGCGGCGTGCAGTCCACCCGCGTCGCGAGATGCTCCATCGCCGACTGCTGAGCATCGAGCATCGCCGGATCCTCGCCGGCATTCGCGATCTTGAGCACGATCCGCCCGCCGTGCGCTGATACGAGGAAGTTCTGATCGCGCTCGCTCGGGAGGGGGTTCGCGCGGCCATCGAGCGAGTAGAGCTCGCGGGCGACGTCCTCGGCGCGCAGCGCATCGAACGACGGTGTGGCGCCGAGCGACGGTGCCTCGAGTGGGCGCGAGACAGGTCCCTCCCGGGCACGCCGGCTCACGCGTCCTTCCCCTTTCGAACGCGCTCGTCGATTCCCGGAGGGAGCAGCAGGTTGTC
>JANPKQ010000209.1:0-9617 GCA_031426115.1 Gemmatimonadaceae bacterium | reverse complement strand
GTGCTGACGAGCTTCCTCTTCATGCCGAACAGCTACAACCTCTTCCCCGATCCCGTCAGCGGCATCTATCCAAACGGGTTTGCCGGCGCCAACGCCCTCGACATCATCGCGAACTGGAAGGCGCCCCAGGAGATCGATCGCTTCATCGGCGGCCTCAACATCACGGCGTATCCGATCGACGGAATGACGATGTCGTATCGGCTCGGCTACGACGGCTACAACCAGAATGCGCGCCTCTTCGTCCCACGTGCCTCGTCCGCGCCGTCGCTGGCGACGGGCCTCGCGATCTCGGCGACGGACCGTGCGCGGCTGCTCAACTCGGACCTCGACCTCAGCTACATCACCGAGATCGGTGAGCGACTGAAGCTCACTCACGGCGCGGGCATCAACTGGCAGCAGCAGGAGTTCAACATCGTCACGGCCCGCGCCGAAGATCTCGCGGTGCTGGTCGGGACGGTGAAGGGAAGCCGACAGTTCAGCAACGAGACGCGCGACGATCGCCGGACGCTCGGCTACTACGGCCAGGAGCAGATCGCGATCGACGAGAAGCTGTTCGTCACGGCGTCGCTGCGGTCGGACGCCGCCTCCGCGTTCGGCGCCGAGGAGCGCCAGCAGTTCTTCCCGAAGGTCGGGGCCGCGCTCAACCTGTCCGACTACGGGTTCTGGGAGCCCTTCGCACGAGTGGCCAACACCCTGCGGCTGCGCGCGGGCTATGGCTTCTCCGGCGGGCAGCCGGCAGGGAGCTTCGATCGCCTCGAGAACTATGTGTTCGAGCCGAGTGGCGATCGGTCGGGAATCGTGGACAGCCTCCAGCTTGGCAACGTCGGGCTGAAGCCCGAGCGCGCGCGGGAGCTCGAGTTCGGAACCGATGTCGAGCTCGCGGGCGGTCGTATCGGCATGGAGCTGACCTGGTTCGACAAGCGGGTCACCGACCTCATCCTGCCGAAGACTGTGCGCCCGTCATCGGGCTCTACCTTCCAGGTGGCGAACGTCGGAGAGTTGGAGAATCACGGGATCGAGCTTCTGCTCCGGACCCTCAACCTTCGCGGGGCGAGGTTCAACTGGAATTCGACCGTGACCTTCGCGACGAATGATCCGCTCGTGACGAAGGTCAGCGATGGCGGGGCGTTCTTCATTCCGGAGACGTTCAGTGTCGTTCGGGTCGCGGCGAACGAGCCGCCGGGACATTTCTTCGGTACCACCTACGTGCGCAACGCGCAGGGCGAGATTCTCACGTCCGGGAACCCCGGCGTGCCGATCCAGAATCCCGCAACCGGGGCGATCACCGGTATTCCGGCGATCGGGCCACGCAAGATCATCGGCGATCCGAATCCCGACTCGTACTGGGCGTTCATCAACGAGTTCGGCGTCGGCAAGGCCCTTTCGTTCCGGGTACAGCTCGATGGCGTTCGTGGCGGCGACATCTTCAACTTCGACCGGCGGCTGCTCGAGACACCGGCGTTCGGGAGCGGCAGGGCGTATGAGGCAGAGCTTCTCAATCAGGTGCCACGCGGATACTTCCTCGCGCGCCGAAGCATCTTCGAGGAGTACATCGAGGACGGCAGCTGGACGAAGTTGCGGGAGCTCTCGGTGACGTACGCGCTGCCGCCGAGCGCGGGTCGCTTTCTGCGCGCCCAGAGCACCCAGATCAGCATCATCGGCCGGAACCTGAAGACATGGACCGACTACACCGGGTGGGATCCCGAGACGAACGTCGGCGGCCAGCGCACGCTCGTGCGCGGCTTCAGCTTCGCGACGACGCCCATTCCCCGCAGCGTGGCGATCAGCGTCACGTCCACCTTCTGACCGCGGAGCCGACAACCATGACCCTCCGCCACCGCCTTCACCGGACGCTCCGTCGATCGCTCGCGCTGATCCCTGCGATCCTCGTCCCGAGCGCCTGTGAGCTCGACATCAGCAACCCGAACGCTGCACCCGAAGAGGGTGTGCTCACTACCGTGGCCGGACTACGCGCCCTCGCCATCGGCATGCAGGGGAAGTACGGGAATGCGCTCGAGGAAGGGATCTACATCCCGGGGCTCATCTCCGGCGAGCTCGGAAACACGAATGCGACGCAATCGACGACGCGAGAGTTCCAGAACTTTCCGACGCCGAGTGCGAACTCCGCGATCGACCCGACCAACATTGATGTCCTGGATCTCTGGGTGAAGAACTATGTCGTCGTGAAGGCGGCGAACCAGATTCTCGACAACATCGCGGGCGTTGGCTTCGCGCCCGGGACGCAGGCGGGGATTACCGCGCTCGCGAAGCTGCACAAGGCAATGGCATTCGGGCAGCTCATCGAAGCCTTCGAGCAGATTCCGATCGAGAACGTGGACGATCCTCCGTTCGCCGCTCGTGCGGCGGTGCTGACGGAGATCCTTGCGCTGCTCGCGAGCGCGAAGACCGATGCGACAGGGACGGCGCTGCCGGCCGAGTTTACCACGGGCATCCTTGCACCGGGCTTCGACCTCCTGAACACGATTCGCGCGATGCAGGCGCGCTACTCACTCGCCGCCGGCAACTACGCGGCGGCGCTGGCCTTTGCCAACGAGGTGCCGGCGACCGCGACGTCGTCGGTCATCCAGAGCTCGCTCGACGCAAACCCGCTTCGCGACCTGTACCACGGGTCACGGTTCTTCGGTGCGATCTCGAGCTACCGCACGAACGCCGAGCCGGGTGACACGCGTGTCAACGCCAACACGATGGCGACGGCGCTCACGGGCACGGGCGGCGCGACGCTCGTGGAGACGAACCTGTTTCTCACCGTTGCATCGCCGATTCCGCTGTTCAGCCAGGATGAGCTGACGCTCATCCGTGCGGAAGCCTACGCGCGAACGGGCCAGCTCACGGAAGCGCGGGCCGAAATCAACATCGTGCGCGGCCGCGCGGGGCTGCTTCCGAAGACGGCAGTGGACCTGCCGACTGGGGCGGCCGTGCTCGACGAGATCTACCGGCAGCGGACCTACTCGCTCTTCTCGACCGGCTTGCACTGGGCGGACCAGCGGCGCTTCGGCCGGACCAGCGAGGCAAAGGTGCGCTACCTCCCGTATCCGTTCGCGGAGCGGGCGACGAATCCCAATACGCCGGCGAATCCGACGTAGCAGCTTTACTGACTGCGACTACGTCCGGACCGGCATTGCGTACTGCGCACGCACTTCGTACGAAGTAGTACTCGGTACACACCGCCAGGGCGGGACGGGCACGGCAGGCGGAACGGCGGGCGTTGGGAGGAGTCCGGGCAACCGTCCGAGGCGGAGCGGGCGCCCGGTGTGCCGTTCGTTCGCTCCGGGCGGCGACTACCGGGACTGCGCACGACTACGCACTGCCGCCCGTTACGCCCTCTGCACCCGTTCGCAGTAGACAGCACGCAGTGCGTGCGCAGTAAGCAGTGAAGTTCGTGTATCTCCGGCCTGGGCTCCGTCGTCAGAATCATTAGATGGGCCTCAACTAACCTTTTCAGGACTCCGGCCATGCACTCCCGTACGCTCGCTCCACTCACCCTTTGCCTCGCGGCCGTCGTCGCAGCAGCTCCCGCATCCGCGCAAGGGTCAATCGAATTCGGCGGTTTCGGCAGCTACACGCGCTTCGACAACAGCCTCACGCTGAAGGATCAGGCGGGCGCAGGGGGACGTCTGAGCGTCGTGTCGGGCGCCGGCTTCAACACCTGGATCCTCGAGGCCGAGGGCGCATATGCGACCCAGGGCATCGGCCCGGTCACCTTCCGCTACATCCCGGCGCGCGCCCGGATGCTGTATGCGTTGCCGCTCGGCGGCAACCTGCAGTTCCTGCTCGGCGGCGGCGGCGTTCGCAATGATTACAGCATCGGCGACGGATCGACCGTCGAGTGGGGCTACACCGGGCTGGCCGGGTTCCGGCTGAACATGGGACCCATCATGGCGTTCCGGCTCGAAGCGGTCGCCGACTACGTCGCGAATCCGGCGAACGAGGGCCCGGCACTGAAAGACAACTGGAACCAGGGTCTCCAGGCCGGCTTGTCCTTTCCGCTCTATCGGGATGCGGGACCTGTCCGGGAAGCGAAGGCCGAGAAGGCCGCGCGCCCCGTGCGCGAGGAGCCGGTAGCGTCCGCCCATGTTGCCGACGCGGACAAGGATGGCGTTGGTGACAATGTGGACATGTGCTCGAACACGCCGGTCACCGCGACCGTCGATCCGGCCGGCTGCCAGGTCTACCGTGACACGGACAATGACGGCGTCATCGACCCGCGCGATGCCTGCCCGGCGACGCTCCCCAACGCGGCGATCGACGGACGTGGCTGCGTCATCGGCGACAACGACGGCGACGGTGTCACCAACAACCAGGACCGCTGCCCGAACAGCGCCTTCGGCGAGCGCGTCGATGCGACGGGCTGCACGATCGTGATTCCGAAGGCCACCGTCGACAACGATACCGACATCGACGGCGTGCCCGACTCTCGCGACCGCTGCCCGGCGACGCTGGTGGGTGTCGCTGCTGATGCCTATGGCTGCCCGATCGTTCTGCCGAAGCCGGCAGTCGAAAGCGACGCCGACAACGACGGCGTTCTGGACTCCCGCGACAAGTGCCCCGGAACGCCGGCCGGCGCGTCAGCCGATGCGTCGGGTTGCACGATCCTGTTCAAGAACACGGAGCGCACCGTGACGCTGCGCGGCGTGAACTTCGCCTCCGGACGCGAGGAGCTGACACCGGCCTCGTTCGCGGTCCTGGACGATGTCGCGCGGCAGCTCATCGAAGCGCCGTCGATTCGCGTCGAGGTGGTCGGCCACACCGATCTCACCGGCGGTCGCACCCGCAACATCAAGCTCTCGCTGGGACGCGCCGAAGCGGTTCGTGCCTACCTGGTGATGCAGGGCGTGCCGTCCGAGCGCCTCGTGGCGCGCGGATTCGGGCCCGATCAGCCGATCGCGAACAATGGCACGCCGAGTGGACGTGCGATGAACCGACGTGTGGAGCTGAGAAAGATCAACTGATAGGATGGACAATGCGAAACAGGCGCCGGAGTGGATCTTCCACTCCGGCGCCTGTTCGTTTCTGGCAACGGCAACCCCTCATCGGATGACGCGGATTGAGCGGATGAAAGTGCAACTGCTTTGACACGGAAGCCATCGAACGAGGCAACGGCAACGGCATGTGTTGGGTGCTCGGCGTAGAGGACTTTCGCGCCACACCCCCAACACATGTTGTTGCCCTTTCATCCGCTCGATCCGCATCATCGATGGGAAGTGGACGTGGACGTTGACCGTGTGAAACTCGAGTTCAGGCCGGCGTGTCCGCCAGGACTGCATCCACTTCCCGTGCTCCAGCGAGCAGGCGATCAGCGTTCTCTCCCAGCTCGCGGGCCGCGGCAAGGTCGCTTGTGATACCGTCAACCGAGCCAGCGCCGGCGCGGAGTCGGAGCAGGTCGAGGCGCAGGCTCTCGAGCGCGGTAACCACTGTCCCGAGCCGATTTTCCGCCGCAGCGCGTGCGTCGCGCAGGTCATGCACGAGCGCCTCCTCACGGGCTGCCGCTCGCCCCGATCCGCCCTGCGCGGCGGCGATTGCCGAGTCGAGCTCCTCGATACGCGCACGCGCGGTACGGGCATGGACCTCGAGCCCTCGAAGGACCTCCGGCACATCTCCCAGGGAGCGGCGCATCTCTCTCGGAAGCTCGTCATAGAGGGCCTCCGCCGTCATGGCGATCGCGAGCTCCGTCGGCCGGTTCGCGGGAATCGCGCGTGCGCCGAGGCGATAGCCAGCGACGCGCGCGAGTGCGCGACCCATCCGCCCGTCCATGATCTTCACCATGAGTGACGACTTCCCCTTGCGAAGATGCCGCCACCGGAGGCTCACGATTCCGGTCGGGATGCTGATGTAGAATGCAGCCGCGGCGACCGAGGCGAGGATTCCGGGCTCGGGGAAGAAGCTTGCAGCGATGGCCGAGCCCGTCCCGATCGCGAGCCCGAGCGGGGCGATGACACCAACGATCCGCTCGCGCACGCTGCGGTCGGTGCCGAATTCGAACTCGAACTCCTCGCGTCGGTGCTCGAAGGTACGGCGCGCGCCCGCGACGATGTCGTCCGGTCCGTACCCCACGCGCATCACGGTGCGCAGGCGCTTGATGATGACGGCCGCGGGAACCGCGATCATGGCGGTTGCGAGCAGTCCCGCGCCGACGGCGTCCGACTGCGCCGCCAGCCGGATGAGAAGCGGGAGCGCAATGGCACCCGTGACGATCAGCGGCGCTGCGCGCCGGCGATCGAGAAAAATTCGAAGCGGAGCCGGGATCTCGGTACGCTTCAGGAGCGATGGGGCGAGTGCATCTGCGAGCGCCTCGCCCGTCGCGAAGCGGGCATCGGGATCCTTCTCGAGGCAGCGATCGATCGCCTGCGCGAGCGACCGCAGTGCGCCGCGCGCAACCGCGGCGACCGAGGGGGCCGCCCGGGTGAGGTGCTGCGCGAGCACCGACTGTGCGGATGCCCCCGTAAATGGGAGCGTTCCTGTCAACGCGTAGAATCCCACGACGCCGAGCGAGTAAAGATCACTCCGGCCGTCAACCGGCTCACCGCCGGCCTGCTCCGGGCTCATGAACTCCGGGGTGCCGAGCAACTCGCCGGCCGCCGTCTCACCCGAGACGTGTGTCAATCGGGCGATCCCGAAGTCGGCGACCATCGCCCGCTGACTGCCACGCTCGATCAGGATGTTGGCCGGCTTCACGTCGCGGTGCACGACGCCCTGGGCGTGGGCGTAGGCGAGCGCCCACGAGACCTCGCGAAGCAGCCGGGTCCCCTCGTCGGCGGAGAGCGGGCCCCGGGATGACACGCGGTGCGCCAGCGTCTCGCCGTCGACGTAGGCCATGACGATGAAGACGAATCCGCCGATCTCATCCACGGCGTGGATCGGCACGATGTACGGATGGGACAGGCGCGCCGCCGTGGTGGCTTCCCGCATGAACCGGTCGCGCAGCGAGTCCTGTGCGGCGAGGGCGGGCGGAAGCAGCTTGATCGCAATGAGCCGATCGAGTCGGACTTCCCGGGCCAGATACACAACGCCCATGCCGCCGCGACCCAGTTCGCGTTCCAGCGAGTAGCGACCTGCAACGGCTTCCTGGAACGCGAAAAAGAGTGGGTCCACGTGCTCTGCCAATGGCCTGCCTCACCGGGGATGGAGCGCTTCTCCCGCGACGATACAGCACGGGAGACTGCCCAGCCAGAGACGCGGGGTTTGGCAACCCGCGGCGCCCGCCGTAAGTTGAGGCTTGGCCGGCGCACCCCATCGCCAGGCGCCTCGCGCGAGCGGTGATCTCAACGCCGCCCGACGACCTCACATCACGGAGCGGTACGTCCCCATGCCAGTCACCTTCACAGTCAACGGGAAGTCCGCGACGGTGGACGTTCCCACCGACATGCCCCTGCTCTGGGTACTCCGGGACATCCTGGACCTCAAGGGTACCAAGTTCGGATGCGGCGTCGCGCAGTGCGGTGCCTGCACCGTCCACGTGAATGGAAGCGCGACGCGCTCGTGCATCACGCCGGTATCGGCGGCCGCGGGCACACGCGTGACGACGGTCGAGGGGCTCTCGCCCGACGGGACGCACCCGTTGCAGCGCGCATGGCAGGAGCTCGACGTGCCGCAGTGCGGCTACTGCCAGGCCGGCCAGCTGATGTCCGCGTCAGCGCTCCTGGCGAGGACGCCGAAGCCGACCGACGCGCAGATCGACACGGCGATGAACGGCAATCTGTGCCGCTGCGCGACCTACCATCGCATCCGTGCCGCGATCCACGCGGCGGCCGCGATGCCGCGCACGACGTCGAATGGCAGCAGCCCGTCCGGGAGCCCGGACGAGACCAACTCGTAAGGAGGCTCCGTGGACACGACCAAGAGCGTCAGTCGCCGCCAGTTCCTCCGCGTCACCGGCATCGCCGGGGGCGGAATGCTGCTCGCGACCTACATCCCGTTTTTCGACAGCGCATCGAGCGCCTTCGGCGCCGAGCCCGCATTTGCCGACTTCACGCCGAATGCATTCATCCGGATCGCCTCGAACGGGGCGGTGACGATCATGGGGAAGAATCCCGAGATCGGGCAGGGCGTCAAGACGATGCTGCCGATGCTCATCGCCGAGGAGCTGGATGTCGACTGGAAGTCGGTGACGGTGGAGCAGGCTCCACTCGACACCGTGAAGTACATCCCGGCGCAGTTCGCCGGCGGCAGCAATTGCACGCCGCAGAACTGGCTGCCGATGCGCCGGGTCGGCGCGGCGGCGCGGGCGATGCTCGTCACCGCCGCGGCGCAAACGTGGGGCGTGCCGGAGTCGGAGGTCACCACCGCCGCCGGCGTCGCTACCCACCGCGGCAGCAACCGGCGGCTCACCTACGGTGAGCTCGTGGACAAGGCGGCGACGCTCACCGCGCCGAGCCTCGAGTCGGTGACGCTGAAGGATCCGAAGGACTTTCGAATCATCGGGACGCGCGTCCCGGGCGTGGACAACTTCAAGATCGTCACGGGCAAGCCGCTGTACGGCATCGACGTCACGATGCCGGGAATGCTCTACGCGGTGTTCGAGAAGTGTCCTGTGTTCGGCGGCAAGGTTGCGACGGCGAACGTCGAGGAGATCCGGAAGCTCCCGGGGATCAAGCACGCCTTCGTCGTTGCGGGGACCGATGACCTGAACGGTCTCGTTGGCGGCGTCGCGATCGTCGGCGATACGTGGTGGGCAGCGCGGCAGGCGCGCCGTCAGCTCAAGGTCACCTGGAACGAAGGCCCGACCGCGGCGCAGAGCAGCGCGGGCTTCGCCGCAAAGGCCGATGAGCTTTCGAAGCAGCCGCAACAGCGCTCGATCCGCCGCGATGGCGATGTCGAAGCGGCGCTCACTGGCGCGGCAAAGACCATCGAAGGGGCGTACTACTATCCGTTCCTCGCCCACGCGCCGCTCGAGCCGCAGAACTGCACGGCGCACTGGAAGGACGGGAAGCTCGAACTGTGGGTTCCGAGCCAGACGCCTGCAAACGGCCGTACGCTCACCGCGCGGACGCTTGGCATCGAGGAGAGCGCCATCACCCTCAACCTCACGCGCATGGGCGGTGGCTTCGGCCGCCGGCTCAGCAACGACTACATGGTCGAGGCGGCGTGGATCGCGAAGGAGATCGGCGTTCCGGTGAAGCTGCTGTGGACGCGCGAGGACGACATGCAGCACGATTTCTACCGGCCCGCCGGCTGGCACTACATGCGCGGCGGCATCGATGCAAATGGCAAGGTCGTCGCCTGGCGCGATCACTTTATCTCGTTTGGCCAGGGCACCCGGTTCGCCAGCAGCGCGGGGATGCAGGAGGGGGAGTTTCCCGGCGGATACATCGAGAACTACGCGCTCGATGCGTCGGTGATGGCGAGCGGCGTTCCCACCGGCGCGCTGCGAGCGCCAGGGAGCAACGGCTACGCGTTCCCGATCCAGTCGTTCATCGACGAGCTGGCGCACGCAGCGGGACGTGATCCGCTGGCGGTGCGGCTCGAGCTGCTCTCGAATCCGCCCATCGCGCCTCGGGTCGTCGCGGCCGTGCCGAGCGCGGTGCCCGGCGGCCCTCCGGGGGCACCCGCGGGCGCGCCGGCAGGTCGCGGCGGTGGCGGCGTCCCCGGTGCGACGACGG
>JANPKQ010000208.1:0-2256 GCA_031426115.1 Gemmatimonadaceae bacterium | reverse complement strand
GCACGAGTGTCGGCGGGGCTGTAGAGGCTGACGACGTACGGCTTCGTCCGCTCGAGCTTCGACGTCAGCTCGACGATCCGCGAGTCGCGACCGTTTTCACCGACGAAGATCTGGACGTAGCTGGTGGTGTCGCCGATCATGCGACCCGGCGCGGCGCAGGTGCCTTCCCGAACATCCCACGCGTAGTTCGAGCCGGCGAGGGCACGGTCAATCGAGATCGACACCCGAGTCCCCTGGTCGACGAGCTGGGCGAAGGAAGAGGCGCGAACATTTTCCCAGCCGTTCATGCCCTTGATGTCGCTCGTCCAGGTGTTGCCTGCCGGGATGGCCTCGTCGAGGACGACGTCGCCCCCGGACTCCTGGGTCATTCGTTGTGCACATGCGGTGGTCATGGCGGCAAAGACTGTCGCCAGGATTACATAAGAACGTCTCATAACGACTCCTGATAGCGTCTGCGTGCGACCCGTCGCGAACCCCGCGCCGGGTGTGCGAGCCATGTAAAAGCATGTCTCGCGCCGTTCCAATGCTGCACCCGAAATCCTCGTGCGTCGAGCCCCAAATGCCTCGCCCCATTAGCGCGCGGGAGGCTATCGTTCGGGGGAATGCCCCCCACACGCGCGCCGTATCACCCCCCGCTTGCGCTCCTGCCGCAGCAGGTCCCGTCGCCGTCCCAGCGGAAGGCGATCGAGGCCCCGCCGGGGCCCTTGCTCGTCCTCGCCGGGCCAGGGGCAGGGAAGACATTCTGCCTCATCGAGCGGATCAGGTTCCTCGTCGATGAGCTCGGTTTCGAGCCCGCGCGGATCTGTGCGTTCACCTTCACCAACAAGGCCGCCGGGGAGATCGCCGAGCGCCTCGACCGTCAGCTCGGCGGTCGCGCCGAGAAGGTGAAGCGCGGGACCATTCACGCCTTCTGTGCCGAGCTCCTCCGTTCGTACGGTGAGCACATCGGGCTTCAGCCTGGATTCGGGGTCGCCGACGAGGACTATCAGCTCGCCGTGCTCCGCCGGCTCGAGGGCCCACGCCGCTGGCATCGCAACACACTGACGCGGTTCTCGGCGCACCGCTTCCGGGGTGAGCGCCTGATGCATGACGACGCGCAGCTCTTCGCCCGGTACGAGGAAGTCCTCGCCGCCAAGCGGCTGCTCGACTTCGACATGCTGGTCCTCCAGGCTGCCGATCTGGTGGAGCGCACGAGTGCGGCGTCTATTCGGAGCAACTGGGACGTCGTGCTGGTCGATGAGTTCCAGGACCTGAACCCGGTCCAGTATCGCGTGGTTCGTTCGCTCGCGCAGGACCACAAGCATGTGTTCGCGGTCGGCGATCACGAGCAATCGATCTACTCATGGGCCGGTGCGGACCCGGCGGTGCTGAGGAGCTTCGTCAATGACTTCGGCATCACGGCGAAGGTCTACCTCGAGGAGAACCACCGTTGTCCCCGCGGCGTCTTCGCGCTTGCGCGCCGCCTCGTGATGATCAACAAACCGATCTTCGACGACCGCATCGAAGTCCTGGCCGCCCGGGACTCGGCATTTCCCGTCGCGGCGCACACCTTCGAGAGCGACGACGCCGAGCTCGCGTGGATCGTCGAGGACATCCGGCGCGACCACGACGCCAACGCGCATGACTGGGGCGATGTCGCGCTCCTGTACCGCAAGCATGACATCGGCGACGGACTCGAGGCCGCATTCCTCAATGCCGGCATCCCGTGCCGGCTCGCCCAGGGGCGTGCGCTGGCCGAGGATCCGATCGTCGGGTATGTGCTCGCGGCGCTGCGGGTGATCCTGAATCCTGACGACAGCGTCTGCCGCGACGCGTTCTTCGAGACCGTGCTGCCGCGCTCACTCTTCGATGAAGCGCGGGCGCAGGCGGAGGCAGCGCAGCACGACCTCCGGCGGCACCTCAATCACATGGTGGAACGACTTCCGCGTGCGGACGCGAGCGCGCGCCAGATCCGCCGAACGCTCTACTCGTGGAAGAATCTCGAGGCGGTGGGACGGCGGCACACGTCGCTCGCGTCACTCGTGCAGGAGCTGCTCTCGCAACGCGTCGGACGCCTCGGCTCCGTGCTCGAGGACCGTCACGAGGACCTCACCGACCCCGCGTCCATTCCCGAGGTGGTCGCCCTCGCGGGGCGGCTGCGCGCTGCGCGTGAGGCACAGCGGGATGTCTGGCTCCCGCGGCTGGATGGCGTCGAGATTCCCCTCGAGGCCATGCTGTACGCGATCGGATTCCCGCGCACGCACGTCGGCGGCGAGC
>JANPKQ010000207.1:0-10390 GCA_031426115.1 Gemmatimonadaceae bacterium | reverse complement strand
CGTCGCGGCTTTGGGTTTTGCCCAGGGCGGTCCTGGTCCCGGTCCGTCCACAGCTCAGGTCCTGCCTCGAGCGAAACCCGTGGCCTTTACCGGAGCCCGGATTTTCCCGGTTTCGGGTGCGTTGATCGAAGACGGGACGCTGCTGGTTACCGCGTGCACCGGGACTCCAGCGCCGGCAGGAGCGCCTGCATCGCCGAGCACCGGCACCGCGGTCACGATCGACCGAACCACACCGCCGCGCCTCGGGCCGGCGAAGTCCCTGTCGCTTCCGCCGGTGGTCACCCGCACGCTTCCGAACGGGCTTCGGATCCTCATCGTCGAGCATCACGAACTTCCGGTCGCTGATTTCATCCTGCTCACCAATACAGGCGTCGAAGCGGACCCGCCAAGCCGCGCAGGGCTCACGACGCTGCTGACCGCGCTCCTCGATGAAGGAACGACCTCACGGAATGCGCTGCAGATCGCCGATCAGGAGGCATTTCTCGGCATCGCGCTCGCGACCAGCAGCAGCTGGGATGCATCGCGTCTGACGCTGCATACGCCGACTTCCCAGCTCGACAGTGCGCTGGCGCTGATGGCCGATGTCGCCGTGCGACCGTCGTTTCCCGCACCGGACCTCGAGCGGCTCCGTGCCGAGCGGCTGACGGAGCTGGTGCAACTCCGGGACTTCGGGCCCGGGGTCGCGGATGTCGCGTATCCGGCGATCCTCTATGGGAGTGAGCACCCGTATGGCCGACCGATGCTCGGTACGGAAGCATCCGTGGCAGCCATTACTCGTGCCGACCTCGAACGGTTCTATCGGACCTACTTTCGACCGAACAACTCCACGCTGATCGTCGTCGGCGATGTCGGTGTCGACAATGTGGTGCGGCGCATCGGCACGGCGTTCGGAAGCTGGGAGCGGGGCGATGTACCGAAGACGGCGATCAGCACGGCCGAGCGTGCCGTAACGAGCGCGGTGTACCTCATCGACAAGCCAGGCGCGGCGCAGTCACCGGTGCGAATCGGAAACATCGGTGCTCCCCGATCGACGAAAGACTATTTCGGGCTGTTGCTGGCCAACACGATCCTCGGAGGCTCGTTCACGAGCCGGCTCAACCAGAATCTCCGCGAAACGAAGGGGTACACCTACGGTGCCGGCTCGCGGTTCGACATGCGACAGTCCGCTGGGCCGTTCACGGCGTCGGCGGAGATCGTCGCCGCGAAAACCGACTCGGCGCTCGTCGAGTTCATGAAGGAGCTTCGTGCGATCCGCGATACGGTGCCAGCCGCGGAGCTCGCGAAGGCGAAGACATACCTCCAGCTCCAGATGCCGGGATCGTTCGAGACGACGAGCCAGATTGCGAGACAGCTCGTCCCGATCGTCCTCTACGACCTTCCGCTGGACTACTACAACAGCTACGCCCAGCAGATCGACCGCCTCACCCAGGCGGACGTTCAGCGGGTTGCGAGGGAATACATTGACCCGGCACGACTCGCAATCGTCATCGTTGGAGACCGAGCGTCGATCGAGGGAGGTGTTCGTGCCCTCGGACTGGGAGAGATCCGCGTTCGGGACCTGTCCGGCCAGCCGATCCGACCGTAGCTGCCTGCTGCGAACCGCAGTTGGGAGACTGCCGGCGCGGCACTGTCTTCCTGGGGTGGCAATTGAGGCAGCGCGTTCGACCACTGATGCTGCTCGTGGCACTGACCGCATGCACGCCGAGCTCGCAGACCACCGCGGAACGGCGTGCAGAAGCGGCGCGTGCGGACTCCTCCGCGGCCGGCTATGACGTGACCCGTGCGCCGGTTGCCGCCGCGCCATCGGGACCGTCGGGCGGCCCGCCATCGGCGAGCGCTTCGGATTCGACGCGGAGAGCAACGCAACCCGCGCCGGGAAGTGCGACACTGCCCACCGTGCCTGCAGGACCAGTGGTCACTCCACCGGTGTCAACGCCGTCACGGGGCGGTGGGACACCCGTGCAGCAGCCCAACACCGGCGGACGAGGTGGGGGGCGGTCGGGCGGATCGGCGCCGCCTGATCTGCCACCGCTGGATCCTGCCCTCGAGGGAAACTATCTCACCTACGATGGGGCGAAAAAGAACGCGAGCTTTCAGCTTGCCGCAGGGACCGAGCTCGGGAGCCAGGTGAGCTTCAACGGAGCGCGCAGAGGCGCCCGGACCCTGACCGTTCCCGTGGGCTGGCGCGTTGGGATCGAGTTCACGAATCGCGATTCGGACCTTCCACACTCGGCGGCAATCGTCGCTGGCTTCGAGCCGCTGCCGGAACAGTTGCCGCCCGCGGCATTCCCGCAGGCACAGACGGTGAAGATCGAGGAGGGCCTGCTGGAGGGCGACTCCGATGAGATCACCTTCGTTGCGGACCGCGCGGGGCGCTATCTCATCGCGTGCGGTGTGCAGGGACATGCACAACGCGGGCAATGGATCGTGCTGGAGGTCTCTTCCACGGCCACGGTTCCGACGTATCGCTGAACTGCGTTGTAATAGTAGCCATTAGCTACTATTATGGCGCTCCCGTGGACCGGCCCCCCAGCGCTCGAATCACCCACTGCCAGTACTGCTCGCCGCCCACCGCAGTGACGTCGTTGTGCCCGGCTGCCTCGAGCATCAGCAACTCTCCCCGGATCTTCGCCGCGTCGAAAACACGCTGCCCCATCGCTACCGGGATGACGTCATCGCGCGATCCGTGCGCGACGGACACCGGAAGGTCGAGGGAGCGCACGACCGTCTCGGTGTCGTAGTGCACCCGGACGACGCCCACCCAGAAGAGTGGAACAGCGGCCAGTGACACCCGGCTTGCCATGTCCCGCACGGACGTCAGGGGTGAGACGAGAATGAGGGCGTCCGGCTGGACCTCGCGCGCGAGCTCCGCGGCGATCGCACTCCCCAGTGAATGCCCGTAGAGCGCAATGCGCTTCTCCGGAATACCGAGAGTATCGCGGGCCACGGCGTAGGCGGCGCGCGCATCGAGCCGGACACCCGCGTAGGTCGGCTCGCCGGGGAGACCCGCGTATCCGCGAAACTCGGCAAGGAGGACAGCGCGCCCGGTTCGCCGCGAGAGCTCCTTCGCCCATGGGATCTGCCATGCCGCGAGATCCGCGTTGCCGTGCAGCGCCAGCACCAGCCCAACAGCGCCCGGCTCGCCGACGAGATACGCGAAGAGGGGCTGGCCATCGTCGGCGTGAAAGTCGATTCGACGAGCGCCCTGCGCACCGGGGAAGGGAGGCGAAGGCGGTTGAAAGACGACGCGCTCCTGGGAATGCCAGAGAAAGGCGCCGAGGATGATCAGGCCAGCAATGGCCAGAACCACCACCGTCGCGAGCACCGTCACGACTGATCGGATCAACTCCGTCTCCACCCACGAACTACGCGCAAGTCCACCGTGCCGGATGAGCGATGCCGAATCGGGGTTCTCCCGATCGGTCCTCCGGTGCAATTTACGTCGATGCGCATCCCGATCGAGACATACCGCCTCCCGAATGGCCTGCTCGTGAGCCTCTCGGAGGATCACACCGCGCCGCTGGTTGCCGTCAATCTCTGGTACCACGTCGGCTCGGCGAACGAACGCGAGGGTCGAACCGGGTTCGCCCATCTCTTCGAGCACATGCTCTTCCAGGGATCGGCGCACGTCGAGGCGAACGAGCACTTCGAGCTGATACAACGTGCTGGCGGCACACTGAACGGATCGACGTGGCTCGACAGGACGAACTACTTCGAGACCGTTCCGTCGAACCAGCTCGCGCTTGCGTTGTGGCTGGAAGCCGATCGCATGGGTCAGCTGCTTCCTGCAATGACGCAGCAGAAGCTCGACACCCAGCGGGACGTCGTGATGAACGAGCGGCGGTGGTCGGTCGACAACCAACCATACGGGACCTGGTGGGAACGTCTTCCCGCGCTCGCGTATCCGCCGGGGCATCCCTTCCATCACTCCCTCATCGGGTCGTTCGAGGATCTCACCGCCGCGCAGCTGGACGATGTCGCACAGTTCTTCGCGACCTACTACACGCCCGACAATGCGGTGCTCTCGATCGCGGGCGACTTCGATCCCGCAGAGGCGCGCGCGCTCGTCGAGCAGTTCTTCGGCCCGATTCCCAAGGGTCGGGGAAAGCCGCCACTGCCGCCGATGGCGGTGCCCGAGCGATTCGGCGAATGGCGGCGTGAAACGGTGCCCGACGCCGTAATGCTCCCACGGCTCTTTCTCGCATTCCGCATCCCGCCCTTCGGCACGGCAGAGCAGGATGCGGCGAGCGTCGCCGGCGCCGTGCTCGGCATGAAGAAGGGGAGTCGGTTGTATCGTGCACTCGTCAGGGAGCGGCAGGTCGCCTCGGAGACATCGGCGTTCACGTTCGACCTGGCGAAGGGCAACGATCTCCTCGTGGTTGACGTGACGGCGCGCCCGGAGGTCAGCGGCCCCGCGCTCGAGCGCGAGGTTGCCCGCGAGATCGATGCGCTGCGCGCGTCGGGTGTATCCCAGGAAGAGCTGGATCGAGCGATCGCACTGATCGAGACCCAGCTCGTCGTGTCCATGCAATCAGCGGGAGAGCGTGCGGACAAGCTCTCGCTGTTCGCGACGTACTTCGGCGATCCGTCGCTCGTCAACGAACAAGTGGACCGGTACCGCGCCGTGACTCGCGAGCGGGTGAACTCCTTCATCACGGCGTATCTCGGAGAAGACAACCGCGCGAGCCTGCTCTACGTGCCCCGCGATTCCACCGCAGACAGTGATGCGACGGCGGATCTGGTCGAGGCGATGCGGTGACGACGGCGATCCGCCCGCAGCCAGGACCACCCCGCGCCTATCGCTTTCCCGCCTTCGAGCGACGGGCGCTCGCGAACGGGATCCGAATCATCGTGGCACCGGTGTCGACGCTCCCGGTCATTTCGATGATGGCAATCGTCGACGCCGGCGCAATCTGCGATCCGCCGGGACGCGAAGGGCTCGCGCAACTGACCGCACGCGCCCTCATCGAGGGCACGCGGACACTCGATGGTCCGGCGCTCACCGAACGACTCGAGGGAATCGGCGGGTCGGTGGATCCGTCAGCCGACTGGGACTACGTCGCCGCCAGCACCACGGTGATGAGTGCACGGGCTCCCGCCGCACTTGCCCTGCTCGCCGAGATCCTCATGGCTCCCTCGTTTCCGGATCGCGAGATCGAGCGCCTGAAGAAGGAGCGGCACTCGGAGCTCCTGCAGCAACGCGCCGAACCGCGCGGCCTCGCCGACGAAATGTTCTCGCGATCTCTCTACGGACCGGGGTCGCGCTATGCGGAGCCGGAGGGCGGGAACGAGCGATCGATCATGGCGATCACCCGTGATGACGTGGCTGCTTTCCACCATGCTCGTTATCGCCCCGCCGGGACGACACTGATCATTGCCGGCGACGTCACCGTGGATGCCGCCGTTCGGATGGTGGACGCGAACTTCGGGTCCTGGGCAGGGGGCGCTGCCCGCCCGCCAATCGTGCATGATCGACCGGCAACGACCGGCCGCCAGATCTTCATCGTGGGAAAGACCGAGGCACCGCAGTCCGAGGTGCGCATCGGCCACATTGGTTTGCCGCGGAGCCATCCCGACTACTTCTCCGTCGTGATCATGAACGCGATCCTCGGTGGCCTCTTCTCATCGCGGATCAACCTCAATCTCCGCGAGGTCCACGCGTATACCTACGGCGCGTACTCGCACTACGACTGGCGGCGCAGCACGGGCCCATTCGTCGTGTCCACCGCCGTGAAGAGCGATGTGACGGATGGCGCCGTCCGAGAAGTGCTGCTCGAGATCGAGCGGATGCGTGAGGCAGCGCCGACGGACGAGGAGCTCTCGCTGGCGACCAGCTATCTGGATGGCGTGTTCCCGATACGATACGAGACGACATCGGCAATCGCCGGCGCGCTCGCCAGTCTCGTCGTCTATGGTCTTCCCGACGACTGGTTCGATCGGTACCGCGGGGCCATTCGCGCGGTAACCCGTGCCGATGTCCTTCAGGCCGCTCGCGCACACCTGCACCCGGAGCAGCTGCAGGTCACGGTCGTCGGGGATCCGGCGGTTGTCCGAGGGCCACTCGAGCGACTCGGGCTCGGTCCGACCATGATGGTTGAGAGCGACGAACCGGACCTCAGGCAACCGCGAGGGGAGGACAGCGCGTGACAGGGAGGATTGCCAGCAAACGCATGCACACCGGGCGCATCATCAACCTGGATGTGGACGAGGTACGTTTCCCGAATGGATCCACCGGTGAGCTCGAGATGGTGCGACACCCGGGCGCCTCGGCCGTCGTGCCCTTTCTCAGCGATCCACACGGTGACGATCCCCAGATCCTGCTGCTGAAGCAGTACCGGTACGCTGCCGAGGACTACCTGTACGAGATCCCGGCTGGCCGCCTCGATCCCGACGAGGATCCTGCCGACTGCGCGCGCCGGGAGCTCCGTGAGGAAACCGGCTGCTCGGCCGAGCGTGTCGAACACCTGCTGACCTTCTACACGACGCCGGGCTTCACCGATGAGAAGATCCACCTCTTCATGGCGTCCGGCCTGACCCAGGGGGAGAGCGGGCGGGAGGCGGACGAGTTCATCGAGGTACAAACTTTCCCGTTCTCACGCGCGTTGAGCATGGTAGGGACGGGCGAGATCCGGGACGGTAAGACGGCCCTCGCGCTCCTCTACACCGCCGGGTTCCGGATCGGGATGTAGGCAGAGCTCGCCTACGCCTAGGGTGCCCACGGTCGAGTTCGCTGTAGTGCCCCTGGGCGGGTGTGCAAGCGAAATGTGGCGCGGCGTCTCCTGACAGGGTGTCCTAAAAGCTGTCCGCAGGTTCGGACAGATGTGTGCGAAAGGACACGGTCGGCAGGGGGTCGATCAGCCTAAGTACATAATCGACAACGACTTGAGATTCTCGATGCTCACCATGGGGTACGGCATGATGCCTGCCTTCATAGGGGGCGCAACCAAAGCCGGAGGACGACTTCAAGACCCCTGTCCTGTCTGTGCAGTATCACGGTGTTCTGGAGGAAGAAGAAATGTCTGACGTCGCATTGAAGCAAAAGATGCCGCTGCCGGGGGTAGCTGTTCGAGAGCAGCTCCGAACGCTCGACGATGCGGCGGTCGTGACTGCCTTTCTCGGGGGCGAGGAGCGTGCTTTCCAGGAGCTGGTAGAGAGATACCAGACGCGTTTGCTGAACTTCGTCTATCGGACGATCGGCGATCGTGAGAAAGCCGAGGATCTGGTGCAGGAGGTCTTCATTCGGGTGTACCGGCACCTGCACCGGTTCGACCGCTCGAAGAAGTTCTCGACATGGATCTATACGATCGCCTCGAACCTGGCGAAGAACGAGCTCCGCAACCGCTCGCGCAATCCGCTGGTGCTCTTCCAGACGATCAAGAAGAACTGGCAGGACGAGGACCGTCCGCTCCAGTTCGAGGATCCGACCTCACGGCCGGATGACCTCTACCGCAAGCGGCATCTCCGCGAGCTCGTCGAGGAGTCGGTAGCCCAGCTGCCCGAGCATCACCGCGAGGTGTTCGTCCTCCGCGAGCTCGAGGGCAAGTCGTACGAGGAGATCGCCGAGATCACGTCGTGCAACCTCGGGACGGTGAAGTCCAGACTCAACCGTGCACGGAACTCGTTCGCGTCGATCATCGAGCCGTTCCTCGACTGATCAGGGCAGGGTCAGGGAGTCACGAAGCGGGAGGACGCCACGTCCTCCCGCTTTTTTTCATCCCGGCATTGCGGATCCCGATCCGAACGGAGGAACCGGGGGTATCACCAGAAGCAGGATCTGCTACATCATCTGGCTCGCCCTCGCACGACGGGCTATACTGGGAACCCCGCACCGGCTGCTGGGTACCCTTACGCGAATCAGTCGCCCCCTCCGACGTAAGCCTATGGACTGTCGCACCTTCCGAACGAATCACGCCGCCTTCGTCGATGACACGCTGCCTGCGATCGACATCATCGCGGGCCAGCGTCACCTCCTCGAATGTGCCGACTGTGCGCAGTACGATACGTCCGTCCGTCGCGCACTGATGGTGTTCCGAAACCTGCCGACGATCCAGCCGTCCGCCGACTTTTCGGCGCGGCTCAGCGCGCGTCTCGCCGATGCCAGGGCGCACCCCAGCATCGAGTGGCGGCAGCGCGGTCCCGGACTCGGCGCCTTCGCGGCAGCCGCGCTCGGTGTCGTGGCGCTCGGGTACGTCATGACGTTCGCGGTCGAGCTCACCAGTCCCACACCTGCCCTCGCCCTCGCCCCGGTCGTCACGACACAGCCTGAAGCCGTGGCCTCGCCGATGACCAGCTCGGCGATTGCCGCGTCGATGTCGATGGGGATTCCTGTCTGGCCGGCGATGCTGATGGCAGAGCAGGCCTCGCTGCAGTTCAGCAACGCCGAGTTCCAGCTCACGAGCTGGAGCCGCTAGCGATTCGACCGTCGGGGTCGGCCGGGAGCGCTATATTCCGCGCATGTCAGCCGCGGCGCAGCGAGCCCTACACAAGGCCATCACGACGGGCAGCTTCGATCGCGCCTACCTGTTCTACGGCGAAAACGATTTCCTGAAAGACGCGGCCGCGCGCCAGGTCATCGACCGCGCCGTCGACCCCGGGGTCCGTGACTTCAACGTCGAGATCCGCCGCGGTGCCGATGTCGATGCCGAGGTGATGGAATCGCTCCTCGGCACTCCGCCGATGATGGCCGAGCGGCGAGTGGTCGTGCTGCGCGATGTCGGGGCGCTGAAGAAGCCCGCGCGCGCCGCCCTCGACCGGTATCTCGCCAACCCCGCCGCCGATGCGATCCTCGTCCTCGTCTCGGCGGCTGCACCCGGTGCACCTGACAAGGGGCTCGAAGCGAAAACGACGGCCGTCGAGTTTCCGACCCTTACCGAGGATCGGATCCCGAAGTGGATCGCACACCACGTGACGACGGAGCTCGGAGGGCGGATCACGCCAGGGGCGGCAACGCTGCTGCTCGAGGCCATTGGGACCGACCTTCCCCAGATCGCGTCCGAGCTCGAAAAGCTGATGAGCTACGCCGATGGGGCCGAGATCGACGAGGCAGCGGTCGGCGCCATCGTCGGGATCCGGCACGGGGAGACAATGGCCGACGTCCTGGACGCGGTTGCCGCCCGGGACCCGATCCGTGCGATTGATCTCCTGCCGCACGTCCTCTCGCTTCCGAAGACGTCGGCTGTGTCGATGGTGATGGCGCTCACGACGCAGATGCTGGCGTTGGCCTGGGGGCGAGTGTTGCGCGATGAGGGGAGATCTTCGTCAGAGGTCGAGCGTGCGTACTTCGGCCTCCTGAAGGAATCCAACGCCATGACGGGCCGTCCCTGGGGGGACGCCATCCGGTGCTGGGCGGGGACCCTGGACTCGTGGACGAGCGACGAGCTCGCGCACGCCATCGATGCGCTGCTCATGGCGGACGTCGCGCTGAAGGAATCGCGCGTCTCCTCCGACGAGCAAACACTCGTGACCCTCATCCTCTCGATCTGCACCCCTCGCTGATGCATCCCATGGTCTCTTCTCCTCGATCCATCGCGCTGACGGTTTTCGTCGTCGGTGCCATGCTCATCCCCGCCGCGCTTCGTGCCCAGCAGCCAGCGCCGGCTGACACGATGTTCGTGCACGCGCACCGCCTCGTCAGCCAGGGCAAGGGCGCCGCGGGCCGGGCGATGATCGACTCCCTGCTCACGGCGAGCGTGCCGGGGTCTCCCGCATACGCGGAGGGCCTGTTCTGGCGCGCGGTCACGGCGGCGCGAGCGGAAGATGCCGAGCGCGACTACCTGCGCATCGTCATCGAGTATCCGCTCTCGAGTCGGGCCGAGGATGCGTTGATCCGGCTCGCGGAGCTCGAGATCATGCGCGGCGATCGGATGCGCGCGCAGCGGCACCTGCAGCGGCTCATCATCGAGCACCCGAACGGTCCTTCGCGGGCGCGGGCGAGCTACTGGCTCGCGCGTGTGTTCTTCGATGCGAACGACCTGCCACGTGCGTGCAACGAGTTGAACGTGGCGCGCGCTCGTGCGGCGTCGACGGATGTGGAGCTGCGCAACCAGGTGGACTATCAGGCGCAGCGGTGTGTCGGCGTGGCAGTGGTGATGCCGAGCCCACAGGCTCCCGCGCCGTCATCGACTGCAACTGTTCCGGCGACGGCTGCTCCAGTGACGAGCGCTCCGACCACGAGTGTTCCCGCAGTGGCAGCGAGGCCTCCCGTGACACAGCCCGCACCGAGCGCAGCGCCGCCAGTCTCACCCCCGGCCAATGCCACGACGACACCGCCGACAGCTGCGTCGCCGGCACCCTCGCCGTCATCTCCGCCGACGGGATTGCTCCCGCCCCCGTCGACGCCGGCGGCAGCAGTCACCCCTGCGCCTGCAACGCCTCCGCGTGCGGTTCCGGT
>JANPKQ010000206.1:0-26041 GCA_031426115.1 Gemmatimonadaceae bacterium | reverse complement strand
GTCGGCGAGGTGAATGTCGCGACCCGGATGCGGGACGAGGGCGCCCTGATCGGCGGAGAGGGGAATGGCGGCGTCATCCTGACGGAGCTGCACCTTGGACGCGATGCCCCAGTCGGTGCTGCATTGATGCTACAGCTTCTCGCCGATGCGAAGCAGACGCTGTCCGGTGTAGTCAGTGAATATCCACGCTACTCGATCGTCAAGGACAAGCTGGACCGTCCTGACGGCAGCCTGGAGGCCGTCTACACGGCCTTAACGTCTGCCTTTCCCGATGCGGACGTCGATCGACAGGACGGACTTCGCTTCTCCTGGGAGGACCGCTGGGTCCACGTGCGCCCGTCCGGAACGGAACCAATCGTGCGAGTGATCGCCGAGGCACGGAACGATGCGGACGCCCGCGCGCTGATCGCGCGGTCACGCGTCCCGCTGGATGCGATGGCGCACTGACGAACTCTCGAGGCACTCCATGTGTGGAATCGTTGGATATGTCGGTCCCCGGGTCGCCGGTCCCCTGCTGCTGGAGGGCCTGAAGCGCCTCGAATATCGAGGCTATGACTCGGCGGGGGTCGCGATCATGAACGGGAAGGGCGTCGAGACCCGGAAGGCGGCCGGCAAGATCTCCACGCTCGAGACGATCATGACGGGGAGCCCGGTGTCCGGCACGCTCGGCATCGCGCATACGCGCTGGGCCACCCACGGCGCGCCGACGACGGGCAACGCGCATCCGCACATCGACTGCAAGGGCGAGATCGCGGTCGTCCACAACGGGATCATTGAGAACGCGACGGCCCTGCGGCACTGGCTCGAGGACAACGGCCACGTGTTCGTCTCCGAGACCGACACCGAGGTGCTCTCGCATCTCATCGAAGCCTCGTACGACGGAAACCTCGAGGACGCGGTCATCGAGGCGCTGCACATGGTCCACGGGACCTACGGGATCGCCGTGATCTCGAGCCGCGATCCGAACAAGATCGTCGCGGCACGAAGGGGAAGTCCGCTCATCATCGGCCTCGGCGAGCGCGAGTACTACGTCGCGAGCGACGTCTCCGCGATCCTCGAGCACACGCGGCAGGTGGTGTACCTCGATGACGGCGACCTCGCCGTGGTCGACCGTGGCGGCTACCGCGTCATCGACCTCCAGGCGCACGAGATGACGAGGACGGTCAGCCAGATCGACTGGGACCTTGGCCAGATCGAGCGGGGCGGGTTCGATCACTTCATGCTGAAGGAGATCTTCGAGCAGCCGGCCACGATCGAGAACACGATGCGCGGGCGTCTTCTCCCGGCCGACGGCACAGCCAAGCTCGCAGGCCTCAACCTGACGGACGAGGAGCTGCTCGCCTTCGACAACATCATCATCACCGCCTGCGGCACGAGCTGGCATTCCGCGCTGATCGGCGAGCACATGCTCGAGGAGAACACGCGAGTTCCGGTCGAAGTCGAGTACGCGTCGGAGTTCCGCTACCGGAATCCGATCGTCACGCCGAAGACGCTCTGCGTCGTGATCTCCCAGTCCGGAGAGACCGCTGATACACTCGCGGCGATGCGCGAGGCAAAGCGGCGCGGCGCTCGCACCATCGGCCTCGTGAACGTCGTTGGCTCGACGATTGCCCGCGAGTCGGACGGCGGCGTCTACCTGCACGCGGGCCCCGAGATCGGCGTCGCGTCCACCAAGGCGTTCACGAGCCAGGTCATCGCGCTTGCCCTGCTCACTCTCCGCATGGGCCGACTGCGCACGATGTCTGCCGTGCGCGGCGCCGAGATCATCCAGGCGCTCGACGCACTGCCCGCGCAGATCCAGGAGATCCTCGACCGCGCCCCCGAGATCGAGGCGCTCGCGAACCAGTTCGCGCATGCCTCCAACTTCCTGTACCTCGGTCGCGGCTTCAACTTCCCCGTCGCTCTCGAGGGCGCGCTGAAGCTGAAGGAGATCAGCTACATCCACGCGGAAGGCTACCCGGCCGCCGAGATGAAGCATGGCCCCATCGCCCTCATCGATTCGGAGATGCCGGTGGTGTTCATCGCGCCGCACGACTCGGTGTTCGAGAAGGTCGTGTCGAACGTCCAGGAGGTGAATGCGCGCGGTGGCCAGGTCATCGCCATCACGAGCCGTGACGAGCCGCAGCTCGCGGGGATCGTAGCGCACGAGATCCGGATCCCGCAGACGATCGACATGCTGACACCGGTGCTCGCCGCGATCCCGCTCCAGCTCCTGGCGTACTACATCGCCGTGAAGCGGGGATGCAACGTGGACCAGCCGCGGAACCTCGCGAAGTCGGTCACCGTCGAGTAGTCGCGCGCTCCGGCGGGCCATGCGTGTGCTCGTGCAGCGTGTCTCGCGCGCGGAAGTTCGCGTGAGGGGCGAGGACGGTACGTCGCGGGTGAGCGGACGGATCGGACGTGGCCTCGTCGCGCTGGTCGGGTTCACGGACGGGGATGGCGAAGGGCAGGTGCAATGGCTCGCGGAGCGACTCCTCGGCCTTCGGATCTTTCCCGACGCCGAGGACAAGATGAACCTGTCGGTCACCGACATCGGTGGATCGCTCCTCCTCGTGTCGCAGTTCACCCTCTACGGCGATGCATCGCGCGGTCGCCGTCCGAGCTTCATTGCCGCGGCGCGGCCGGAGACGGCCATCCCGCTCTACGAACGTTTCCTCGCCGTGCTGCGGGAGCGCGGTGCTGCCGTCGAGAGCGGTGAGTTCGGGGCGATGATGGACGTCGAGCTCGTGAACGATGGACCCGTGACCCTGTGGCTGGAGCGATGACGTTCACCGTCGTGCTCGCGTCGCAGTCGCCTCGCCGCCGCGAGCTGCTGACGCTCATCGGGATCGCGCACACCGTTCTGCCTGCAGACGTGGACGAGAGCATCCACGACGACGAGGTCCCCGCCGTGTATGCCGAACGGCTGGCGCGCGCGAAGGCGTCCGCCCATCCGGCGCACGACGAGACGACGATCACGATCGGGTCGGACACGATCGTCGTCATCGACGACCGTGTTCTCGGAAAACCGAGGGACGCGCGCGAGGCCGCCGTGATGCTCCGAACGTTGAGCGGCCGGACGCACACGGTGTACACCGCGGTCGCGGTCCGTCGCGGCGCGGCCATTGCCTCAGCCGTGGAGCACGTCGCCGTGACCTTCCGCCATCTCACCGACCCTGCAATCGCATCGTACATCGCGACCGGGGAGCCCATGGACAAGGCCGGCGCGTACGGCATTCAGGGATACGGTGCCACCATCGTCGAGCGGATAGACGGGGATTATTTCGCCGTGATGGGGCTCGCCCTCGGAACGCTCATCGCGCTGCTGGAGCGGGTCGGGGTGCGCTACGACTTCGGCAGGCTCTCGTAGCGCTCTTTCCAGATGTCCACGCGCGCGAGCACATCGCGTACGGTAATACGCTGCATGCGGTCATGCCGCCGCTCGTTCGTGACTGCGCCGACTTCTCCCGGATCGTGGAAGGCATCGATCATGAGATCGTGATATCGGCGATACGGACCGGTGCGGCGCGGGTCCGCGTATCCGATGAGGCTGATCGTCGGCCGCCCCAGCGCGACGCTCATGTGAAGCGGACCGGTGTCAGGCGAAAGCACGAGCGCAGATCGGTCGAGGATGCCGACGAGCGGTCGAACACCGCTCCCGAGTGCGGACAGCGGGCGGTGGCGCGCGCGCTCCATGATGATTCGCTCGGCCGCCAGCTCGCGCGATGACCGCCCACCGACGAGTACTGGTTGCAAGCCGTACGACTCGACCAGGGCATCGCTGACCTCGGCCCATCGTTCGGGCAGCCAGTCTTTTTCAGCCTTGCTCGTTGCCACGACGATCGACGCGAGTGGACGAGTCGCATCGGCGAGCAGCGGGAGGTGCACAACCGGTTCGCCGGGCCACGGTCCCAGGTTCCACATCAGCGGTCCCGCCGCTACGCCGAGGAACTCGACGAACTCCAGGAACTGGTCCTGCATGTGCCCGAGCGGACGCGCCGGGAGCCTTGTCGATGTCGCGAGCCAGCTCAGGTCGGCTGCACGGGAGCGATCGGTGCCGATCTTCATGCGCGCGCTGGCGAAACTCGCAAGGAGCGCGGCCTTGAGGTAGGGCTGGAGCAGCAGGACCGCATCGAATTGCCGGGTGCCCAACGTGTGGCGCGCATCGACGAACGCGCGCCATCCGGAAGCCCGCTCGAACACAATGATGTCGTCGACCGCCGGATGCCCACGCACGAGCGCGGCAGCCGCGGGCTGCGCGATCCAGGTGATGTGCGCCGACGGCGCATGCCGCTTGAGCGCGTTGACGACGGGGAGCACGTGCACGGCGTCGCCGAGTGCGGTGAGCATGACGATGCCGATGCGCTGCGGAAACGGCTGGGATGTCACGCGCCGACCCGGTCGCGCGCGGACCACCGATCGACCCGTTCGAGCACATCGGCAACGCTGATCCGGCTCATGCGCCCCCAGCGGCGCTGCATCGAGACCGGCGCGACCTCTCCCGGGTCGTGGTACGCATCGATGATCAGGTCGTGCCACTTCCGAAAGGGGCCAGTGCGCCGAGGATCGGCGTTCGCCATGAGGCTGACGACGGGTCGTCCGAGTGCGACGGCGATGTGCAGCGGTGCGCTGTCGAGGGCGAGGACGAGCGTCACGCCGTCGAGGATCGATACCAGCCGCCGAAAACCGCTTCCGAGCGCGTCGACGGGGGGGTGGCGCGTAGCTCCGCGGATCGTTGCGAGCGCCGCGACTTCGCGCTCTGATCGGCCGCCTACGACGATCGACCGGAGGCCGTGGCGATCGTATAGCGCATCGATGACCTCGGCCCAGCGCTCAGGCATCCAGTCCCGATCGGGGTTGCTCGTCGCGACGTTGATCGCTGCCGCGGGGCCCTCGACGGCTGCGAAGAACTGTCGCTGCCACTCGCGCTCTCCGGCCCACGGTCCGAGGTTCCACGTGATGGGCTCCGGCTCGACGCCCAGGTGGCGAAGAAACTCGATGTACTGCTCCTGGACGTGCTGGGGTGCATGCTGCGGAATACGCTCGCTGGTGAACAACCAGTTCATGTCGCGCGCGCGATGCCGGTCGAAACCGATTCGTCGAGGAGCGCCCGTTAAAGCCGTCACCAACCCGGCCTTCATCGCAACCTGCAGGTCGATGACGATGTCGAAGCGACGGCGGCGCAGGACGCGTCCGACATCCACGAAGGCGCGCCAGCCGCGTGCGGGGTCGAACACGACGATCTCGTCGATGGCGGGGTGACCGCTCACCAACGAGGCCGGCAGGGGCTGGAGCACCCACGTGATGTGCACCGTGGGGTCGTGTCGCTTCAGCGCGTTGATCACGGGCAGGACGTGGACCGTGTCGCCGACCGCGCTCATCATGACGATGCAGATCCGCGCCCCACGCGGCACGGTCATGCCGTGCTGCCCAGCGCGGCCGCTTCGAGGGCCTCGACGTCCGCATCGCTGATCGGTGCGCCGCGCTGTCGGCGCCACTTGCGCGCGGAGCGGGTGAGGCGCGCCGCATTCGCTGCGGCGGCGCGGGCGCGAGTCTCTTCGATGATGACCCGGTCCACATCGAGGAGGTACGCGGCGGCCGACGGCTTCGTGCCCGGCGCGACGAGAATGTTCTTGAGATTGAGGTCCGGATGACGCACACCCGCGCGCGCCATCGCAGCGAGCAGGTCCCCCGCCGCGGCGATCGCTGCACTGCGCGGGACGACGCTCGACGCTCCACTGAGGATGGTGGCGAGATCAGCGCCGCCGCCTATTTCCGCGGTGACCACGTCGCTCCGACGGAGTTTCGGACCGGCAGGGTAGATCGCATACGCCACCACCCGAGGTGTCGCCACGCCGAGCCCAGCGAGCCGGAGCGACATCTCCAGCTCGTAGGGAGCTCTCGTCGGTGCGACGAAGCGGTCGCCGGTGATCGGCGCAAGACTGCCGCCGTGCCAGGCGTGGCGCACGACGACGGGCTCTTCGACCCCTTCCAGCGGGATGATGTAGACGGCCGCGCGTCCCATCGCGGCGCGGCGCGCCGGATGCGCAGCGGCGTGGTCATACAGGGTCGTGGTCGCGAGAATGGCCCGGATCGCGGGCGCTGCGGCGCTCAGTGCAACAGCCTCGACGCCGCCCACCCGCACCCCTGCGTATCCGGGAGGCGGAGTGGCGAGTGAGTGAATCACGGAATGACGCTGTAGATCGCGACGGGGTTGCTCTTGCCCTTCACGTCGAGGGGCGCGCGCTCGTGAAGCTCCGGCACCTTGGAAAGTGCGCGCCGCATCTCTTCGGACAGGAGGATCTCGCCACCCTCGGCCGCGGAGCACAGCCGGTTGGCAGTGTTCACCGTGTCGCCAATGACCGTGAACTCGAGCCGCTTTTCCGATCCAATGTTCCCGGCAAACACCTCCCCGTAGGTGAGCCCGATGCCGACCTGCAACTCGGGACGCCCCTGACTGCGCCACTTCTCGTTGAGAATCTCGAGCTCCCGGATCATGTCGATGGCCGCAGCCATGGCGCGGTCGGGATCATCCGGCGCCCCGATGGGTGCCCCCCACTGCGCCATCACGGCGTCGCCGATGAACTTGTCGAGGGTGCCGCCGTGTCGGAACACGCACTCGACCATTTCCGTGAAATACTCGGTGAGGAGATGGGCGATCTCGTCCGGGGTCATCGACTCGGAAAGCGGCGTGAATCCGCGGATGTCGCTGAACAGGACGGCGACCAGCCGCTTCTCCCCGCCGAGCTTCACGGCGTCGGGCGACGTCGCGATGCGCGCGGCGAGCTGCGGCGCGAAGTAGCGCTCGAAGTTGCTGCGCACCAGCGCTTCCTGCCGGATGCGCTCGGCAAACTGGCTGTTCTCGATCGCCACGGCTGCAATGCCCGAGAACGCGATGAGGAACTCGAGGTCGTTCACGCCGAAGCGGTGGGTGGTCGTGACGTTGTCCACGTACAGAACCCCGTGGATCCGCTCCTTGCCCACCAGCGGAACGCACATCGCCGAGCGAACGCGCTGCATCAGGATGGACTGGCCGCCGAAGCGCTGGTCTTCCCCCGCATTGTCCGACAGAATGGCGAGCTGCTCCTCGACGACGCGCCGCGCAATGGACTGCGGGACGGTGCGCCCCGCGTCGGATCCCTTGCGGTCCTGGGAAATTTTGGGGATAAGAGCCCCTTGTTCATCCAGGAGCAGGATGGCCACCCGATCCGTGTCGAAGATCTTCGACGCGTTTTCGGCGATGCTTGCGAGCAGCGCCTCGACGGTCACGGCGCGGGTGAGCTCCATCGCTACGTTCACGAGCGTCGTCAACCGCTGCTGGGTGCGCTGGGCATCGGACGCCGCTTCGCCGTCGCTTACGGTCGCATGTGGCCCGCTCGGCCGCAGGGCCGCGACCCAGCCCCCGCTCACCGGGGGCATCGGCATTGAGCGGACGATGGTCTGGTTGAGCGGCGCGGGCGCCAGCGAGGCGGGAGTCCGCGGCGGCGGCGCCTCGGCGGCCGCGCTTTCCTTCAGGCGGAACGCGACCTTCCCGAAGGTGATGACATCGCCGGGCGACAGCCGCGCCGCGTCGATCCGCGCCCCGTTCAGGAACGTCCCGTTGCTCGACCCGAGGTCCGTGACATGGACGCCGTTCTCGTCCATCGCCACCTCGGCATGCTTGCGCGAGATCGTCGGGTCGAAGACCGGGATGTCGCTGTTGAGCGCACGGCCGACGATGAGCGGGGATCCGCCGCGCAGCTCGAACGTCTGCTCCCCCTCGGTGCTGATCAGTTTATAGAGCATCGCCGCTTAATATGGCTCAGGGCGCCGCTGCGCCAAGTCCCCGTACGCGTCCGATCGCCGTGAGCATTGCGCGCGCCTTGTTTTCCGTTTCCTCCCATTCCCGCTCGGGGACGGAATCGGCCACGATGCCGGCACCGGCCTGCACCGACGCCGTCCCATTGGCGACGACACAGGTGCGGATCGTGATCGCCAGGTCCATGCGGCGGTCGCCGCTCGCGATATACCCGACTGCCCCGGCGTACGGGCCCCGACGCTCGGGCTCGAGCTCATCGATGATCTCCATTGCCCGGACCTTCGGGGCGCCGGTCATCGTCCCGGCCGGAAAGGTGGCACGGAACACGTCCACGGCGGAGGCGTCGGCACCGATCGCTCCCTCCACCTGGCTGACGATGTGGAGCACGTGAGAGTATCGCTCGATCCGCATGAGCTCCGTCACGGCTACCGATCCGTAGCGCGCGATGCGCCCGACGTCGTTGCGGCCGAGATCCACGAGCATGACGTGCTCGGCACGTTCCTTCTCGTCGGCGAGCAGTTCCGCGGAGAGCAGCGCATCCTCTGCTGGCGTCGCGCCGCGAGGCCGAGTCCCCGCAATCGGGCGGACGGTGACACGGCCGTCAGCGACGCGCACGAGAAGCTCGGGTGAGCTGCCGACGAGCTCGACCCCGTCGAGGATGAGGTGGTACATGTACGGCGAGGGATTGAGCGCGCGCAGCGCCCGGTACAGCGCCCCCGTGGAGAAATCGTGGTCGACGACGATTCGCCGGGCGAGGAGTGCCTGGAAGCAGTCGCCCGCACGGATGTATTCCTTGATGCGCTCGACGTCCGCGAGAAACTTCTCGCGAGAGTAGCTCGACGTTCCCACCGCCGGGACCGCGTCCGGCTTGAGATCCAGCGGTGGAAGGGCCGCCGGCGCGCGCAGCCGGGAGAGCGATGCGTCGAGATCGCGGGACGCGTTCGCATGCAGCTCGACGAGCTGCGCATCTGTGGCCCCGCGCGGCACGGGAACGCCGACGACGGCGCGGGCCTGCGATCGCAGGTTGTCGATGATGACGAGAACGCCCGTAAAGACGAAGAGGGCATCGGGGACGTCGATAGCCCGCGGAGGAGGCGATGGCAGGCGCTCGATGAGCCGGGCGATGTCGAAGCCGAAGTAGCCTACCGCACCGCTCCAGAACGCGCCGAGCTCCGGCACGTCCACCGGCTGCTCGCGCGCGAGGAGTGACTGGAGATCACCGAGTGGATCCGACGGGCGCCGCTCGTTGTGCCACCCGCGCTGCGGGGCCCAGTCTTCCACGACGCCGTCCGTCAGTCGCCACGCTGCGCGCGGTTCGGTGCCCATGAACGTGTAGCGCGACCACGTCTCGCTGCCGGCGGGTGCCGACTCGAGCAGGAACGCGAACGGGCCCCGCCGCAGCTTCGCAAACGCCGACACGGGCGTGTCGGTATCGAGCAGGACGTCCCGCCAGACCGGAACGAGCCCCCCGCCGCCGGCGAGCTCCCTGAACTGCGCAAACGTCATTGCGTTCTGTGCAGGAGCGAGCGCGCACGGGCCGGACGTTGCCCGGCACGTGTCGCATGGCGATATTCGCGAATCATGGCTTGCTTCCTTGCGGCACGGATGGCCGCGTGCTGCATTGCGCTGTCGGCGCTGATTCCGGCGACCGCCGCGGCGCAGACGTGGAACGATCCGCGGACGCTGGCGCTCGTATCGCGGGCCACGGAGCGGCGCGCGCAGCAGCTGGCGGATACCGGGCTGGTGGATTATCGGGCGTCCGCGCGAGGCTACCTCACCTTCCTGGCGCAGCTCGGCGAAGGCTTCCCCGAGCCGCCGAAGATCGTCAAGGCGGACGAGTTGGCGCTGGAAGTCTACTGGCGTGCGCCGGACCTGAGCAAGCAGCGGATCGTCGGGCGCCGCGACACGCTGCTCCTCCCGACCGACATCAGCTACCACCGCGACCATCTCGGCATCGTCCAGAACAATTTCCCCGACATCATCCGCCTCGGTGAGGGAGATGAAGTCAGCGATGTGCCGCATCCGCTCTCCGCTCGCGGCATGCGCGAGTACGATTTCGCCATCACCGATTCGCTCCGCATCCGGATGACCGATCGGTCGGTCGAGGCCTACCGCGTCAGCGTTCGGCCGCGCGACGACCGCGAGGCACGAGTGATCGGTGCGGTCTTCATCGACCGCGAGACGGGCGAGGTGCTGCGGATGGCGTTCGCCTTTACCCGGGCCGCATTCCTCGATGACCAGCTCGAGAACATCTCGATCGTCCTCGAGAATGCGCTGATCGAAGGGCGGTACTGGCTGCCGAGCAGGCAGGAGATCGAGATCGTCCGCACAGGATCGTGGCTGGAGTATCCCGCGCGCGGGATCATCCGCGGGCAGTGGGAGGTGGCTGACTACGCCGTGAACGAGGGGATTCCAACGGCCTTCTTTCGCGGGCCGGAGATCGTCGTCGCCCCTCGCACGATCCTCGACCAGCGTGTGTGGGCGGGCCGCATTCTCGACTCGCTCCCGGCGGACGTTCGTGCCTCGACTGACGAGACGATTCGAGAGGTTCAGGAAGAAGCGCGCCGGCTCGTGCGCGCACAGGCGCTGGCACGCGTGCGCCGCACGTCACTCTCGGCCCGTGCAGTCTCGGACTTCGTTCGCTTCAACCGTGTCGAGGGACTTGCCGTCGGTGCGGGCGTCAGTCGCCGCCTGGGCTCGGGGCTCGCGGTCACGGCGCGCGGCAGGTGGGGGTTCGACGACGAGGAGCCGAAGGGCAGTCTAGGCGTGTCGCTGAGCCGGGCCAACGGCGTGTCGCTGGCGGTGTCTGCCTACCGCGAGTACCGCGATGCCGGCGATGTCGCCGAGGTGTCGTTGCTTCGGAACAGCTTCGCCGCGCAGGAATTCGGGAGCGACTACACCGAGCCTTTTGATGCCCGCGGCGTCGACCTCACGATGCAACTCGGGCAGCGCTTCGGGGCGGCGTGGAGCATCGCCGGGGCGGTCGAGCGCCAGGACTCACTCGGCGTGCACGCAGTTCCGGCATTCGGACGCTTCGAGCCGACGATCCGGGCGCGGAAGGGAAGGGCGAGGATGGCGACTCTCACCGCGGAGCGGCCATTCACACCGGGGCCCTGGGGATCGTGGGTGGGCGGGCGAGCGGAATTGCGCAGGTCGTGGCTCGACCAGGCGGGCACCGGCGCCCCGGGCAGGGCGCGGATTGCGCGTGCATCGGCGGACGTTCGCATGGAACGTCCCATCGGCGACTACCGGCTCGTGCTCCGCTCGACCATCGGGCTCGTCGATGCCGGAGGGAATGACGCGCCGCCGCAGGACCTCGTCTACCTCGGCGGCCCAGTCAGCGCACCAGGATATTCATTTCATGAGTTGGCCGGTGCGTTCGGCGTCGGCCAGCGCATCGAATGGCATGTGCCGATTCCGTTTCCCGCGGCGTCCCTTGGCCGGTTCGGAACGGCTCCCGGCGCCGCAACGCTCGCCCCGTTCATTCACCTGGCATACATCGATGATGCTCCCTCCTTCCGACATTCCGACACCGGGTGGTACCCGTCGGTGGGCGTTGGTGCGCTGGTGTTCTTCGACCTGCTGCGGATCGACGTGGCGCGCGGCCTGCACGGCGGGCGCTGGACCTTCTCCGCAGACCTGATGCGGGACCTCTGGCGCATCCTGTGACGGAGGCGCTGATGGGTGCCGGGATGAATCGCACCTGGTTGCGTGGCACGGAACGGGCGCTTGGTCCGTCCGCACGGTATGTTGGCGGGGCGTTCCTCCCCTGCGTCTGAGAGTGTGATGGCCCCACGACCGATTCGCGATGAATGGCTCTTGCCGACGCTGGAGGGAATTCTTCCTCCGGAGCGGCTTGCCGCGCTGCGCACGGAGGTGACGGAGAGCTACTGGGAGACTGCTGTCCGGCGCGGCCATATTACCGAGGACGCCCTCCTCGAGGCGCTGTCGAAGCGGTTTCGCATGCGCGTCGCGAATGTGATGAGCGTGACGCAGGCTGCCCGCGAGCTCGTCCCCGAACAGCTCGCGCGGAAGTACCGCATCCTGCCCCTGGCCATCACGGACTCGATCCTCGACATCGCCACGGCCGATCCGCACGATCTCGACTGCGAGCGCACGCTGGCCTTCGCGACCGGGCGGACGGTACGGATGCAGCTCGCGTCCCCGCTGCGGATCGCCGACCGCCTCGAGGAGGTCTATCGGCTCGACAACGCGGTGGACAAGCTGCTGCAGAAGGTTGCCGGCAAGTACGAGGTGCAGACGCAGGCTCCAAGCGAGGAGGTGGCCGACATCGGGCTGTCCGCCGACAGCGCCAACGCCCGACCCCTGATTCAGCTCGTCGACCACATTCTCGCCGAGGGCATCGCGTCGCGCGCGAGTGACATCCACCTCGAGCCAGAGGAAGCCGGCGTTGCAATCCGGTACCGAATCGATGGGGTGCTCCGGCAGTCGATGGTCCTGCCGCGCGCTGTCGGAGTGCCACTCGTCTCCCGGATCAAGATCATCTCCGGGCTCGATATCGCCGATCGCCTCCGGCCACAGGACGGTCGCTCCCGCGTCACGGTAAACGGGGCCAGCGTCGACCTCCGTGTCTCGACCCTTCCGGCGGCGCACGGCGAGAAGATCGTCATCCGCATTCTCGATGCTCGCTCCACCGTCCTGTCGCTCGATTCCCTCGGACTGAACCCGGATGAGAAGGAGCGCATCCTCCTGCTGCTCCAGATGCGCGAGGGGGTCATCCTCGTCACCGGGCCGACGGGATCCGGCAAGACGACGACCCTGTACTCGATGTTGCGGCACGCGCAGCAGCGGAAGGTGAACATCGTGACGGTCGAGGACCCGGTCGAGTACCGCCTCGCCGGCATCGTGCAGGTGCAGGTGAACGAGAAGGCAGGGTTGACCTTCGCCTCGGCCCTCCGCTCGATCCTTCGCCAGGATCCGGACATCGTCCTCGTCGGCGAGATTCGCGACAAGGAAACGGCGATGACGGCCGTGCAGGCCTCGCTCACGGGACACCTCGTTCTGTCGACATTGCACACGATCGACGCGGCGAGCTCCGTGACACGGCTCGTGGACATCGGCATCGAGAGCTACAAGCTCGCCGGCGCGATGAAGGGCATCGTCGCCCAGCGTCTCATCCGGCTGCTCTGTCCTTCCTGCAAGCAGCCAGCGACCGGGCCCATTCCGGACCGTCTCCGTCGGTGGGTTCCGGACGGCGCGACGCTCTTCCGCGAAGTCGGTTGCCCCGAGTGCTCGGAGACAGGCTACCGAGGGCGTCGTGCAATCACCGAGGTGCTCATCACCACTCCGGAGCTCGAGCGCCGCGTCACGGCAAACGAGTCCGGTGAGCGGCTGGCCGAGGCCGCGAGGGAAGGGGGAATGAAGTCCCTGTGGGACTCGGGCGTGCAGCACGCAGTCCGCGGAGATACCAGCTTCGAAGAGCTGCTCCGGATCCTCGAGATGCCGGCCCCACCCGAGGCACCGGACGGCCGCCGCTCGCGGGAGGGACCGGCGCCGCGACGGACGTCGGCGACAACGGCAGTCCCTCGTACCTCGGGCGCCCAGCAGGCGATCGCGCCGGCCCGTGTCTCGGGACCGGTCGCGCGTGACGAAGCGTTCCAGCTCATCGACGAGGTGCATGCCGGGCGCGGCGGCAAGACTGTGCTCATCGTCGAGGACGAGGAGCCGCTCCGCCGTGTTCTTCGCGACTTGCTCGAGCGGGACGGGTTCCACGTCCTCGAGGCGAACAACGGTATCCAGGCACTCGACCAGATCGACCGCGGGGCGCCCGATGTCGTCGTGCTCGACCTCAACCTGCCGCAGCTCGACGGGTTCGGCGTCCTCAGCCGGCTCCGATCCCGGCCAGCGACGGCGCACCTGCCCGTGATCATCCTCACGGCGCAGGGCGACGAGGATTCGGAGGTCCGTGTGCTCGAAGGCGGCGCCGACGACTTCCTCACGAAGCCCTTCCGTCCGCGTGCGTTGAGCGCCCGACTCCATACCCTGCTGAACCGGAAGGTCCCGGGTTGACGAGCAGCCGGTCACGGTCGGGAGCACCAGCTGCCAGGCCCCGTGCTCCCGTGCTCCCGCGCAGTGCTCCGGCGAAGCTTCTGCGCCTTTTCGGCCGACGGCCCCCGTCGTGACCGCCGTCCAGCCGGGCGTCGTCGATGTCTTCGTCATCCGCCCGCTGCCGGACGGGTGGCGCGTGCTCATCCTCCAGCGAGCCCTCGACACCCGGTGTCCGGGGGCGTGGGAGGCCGTTCACGGACGCATCGAGCCGGGGGAGCGCCCGGAAGACGCTGCGGTGCGCGAGGTCAGGGAAGAGAGCGGGCTCGAAGCCGACCGCCTGTACAGCATCACCGTCCACCCGTTCTACCTGCACGCCCAGCAGACGGTGCAGCTCGCCATCGTGTTTGCCGCGTTCGTGGCCGAGCCGGCCGACGTCGTGACGGGGCCGGAGCACCAGGCGGCGAACTGGGTGTCGGTCGCCGATGCCATGGACCGGTTCGCCTGGCCGCGGGAGCGCGCATCAATGCGCGAGATCGTCGCTCTCCTCTCCACCGGCGACGCGGGGCCGGTCGAGGACGTCCTGAGGATTTTCTAGCTCCCTGCCGGTCGCTGCAATCCGACCTCGGAAGGTCGCGAGGCGGTTGGACCGCCGTCAGCCCGGCGGAGGAGCTCCCGTCCGGCCCGCCCGGGAGCGGACCAGCGCGCGCTCGCGCTCGATGAGGCGCAGTGTCTCGTCCCACCCGGCGCTCCGCATCGTCTCCACCATCATCGTCAACGGCTGGTTCACATCGATGGCGTCGTCGAACAGGTAGAGCGCTGTCTGGGTGGCTCGCTGGTCGAGGCGGTTCTCCCCGAACCCGGTGGTGAGGGGGATCAGCTCCATGGGGCGAAAATCGCGGCCAGCGCTCGAGACCACGACGTCCATGGGCGTAAATCGCACGTCCGGTTCGAGGCCATGAAACGAGATGGACCAGACGCTGAAGCCGCGCACACCGTACCGCGCGGCAAGGGCGGCGATACGATCGCGCTCACTCTCGCGACGGTCGCGGAGCGACCGATACGAATCCGGCGCGAGCACCCGAATGATCGATTCATCGAGTGGCGTCGCACGTACCAGCAGCCCGCGGAGCTGAAAGCGGATCGAGATATCGTCCTGCTTGAGACTCCCGAAGCCGGGGGCAACCAGTCCCGGCGACGCACTGTCGCGCGCGGCGACGGCGATCGGGGAGGGAGTCTCGCTCGCCGGCGTGACGGCGGCAGACCCGCACCCCATCAGCGCGAGCGCGACCCCGGCCGCACCGATGCGCAAGGTCATTCCGGGGTCCTCCACGAGGGCTGGTCAACGAGTGATACGATGGCTTCGGCGAGCTCGTCCCGTCCCGCACCAGTGACGGCGCTGAACGGAATCACCTGGTCATCCGTGAATCCGAGGGAGCGGGACAGCTCCGCGACCCGCTGCGCAGCCGCGCGCGGCTTGAGCTTGTCCGTCTTCGTGACGGCAATGATCGTCGGGACGCCGAGCTCCCCGAGGAACTCGAGCAGCAATCGATCATCGTCGGATGCATCGCGCCGCATGTCGAGCAGCAGGACGACACCCTGCAGCGTCTCGCTGTGGCGAAGATATCCCTCGATGAGCGGACGCCAGACCTCGCTCTTTTCATGGGCGACGCGCGCGTACCCGTAGCCCGGCAGGTCCACGAACACGACCTGCTCGTTGACCTGGAAGAAGTTGATCTCTCGCGTCCGGCCGGGCGTCTTGCTGACGCGAGCGAACGCCTTCCGGCGGACGAGACGATTCAGCAGCGATGACTTGCCGACGTTGGAACGTCCCGCAAAAGCGATCTCGGGGAGCAACGGCGGCGGCCGCCATCCCCCAGGTGCCGCCATTCCGCCGAGGAAGGTCAGCTCCCGGATGATGAGCGGATCCCGGCCGGGAATGGTCGTCATCAGTGCGCCACGGCGCCAGCTCCGCCCTCGTCGCGTGGATCGGGAGAGACGTGCGGAATCGTTGCGGCAACCGCGGCATGCGCGCGCAAGGCGACGCCGAGGACCTCATCCATCGTCCGCACGGGGTGGAAGTGCACCTCCTTGCGAACCTCCTCGGGGAACTCCTCGATGTCGCGTATGTTGCCGTGCGGGATGATCACGTGCGCAATGCCATTGCGATGGGCGGCCACCGCCTTCTCCTTCAGACCGCCGATCGCCAGCACCCGTCCGCGAAGCGTAATCTCTCCCGTCATCGCGACGTCTCCGCGCACCGGAACGCCCGTCAGCGCGCTGACGATCGCGGTGGCGATCGCGATGCCGGCGGAGGGCCCGTCCTTCGGCGTTGCCCCGGCGGGAATGTGCACGTGGATGTCGCGTGTTCGGTAGAATTCGCGTTCGATGCCGAGGGCGCCCGCGCGTGCACGCGCATAGCTCAGCGCGGCATTGGCGGACTCCTTCATGACATCTCCGAGCGTGCCGGTCAACTGCAGCTTCCCGCGCCCGCTGACCGAGCTCACCTCGATCTCGAGAACCTCGCCGCCGACGGTCGTATAGGCGAGCCCCGAGGCAACGCCGACCTTGTCCTCGAGGGATGTGTCATCCGGGTCGAACGGCGGGGGCCCGAGGAGCTCGGCCAGATCCACCCCACCGACCATATAGGGCAGCGGATCATCCGGCCTCGTCGCGCGGCGGCGTGCGAGCTTCCGTGCGACACGTCCGATTCGCCGCTCGAGCTCGCGCACCCCCGCCTCGCGCGTATACGACCGGATGATCGTCGGCACCGCGTCGTCGCTCCACACGACATCCGTCGTCGCGAGGCCGTTGGCCACGAGCTGTCGCGGGATGAGGAACGACCGCGCGATGGCGATCTTTTCCCCATCGAGATAGCCGGTCAACCGAATGATCTCCATCCGATCGCGCAGGGGCTCCGGGATTCCGCCGAGCGAATTGGCCGTGGTCACGAACATTACCTGCGACAGGTCGTAATCCACTTCGAGGTAATGATCGTTGAAGGCGCGGTTCTGCTGCGGGTCAAGCACCTCGAGCAGCGCGGCCGCGGGATCGCCGCGGTAGTCCTGGCCGAGCTTGTCCACCTCGTCGAGGAGGATGACCGGGTTCACGACTTCGGCACGCCGCATGGCCTGGAGCAGGCGACCCGGCATCGCGCCAATGTACGTTCGGCGATGACCGCGAATCTCCGCCTCGTCGCGCACTCCGCCGAGGGACATCCGGACGAACTTGCGCCCGAGCGCGCGCGCGATCGAACGGCCGAGCGATGTTTTTCCGACACCTGGCGGGCCGACGAGGCAGAGGATGGGACCGTCGAGCTTCCGGACGAGCGCCAGCACGGAGATGAAGTCGAGGATTCGATCCTTCACTTCCTCCAGCCCGAAGTGGTCCTCATCGAGGATGCGCCTGGCGTGCTCGACATCCAGCACGTCCTCGGTTCGTTCCGTCCACGGGAGGAGGTTGATCCAGTCGATGAATCCGCGGGCGACCGTCGCCTCGGGCGACAGCGCGGACATGCGGCGGAGGCGGCGCAGCTCGCGAATCACTCTCGCGTGGATCGGCTCGGGAAGACCCTTTGCCTTCAGCTGCCGCTCGAGCTCATCGAAGTCGTCGTCATCCTCCTCCCCGAGCTCGCGATGGATCGCGCGCAGCTGCTCCTGGAGGTAGAACTCGCGCTGATTCTGGAAGAGCGACCCGCGAACGTCATCGTCGATCTTCCGCTCGAGTCGGAGCAGGTCGAGCTCTCCGGCGAGGAGCTCGGCGAGCATCGACAGCAGGTCGGTGAGGATGTCGGCCTCGAGCAGCGCCTGGCGCAGCTCGTGGCGCACCGCGAGATGTGCCGCGACGACGTAGGCTTGGCGTGCAGCGGTCTCGACACCCTGGACGAGGCTCGCCACCTCCGCCGGGATACGGCGGTGCATCGAGACGTATTCCTCGAACAGCGCGATGACCTGGCGGGTGCGGGCCTCCCCTTCGCTGTCCGTGGTTGCAGCATCGATAGGCGCCGCGACGACGGTTGCGCGGAGCACGCCGCCGGTTGGCGCGTAGCGCGTCACGCGCGCCCGGGCCACGCCCTCGAGCAGCACCTTCGTCGTCCCGCTGGGAAGGCGGGTGACCTGGAGCACGCGCGCCACGACACCGATGCGGTACAGGTCGGCGGCCGCAGGGTCCTGGACGTCAGCGACGCGCTGAGCCACGAGGAGGATCAGGCGGTCGCCGGCGGCAGCCGCGTCGACCGCAGCGAGGGACGCGGGGCGTCCGACGAGGAGCGGGATCACGACGTGGGGAAAGACCACCACGTCGCGAAGCGGAAGCACCGGGAGTCGATCGGGAATCTCGATCGACTCGTCGATGCTGGAGATGCTCGTTGCCAGCTAAGCTTCCTTCTTCCGCCGCTTGGGAGCGATCTCGAGAAGCGGGGGAGTCTTGTTGTTGACCGTCGCTTCCGCCACCTTGACCTCGACGACGTCGTCCCGGCCCGGAAGGTCGAACATGACCTCGGTGAGGAGCTCCTCGACGATGGCGCGCAACCCGCGCGCGCCCGTCCCGCGCTTGATCGCCTTCTGCGCGATCGCCTTGAGCGCGTTTTCCTCGAAGGTCAGCTTGACCTCCTCGAGGTCGAAGAGCTTCGCGTACTGTTTGGTGAGCGCGTTCTTCGGCTCCTTGAGGATGCGAACGAGCGCGTCTTCATCGAGCGACTCGAGCGACACCGACACCGGCAGGCGGCCGACGAGCTCGGGGATCAGGCCGTAGCGCAGCAGATCGTCCGGCTCGACTTCGGCGAAGAGGTTGTTGGCAATGACCTTTGCCTTGCCCGATGCCAGCTCTTCCTTCGTGAAGCCGATCTGGCGGCGGCCCGTTCGGGCCTCGATGATTTTTTCGAGCCCATCGAAGGCGCCACCGCAGATGAACAGGATGTCCTTGGTATTGATCTGGATGTATTCCTGTTGCGGATGCTTGCGTCCGCCCTGCGGGGGGACTGAAGCGACCGTGCCCTCGAGAATCTTGAGGAGGGCCTGCTGGACACCCTCACCCGAGACGTCGCGGGTGATGCTCGGGTTCTCCGACTTTCGCGCGATCTTGTCGATCTCGTCGATGTAAACGATGCCGCGCTCGCACTCGGCGACGTTGAAGTCGCCCGCCTGGAGGAGACGGACGAGAATGTTCTCGACGTCCTCACCGACGTAGCCAGCCTCGGTCAGCGTCGTGGCGTCGGCGATGGTGAACGGAACGTCGAGGATACGGGCGAGCGTCTGGGCCAGCAGCGTCTTGCCGACGCCGGTCGGCCCGATGAGGAGGATGTTCGACTTGTCGAGCTCGACCTCGTCATCCCGGATCGACGCGCAGTTGATGCGCTTGTAATGGTTGTAGACGGCGACCGCGAGCGCCTTTTTTGCGCGCTCCTGGCCGATGACGTACTGGTCGAGGACGTCCTTGATCTCCCGCGGGGAGGGGACCTGGGTGATCGCCTCGGCGACCTCCCGCTCCTCATCCTCGGCAAGGATCTCATTGCAGAGTGCGATGCACTCGTTGCAGATGTAGACAGAGGGCCCCGAGATGAACTTCCGGACCGAATCCTTCGATTTTCCGCAGAACGAACAGCGGAGGTGTTTATCGTGGGACATGACGGATACGCGCGTCGGGGCGCGGCTCGGGGGTGACTGCCTGAGCGGGAGTCCTCCGGACATAACAAGGCTTCCGGAGGCCCGTCAAGCGAAATAATGACTGCTGGCTCCTCGTGAAGTTTTTCACAAGGAGCCCCTGATTCGCTGCGGCCTTACTTGACCGCTTCGACGATTTCCCCGCGGTGGGCGATGACGTTGTCGACCATGCCATACTCCTTGGCTTCCTCGGCGGACATGAACCGGTCACGGTCCGTGTCCCGCTCGATCTGCTCGACGGGGCGGCCCGTATGCTTTGCCATCAGCTCGTTCATCTTCGAGCGCAGGTAGAGAATCTCCCGCGCCTGAATCTCGATGTCCGACGCCGTCCCGCCCCCGCCACCCTGCGACGGCTGGTGGATCATGATCCGCGAGTGTGGAAGCGCCGACCGACGGCCTTTCCGGCCCGCCGCGAGGAGGAACGCGCCCATGCTCGCCGCGAGTCCCATGCAGATCGTGTTCACCGGCGACTTGAGCCACTGCATCGTGTCGTAGATCGCCATGCCGGCCGAGACACTGCCGCCGGGGGAATTGATGTAGAGGTGGATGTCGCGCTCGGGGTTGTCGGCCTCGAGGAAGAGCAGCTGGGCAATGATGATGTTCGAGACATCGTCGTTGATCGGCGTCCCCAGGAAGATGATCCGGTCCATGAGCAGGCGCGAGAAGATGTCGTAGGTCCGCTCGCCGCGGCTGGATCGTTCGATGACGTACGGAGGATAGATGGTCGGCATGGTACGGGGTCGTCCTCGTTATCGGTTTGCCGGGAAGATCCGGCGCTACTCCACGGTGTTGCGCTCGAGAAGCCACGCGAAGACGCGCTCCTCGGTGATGCTGCGCTCGATCTCGTTCAGGCGGTTCGCCTTCTGGAGGGAGGCGTACACCTGGCCAGGGTCCTGATTCCGCTTTTTTGCGACTTCCGCGATGCGCTCGTCGATGTCCGCTTCGGTCGCCGAGAGTTTTTCCTGCTCGGCGAGGGTGTCGATGATGACGTCACGCCGCACCTGACGCTCCGCCATCGCGCGGAATTCGTCGGCGAACCGGCCGCTCTCGTCGTCCGGGACCTTGTACGCTTCGGCATATGCCTTCACGAGCTGGTTGACCCAGGTCGGCGGCACGTCGAACGGGTTCGCCCCGAGAATCTCATCGATCAGCTTCTGGCGGACATCGGCGTCGGATGTACGCTCGGCGTGCCGTTCGAGATCCTCACGCACTGCGGCGAGCAGCGCACCCATCGAGTCGAAGTCTCCGACCTCGCGCGCGAGTGCATCGTCCAGCGGGGGAAGGTTCTTGCGCTTCACGTCCTTGAGCGCGACGCGCACCATCTTGGTCTTTCCGCGCTGCTCTTCATCTGGGAAATCGTCGGGCCACCGGACCGGCCGCTCGACCGTCTGGCCTGCAGTCGCCTCCATGACCAGCTCCTCGATCCCCGGGATCGCCTGGCCGCTTCCAAGCACGAGGCGATACTCTTTGCCCTCCGGCATGTCACCGGACTCGTCAGCCGTCGCCAGCTCCACGGTGACCATGTCGCCCGGTGCCGGCCGCTCGGTCACGGGGGCCCACGACGCGCGCTGCTCGCGAAGGTGTTCGACCTGCTCCGTGACCTGATCCTCGCTGACCGCCGGCATGGCGCGCGTGACACGAAATCCGCTGGTGCGCGCCAGATTGATCTCGGGGCGGACTTCGAGGTGGAGCTCGAAGGTCAGCGGCTTGCCCTCATCGAACTGCACGGCGTGCACGTGCGGCTCGCCGGCAAGCTTGAACTTCTCGCGCTCCACGACCTCCTTGTAAGCCTCCTGCACCAACGATTGCAGGGCCTCCTGGCGGATTGCGTCGCCGAACTTCTTTCGCACCATCGCCGGGGGGGCCTTCCCTGGTCGGAAACCAGGCAGCCGGACCCGGGTTGCGTACTTGCGCGCCGCGTCGTTCTCCGCGGTCCGAACCGTCTCGACGGGAACGGAGACTTCGAGCAGCCGCTCGACGCCTTCGCTCTTCTTCGTCGTGATCTCGATATTCATAGGACTGAAGAATAATCGAGGGGACAAGCGGACGGCGCCCCCAGATTCGACCGGGGGGCGGTGGACGAGCAGGTGGGAACATTGAAGGGCCGCAGGTGGTCTGTTTTCTGCACCTCGGCCGCTGCCGGTCGGGCGCCCGCCGGTCCCGCTATCGGCGCCACCCAACTTCCCCGCTCCCCCCGGATATGTCGATCACCGCCAACTGCCCCGTCGCTGTCACGTTGGCGCACCAGATGAGGAACGCGAAAGACGAGCTGACGCTGGGGTGGCTCGAGCGCATCGCGGCCCGGGTGAACATCGACCGGAACCGCATCTTTCCAACCGACGCGCTCCTCGATCACGTCCCCCTGCTGATCGTCGGAATCGCCGACTACATGGAGAATCCGACGGAAGACATCGCGTCGGACATGCCGGTGGTCGCCAAGGCGATGGAGCTTGGCGCGCTGCGCCACTCCCAGGGATTCGACGCGTACGAGATTCTCAAGGAGTACGAGCTGCTGGGCGGCGTCCTCTTCACGTTCGCCACGCGCGCTCTCGAAGGCGCAGCCGAGCCCTGTTCGCGGGGCGAGCTGTTCTCGTGTGCACATCGCCTGTTCAGGGCCGTCGAGCTGATTCAGCAGGTCACAACGGTGCATTTCCTTCGAATGGCCGCTGAGGGAGTGAAGGAGCGTGAGGAGCGCCTGCGCGGCTTCAACCGCATGGTCTCGCATGAGCTGAAGAACCGCGTTGGCGCCATCACGGGAGCGCACGCGCTCCTCACCGAGCCGTGGGTCGAGGAAGCACAGCGTGTGACGTTCCTTGCGATGGTCGGGGAGAATGCGGAGGGCATCCGGGCCCTGCTCGACAATCTCGTGACCCTGTCGCGGATGGACGCGGATGGACGGCAGAGCCGGCACGTCGAGCTGCCGCGTGCGGCAGCGGAGGCCACGCGGCAGCTGCGTGAGTTCGCGCGGGCGCGCGGGGTCACCGTGCATCTCGCAGAGGATCTTCCGGCCGTGGAGATCAACGCCCCCGCGGTGGAGCTCTGTCTCTCGAACTACATCTCGAACGCGATCAAGTACTCCGACCCGGCCAAGGCCGATCGGTGGGTGCTGGTCGAAGCGGAGGTCCGGGTGGATCCCGAATCACCCGAATCGTCGGAGATCGAGGTGCGAGTCCGCGACAACGGCCTCGGGATCCCGGCCGATTCGGCGCCGAGGTTGTTCCAGCGCTTTTACCGCGCACACGAGCAGATCGCGGCAGCGGTAGAAGGAACGGGCCTCGGGCTCAGCATCGTCCGCGAGACCGTCGAGGGGCTCGGCGGACGCGCGTGGGCCGAGCAGAACCAGGATGGCGGGTCGACGTTCGCCTTTTCGCTGCCGAGCCGGCGCTCGAGCGACCTTGCGCCAGACGCGACCAGCGAGGCAGCGGCTGCGTCGACGTAGTCCCTGGTGCGCCCGGCGGGCAATGCGAAAGGGGGGACTCGAACCCCCACGTCCGAAGACACAGGATCCTAAGTCCTGCGCGTCTACCAGTTCCGCCACTCTCGCGTTGACGGAATAATACTACCAGCCTGCAATGAACGAAGGCCCGGACACCTTGGTGTCCGGGCCTTCCTGTACGACGCAGCGCGTGCCGCGCTCGAACGTGCCCCCGTGGCTACCCTCCGACGCGGATGTTCACCACCCGCAACGGTGCGGCGCCCGGGACGAGCGAGTGCACGTAAAGGCTCACATAATCGCCGGCCTTCAGTCGACTGATGACGCTCGTCAGGTCCGCTGTGGACTTGATCGCGCGGCGTGGGCCCGGCGCGAGCACCTCGACGATGACGTCCGTCTGCTGCGCGCCGTCGAGCAGGCCCGCGGCGGGGCCGTTCGGTGAGACCTCGATGACTTTCACGCCGGCCGGACCGGGAACCAGGCCGCGCGCGGTGTTGGCCGGATCGTACGGCTCGACGCCAATGCCCAGCTTGGAGCCCGTGCTGCCGCCGGTTGGCGTCGGCCGGGTATCCACGCGCCGCGCCGGCGCAGCCGTTCCCGGGCGCTCCGCGACCCTGATCGTGGCGCTCCGCCGCTCACCACCAAACCTCACATAGTCCACCTTCACCGCCTCGCCCGGCTCGTGACCGCGGACGATGCGCTGCAGGCTGCTCACCCGATCCACGGCCTGGCCATCGATCGCCACGATGACGTCCCCGGGCTGCAGCCCGGCGCGCGCAGCGGGGCTGCCCTCATTCGCCTGGTTGATCAGCACGCCGGCGATCGTCTTGAGCCCAAGCATGCCGGCGTCCTGCTCGTTCACATCGCGCACCGCGACGCCGAGCTGGCTCGCGCGCACGCGTCCGTATCGAATGAGGTCGTCCATCACGTCGCGCGCGAGACCAATCGGTATGGCGAAGCCATAGCCGCTGAAATACCCGGTGCCGCTGGCGATCGCGGTGTTGATGCCGATGACTTCGCCGCGCGAGTTGACAAGCGGACCGCCCGAATTGCCCGGGTTGATTGCGGCGTCGGTCTGAATGAAGTCCGACACCGAATAGCTGCTGCTGTCGCGCAGGCCCGACGGGCTCCGACCCTTCGCACTGACGATGCCGGCCGTCACGGTGAAATCGAGGCCGAGCGGATTGCCGATGGCAACGACCCACTCGCCAATGCGGGCGCTGTGATCATCCCCGAGCGAGACCTTCGGGAAGTTGGTGCCTTCGATCTTCAGCACGGCAACGTCGGTCTCGGGATCGTTGCCGATGAGCCGCGCACGGAAGGAGCGGCCGTCGTTGAGACGCACGGTGACGCGATCGGCTGAAGTTCTCCGGTCGGGACCCGTGACGACGTGATTGTTCGTGAGGATGTAGCCGCTGTCCGAGACGATGAAGCCGGACCCGCTCGACGACTGCGGCCGGTTGTTCGGCTGCGGATCGAAGAACTGTTCGAAGCCCTCGAACCCCGGAGGAAGCTGCCGCGCAGGCGGCCGGGTGTTGCGGGCGACCTGCGGGACGTCGCTCGTCGCATCGATGGACACAACCGCAGGAGTCACGTGTTCCGCGATCGCGACGAAGGCCTCGCTCGCATCGGCCAACGGCTTGACCTGTTGCACCGGTGGCTTCGAGCCCGCGGTGACGCTGCTCTGGGCGTGGCCGAACGGTGTCAGGTCGAACCCGGCGGCGAAGAGGAGACCGCAGAGGAAGGCGGCGACCACGGCGCCGCCGAGGCGAACGCGGGAATGCACGGGAGTCATGACATCATCTCGCTGGCTGGTATGCTACCAAACTCTACACGAAAGTAGCGCGAATGGTTTCCAGTGCGCCATGCCGTGGCGCCATGGGTTCCGTGTTCAGAGAACCCTACACGAACACGTGCCCCGCGAAGCCGAGGACGCCGCGCGGGGCACTGCCGACAGACGCGACGTCCGGTGAGTTGGTCACCGCCCGACATCAGGCAGTTTCCGAACCACCGGCGTCGCCGCGTACCGTTACTTCTTGTCGTCGTCCACGATCTCGTAGTCGGCTTCGACCACGTCGTCCTTTCCGCCCGTGGCCGCCCCTGCGCCGGCCGTCTCTCCACCGCCGGACGCGCCCGGGTCCCCACCTGGCTGGGACTGGGGCTGCTGCTGGGCGTAAAACGCCTGCCCAGCCTCCTGGAACACCTTGGTCAGCTCCTCCTGCGCCGAGCGAATTTCCGCCATGTCATCGCCGCGCAGCGCCTTCCGTGCGCGCTCGACTGACGCATCGAGGCGCGCCTTGACCTCGGCGGGAATCTTGTCGGACCACTCCTTCGCGTTCTTCTCGACCTCATAGGTCATGCTGTCGAGACGGTTTCGCGTGTCGATCTCCTCGCGACGCGCCTTGTCGGCCGCCGCATTCTTTTCAGCGTCCTTGACCATGCGATCGACTTCGGCTTCGGAGAGGCCACTCGACGCCTCGATACGGATCTTCTGCTCCTTGCCCGTCGCCTTGTCCTTGGCCGTAACGTGGAGGATACCGTTCGCATCGATATCGAAGGTCACCTCGACCTGCGGCGTTCCGCGCTGTGCGGGTGGAATGCCCGTGAGCTGGAACTTGCCGATGGTTTTGTTGTAGGTCGCGAGCTCGCGCTCGCCCTGAAGCACGTGGATCTCGACCGTGGTCTGGTTGTCGTCGGCCGTGGAGAACGTCTCACTCTTCTTCGTGGGGATCGTCGTGTTGCGCGGAATGAGCACCGTGGTCACGCCACCGAGCGTCTCGATACCAAGCGAGAGCGGAGTGACGTCGAGGAGCAGGACGTCCTTCTGCTCGCCGGTGAGCACCGCGCCCTGAATCGCCGCGCCAATCGCCACGACTTCGTCCGGGTTGACGCCCTTGTTCGGCTCCTTGCCGAAGAACTTCTTAACGATTTCCTGGATCTTCGGCATGCGCGTCGAGCCGCCGACGAGGATGACTTCGTCGATGTCCTTCGGCTGGAGATTGGCGTCCTTGAGCGCCTTCTCCATCGGGGGCAGCGTGCGCTGCACGAGGTCGTCGACGAGCTGCTCGAACTTCGCGCGGGTGAGCGTATAGTTCAGGTGCTTCGGCCCCGCCTGGTCAGCGGTGATGAACGGCAGGTTGATGTCGGTCGACTGCACGGTCGACA
>JANPKQ010000205.1:0-3804 GCA_031426115.1 Gemmatimonadaceae bacterium | reverse complement strand
GCTCGGAAATCGTGGCTGTCTGCATCGGAACCCCGGGGTGGAGGATCGAACCTGCAGAGAGGATACGATTCACGAGGCTCGGTTCTGATCGGTCGAATGACCTAGGCGTTCGGCGGAGACGACGTAGGAGCCTCCTCCGGGGCCTACGTCACCGGCCGCCGCCGGCGCGGACCGGCCAGTGCACGCCCTGGGGCGGCGGCTGACAACCCCGGGCGATCGATCCGATACCGCCGAGCGGCCACGCGGTCGCTCGGCGATACTGCGACGACGCCCGTCAGGGGATGAGCAGCACCTTCCCCATCGTCGCTCGCGACTCGAGCGCGCGGTGCGCCGCGGCCGCTCCCTCGAGTGGATACGACCGATCGACGCGCACCGTCAGCGACCCATCGGCGATCCAGCCAAGGATGTCCGACGCGCGCTCGACGAGCTCCGCGCGCGTCGCGACGTACGCGTTGAGCGTCGGACGCGTGAGAAAGAGCGATCCCTTGCGGTTGAGGACCTGCGGATCGATCGGCGCCACGGGCCCACTCGATTGTCCGAAGAGCACGAGCATCCCGCGACGCGCGAGGGAGTCGAGGCTACCGTCGAACGTCGTCTTCCCGACCGAGTCGTACACGACCTGGACGCCACGGCCTCCGGTCACCCTTCGCACTTCGGCAACGAAGTCCTGCTCCGTGTAGCGGATGACCTCGTGAGCGCCAGCTTCGCGAGCAAGTGCTTCCTTCTCGGCGGTGGACACGGTGCCGATGACACGCGCACCGCGGCGGGCCGCGATCTGGCAGAGCAGCAGCCCAACACCACCCGCCGCCGCGTGGACCAGGCACCAGTCGCCGCGGCCCAGGGGGTAGGTCGAGGTCGCGAGATAGTGCGCCGTCATCCCCTGGAGCATCGCGGCGGCACCCGTCCTCGCGTCGATCGCATCCGGCAGGTTCACGAGGCGGTCCGCCGCGGCGATGGCGAGCTCGGCGTACGAGCCGCGCAGGTCGTGGGATGCGACGCGGTCACCCACACGAACGGAAGTGACGCCGTCACCAACGGCGACCACGGTTCCTGCGCCCTCGCCACCCGGAGTGAAGGGCGTCGGCAGGGGATAGAGGCCCATCCGCTGGTAGACCTCGATGAAGTTGACGCCTGCTGCTTCGAGTCGGATGAGCGCTTCGCCCGCGCCGGGCGCACCATCGGCGACATCCTCGATGCGAAGTGCGTCGGGGCCACCGGCGGTGTGTACGCGAATGGCTTTCATCGACCTTTCACCAATTGGTGAGTCCTCCGAACATGAACGGGTGCGCGCGATGCCTGCCGTCGCAGGTGCCATCGCCGGCCGCGTGCCGGAAGACTAACACCCGCCGGGGTCGGGAGACGCTGCGCTGGCTACGCCCTTGCTGTAACGGCTCCGCGGCATATCCTACCATTTTCTCGCTCACGCCCGTCGTCAGGCGCCTTACCGCCACGCCTCGATGCACCCCGATCACTCCGTCGCGACAACCCAAACGCCCGGATCGCGCCGCAAGGTGACGCCCGGCTGGCGCTCGCTCGAGCGGCGGCTGCCGCTCATGATGACGGGGCTGCTCGCCGTGATGCTCGCGGTGGCATTGGCGCTGACGTATGCGACGCTCGCCAAGGCTGCGCAGCGCACGATGGCAGAGCGCCTCGGCAGTGCCGCGCGGCAGCTCGCCACACTCTCCGAGCGCGGGACGTCGGCGCTTCGCACGCGGATGCGCGGCTTTGCGCGCGACACGGCGCTCCGTGCAGCACTGATCGATGCGCGTAGAGACAATCCCGATATGTCAGGCGCCGCAACGTCGGCGTCCGTGACCGCCGCACTGACGCGCGCGCTTGCGGGGGGGCGCGTGGATTCGGCGACCGCGGCGGAACTGTGGACGATCGACGGACGGCGCATCGCCCATGCTGGCGCCGACCTCCGATCCGGAGTGGAGATTCGCACCACCGACTCCGACCTCCCCGAGTCGCCCGTGCCCCACGAGGGGCTCATCGGCGGCGCCGCATCCGACTCCGTGCAGATCGGGGCGCTCTATGCGGCCGACAGCGGCGTGTTCTTCTGGGCGGTCGCGCCGATCTCCGATGGCACCACGAGGTTGGGTTATCTCGCCCGCCGGTACCGCATGGAGCCGGGAGTCAGCGCGGAACCCACCATTCGCGCGCTCTTCGGGGCCGACGTCTCGGCGTACTACCACAACGCCGACGGGAGCGTCTGGATGCCGATCTCCGGCGGACTCAGTGTTCCGCCCGTGCGACGCGACACCACGGAGACAGGAATCATCGTCACGAGGCCGGGCGTCGGCGCACTGCTCTCGGCCGACACCCCGATCGAGAACACCGAGCTCGCCCTCGCGCTCGAGTTCCCGCTTCACGCCGTGCGCGCTGCCCCACAGGCGGCGATCATCCGCCTCGGTGTGATCAGTCTCATCCTGACGCTCCTCGGCGGCGTTGCCGCATGGGCGGTGAGTCGCCGCATCACGCATCCGATCATCTCGCTCACCGACGCGGCCGAATCGGTGGCGCACGGGGATTACGGCGCGCGCGTCGAGCCGGTCGGCGACGACGAGCTGGCGCGACTCGCCGTGAGCTTCAACCGAATGGCGGAAGAAGTCGGAGCGTCGAGACACGCCCTCGAGATGCAGACCGAGGAAGCGGTCGCTGGCGCGGAGGACCTCGAGATCTCGAATCGCGAGCTCCACCTGGCTCGCGCGGAAGCGGAAGAAGCGCGCTCCCATGCCGAGAACGCCAATCGCGCGAAGTCCGAATTTCTCGCCGTCATGTCGCACGAGCTGCGAACTCCGTTGAATGCCATCGGTGGCTACACGGAACTCCTCGAGCTCGAGCTCCGTGGACCGGTCACCGAAGCACAGCGCCGCGATCTCAGCCGCATTCGCGCGAGCCAGCAACATCTCCTGGGACTCATCAGCGCGGTGCTCGACCTGAGCCGGATCGAGGCCGGCCGGGTGACCTATCACCTTGCCCCCCTCGCCCTGGATCCGTTTCTCTCGAGCCTCGACGCGCTCGTGGAGCCCCAGGCCGTCGCCAAGTCGCTGACGCTCGACTACGTGCCCTGTGGCCCGCACCTCGCCGCGCTCGCCGACCACGAGAAGCTGCGGCAGATCCTGCTCAACCTCGTCTCGAACGCGATCCGATACACTCCCCCCGGTGGGCGCGTGACCCTCAGCGCGGAGGAGCAGGACGAGTCTCGCATCGTCATCAGCGTGGTGGACACCGGGGTCGGTATCGCCGAGGATTCTCTCGAGCAGGTGTTCGAGCCGTTCGTTCAGCTCGATCGCTCGCTCACCCGAGTGCGGGATGGGATAGGCCTCGGGCTCTCGATCAGCCGCGATCTCGCCCGGGGAATGGGCGGTGACATTACCGCAGAGAGCCGCGTTGGCGGCGGCTCGACGTTCACCCTCACGCTCCCGCGTGCGTCGATCGTGAACGTTCCAGCCCTGCCGCCCCGCTCGGGCGAGCACCCCGTGGTCCGGAACTGAAGCACCGGCCCTCCGATCGCGGCTCGAGTCCCAAACGATTCAGACGTCGTAATGTGTGCATGAATAGTTTTAGGCGCCATGACGCTCGTAAAGTGTCGCCATAATAGCCGCAAATGGCCGGCTGGATCGAGCCCGACGCAGACCGATGCGGTCGCACCGGCGTTGCCGTGCGACCTCGCACCTCGTCTTCCCTGCGACGTCTGACGAGCGCCGCGCGACCGTAGCGTCGCGGCCCATCGGCTTCCAACTCCTCGCTTCCGCAGCCCCATGCAGAAACCCCGCGGCGCCTTGCTACGCCGTATTGCCG
>JANPKQ010000204.1:0-18771 GCA_031426115.1 Gemmatimonadaceae bacterium | reverse complement strand
ATCATGCCGAAGATCATCGCGACGGTCGTCATGATGATCGGTCGCAGCCGAATGCGCGCCGCGGAGAGCAGGGCCTCGGAGCGAGTGTGGCCTGCGGTCCGCTGCTGGTTCGCGAAGTCGATGAGCAGGATGCCATTCTTCGTGACGAGCCCCATCAGCATCACGATGCCGATCATCGTCATGACGTTGAGGTTGCCGCCGGTGAACAGCAGCGCCAGGGCGACACCGATGAAGCTCAGCGGAAGCGCGAGCATGATCGCGAGCGGCTGGGTGAACGAGCCGAAGAGCGACGCGAGGATGAGGTAGATGAACACCACCGCGAGGATCATCGCCTCGAGCACGAAGCCCTTCGTCTCCTCGAGGTTTTCCACTTCGCCCGTGAACACCGTGCGGTAGCCAGGCGGCAGCGCCACCGTCTGCAGGGCAACCTTCACGTCATCAGCGACCTTGCCCATGGTGAAGTCGGGAAGCACGCCGCTCGACACGCTGACCTGCCGCTCGAGGCTTCGGCGCTGGATCTGCTGCGGCCCCACGCCGGAGCGGATCTCCGCCACCTGCGCGAGCGGCACCATCGCCGGCTGGCCGGTGCGCGGGTCGATGTTCGCGCTCGGCACCGGAATCTCCGCAACGTCCGCCGCGGATGTGCGCAGCGAGTCGGGATATACGACGACGACATCGTGCGAGAAGCCGAGCGCATCCTCCCACTGCGTCGCGCGCTGGCCGGCGAAGAGTGGCTGGAGCGTCGATGCGATCGACGTGATCCCGAGTCCCGCGGCCCACGCCTGCTGCCGGTCCACGCGCACATCGAGCTGCGGGATGTCACCCTCGTCGCTCGAGTTGGGCTCGGCCACACCCGGCACGCCGCGCAGGACCCCGAGCACTTCGTTCGCGGCGATCTTGAGGCGCGACGCCTCCGGACCCTGAACCATCACGACGATCGGCTGGCCAAAGCCGCCGAAGATGCTGCGCGACCCAGTGATCTGGGGCCGCACGCCGGGAACGTTGCGCAGTTCCGTCCGGAGCTCCGTCTCGATCTCGCCCTGCGGGCGCCGCGTGTTCTTCTCGTCGAGCCGGACGGAGATCTGCCCGTTGGTCGCGCCACCGCCGCGGCCGATGCCGACCGTGGTGTAGGTGAAGTCCACGCCCGGCTGCTTCATGAGGATCGTGCTGATCTCGTTGCCCTTCTGCGCGGTGAAGTCGAGCCGCGATCCCGGCGCCGTGCGATACGAAACGTTGAACTCGCCGGCGTCCACGACAGGCATCCAGGTGAAGCCGAGCCGCGGGAAGATGACCATCGACGCGACGATCGTCGCGGCGGCGACGCCCATGACGATCACCCGGTGACCGAGGGCCCACGACAGCCACCCCGGGTACCGATCGGCGATCCCCTCGAAGCGGTCGTTGAACCAGAAGCTGAACCGCCGGATGACGCCGACGTTCTCGCGCGACACGTGCGTCCCCGGTGCGTGGGAGACTTCAGGATCGTGCCACACGCTCGACAGCATCGGGTCGAGGGTGAACGACACGAACAGCGACACGAGCACCGCGAATGCGACGGTGACGCCGAACTGGAAGAAGATCTTCCCGATCATGCCGCCCATGAACGCCACGGGGATGAACACCGCGACCACGGCGAGCGTCGTGGACAGCACCGCGAGGCCGATCTCGTCGGTGCCTTCCTTCGACGCCTGGACGTGATCCTTCCCCATCTCGATGTGCCGGACGATGTTCTCGCGCACGACGATGGCGTCGTCGATGAGAAGTCCGATCGCCAGCGAGAGCGCGAGCAGGGTCATGGTGTTCACGGTGAAGCCGAACACCCACATGATGAAGAACGCCGAGATGATGCTGACCGGCAGGGTGAGCCCGGTGATGACCGTGGAGCGCCACGAGTTCAGGAACAGGTAGATGATCATCACCGTCAGTAGCGCGCCGAGGATGATCGTCAGTTCGACGTCGGCGAGCGACTCGCGGATCTTCTTCGAGTCATCGCGGATGACGGTGAGCTTCACATCCTGCGGCAGCTCGCTTCCGAGCTCGGCGACGACGCGCGCCACACCGTCCGCGACCTCGACGGTGTTGGATCCGGAGATCTTGAGGATCTCGAGCGACACCGCGGCCACGGCCATCGAATCGCCCTTCATATGCAGTCGCGCCGATGTCCGGCGGTCCGCTGTGCCATCGACGACGGTGCCGACGTCGCTGATGCGGATCGGCGTGCCGTTGCGCACGAGCACGACGACGTCGGCGAAGCTCTTCGGGTCGGTGATCCGGCCGGTGATCCGCACGAGCCGCTCGCTCTCACCGCGCTCGATCCGTCCCGCGGGCACCTCGCGATTCTCGCGCTGCAGCGCCGCGACGACCTGCGCCGGGCTGATGGCGTACGAGCGCATCGCGTCCGGATCGAGCTGGATCTCGATCTGCCGCGATGCCCCGCCGACGACATTCACCCCGCCGACGCCGGCAACGGCCTCGAACCGCGTCGAGATGACGTCCTCGGCCAGGTCCGTGAGCTCGCGGATCGGCCGCTCATCGCTCTGCATCGCGACGGCCATGATCGGGCGGTCGTTCGGATCGAAGCGCATGATGACCGGCTCCTCGATGTCGTCCGGGAGCTGCCGGCGGATGCGCGACACCTTCGCCGCGACTTCCTGCTGTGCTTCCATGACGTTGACGCCGAGGTGGAAGCCGAGCCGCACCATCGAGTTGCCCTCGCTCGACGTGGACGTGACCTCCTTCACTCCCATCACCGTGTTGAGCGCCTCCTCGACCGGCCGCGACACCTCGCGCTCCATCACCTCCGGCGACGCGCCCGGGTAACTCGTCTGCGCGACGATGGTCGGATAGCTCACGTCGGGATACTCGTCGATCGCGAGCCGGCCGTATGAGACGATGCCCAGCACGACAAGCGCGACCATCATCATGGTCGCGAACACCGGGCGCTTGATGGAGACGTCAGAAAGAAACATCGATACTCACGAACATTGAGTGAAAGGCTAACCGACTGTTATCAGCGGTTCGGCGCTCAGGATGGCGACGGGGCCCCGACAACCTGCACCTGCATCCCCCTGCCGAGCGATCCGACGTTGCCGATGATGATGCGGTCGCCCTCGGCAAGCCCGGACACGACCTGCACGACCCCGGCGGCCTCATCGACGATTCCGAGCTGCACACCCACCTGGGCGAGCGTCGTTCCTTCGAGCCGGTAGACGAACGGCGTGCCTTCGCCCGTCTGCTTCACGGCGCTGGACGGAATCACCAGCGCCTCGGAGAGCGTGCGGCCGATGACGCGGCCCGTGGCGAAGGTGCCGCCCTTGAGGCGGCCACCATCGTTCGGGATCTGGATGTAGACGCTGACCGAGCGCGTCGACGGGTCGATGGTCGGACTGATGCGGGCAACGCGGCCCTGAAAGTCGCGTCCGCCAGCGGAGAACTTCACCGTCTGGCCGGGAACGAGCCCCGCGGTGTTGCGCTCCGGAACGCTGGCCGCCAGCTCGAGCACATCGCTGCGCACGACGGTGAACAGCGTCGCGCCGCGCGCGACGTGCTCGCCGACCTCGACGCTCCGCGTTGCCACGGTCCCGGTCAGCGGTGCGACGATCCGCGTGTCCGACGCGCTCATCGCCGACGAGCGGACTTCCGACTCGGCGGCCGCGAGCTGCGCCTTCGTTGACGCGACCGTGTTCTGCGCCGCACGCAGGTCGCGCTCGGCGACCGCGCCCGCCTTGAAGAGCTCCTCCGACTGCTGAAGGTTCCACTCCGCGGTCGAGAGCTCCGCGCGAGCCGAGACGGCGCGCGCCTCTGCGCTGCGCCGCGCGCTCTCCTGCTCGCTCGATTCGTACTGCGCGAGCAGCTCGCCCTGGCTCACACGCTGACCTTCGCGCGCGAGGACGCGCACGATGTCTCCCTCCAGGCGTGCGCGGACATCCACGGTCTCGATCGGATTCAGGTTGCCGGTGATCGGCGTCCCCTCCTCGACCGACGCGCGGCGCACCGCGGCGACATCGGCTTCGGAGAGCGTGATCGCTCCCCCGCGTCCACCGCGTCCACCTCGCGCGCCACCACGTCCGCCCTCCGCGCCCTCACGGCCACCGCCATTCGCGCCCGGTGTCGCCGCCGCGGCGGAGTCGGCGTCACCGCCGCTGCACGCCGCCGTCAGGCAAAGGAGCGCGCTGGCGAGCGCGAGGCTAACGGGGCGGGATCGGGACATTGACATCGGGCAGCGTCGGTTCGGGCGTCGTGGTAGTCCGCACCCCTGATACGGGCGGGAAGGGAATGGGACGACCGAGCGCGCGCGCCATCTCGGCGGTGGCGAGATACAGGTCGTAAATGGAGCTTGCTTCGTCGGTCTGCGCGGTCAGCAGCGCGAGCTGTGCATCGGACACCTCCAGCTGCGTGCTCATGCCGCGGTCGTAGCGCAGCGACGCGAGGGTAAACGCCTCGGTCGCCTCGCCCGCGTTCTCCTGGCGGGCCGCGAACAATGCCTGGGCGCGCTGGAACCCTGCTCGCGCAGCCGCGACCTCGATCGTCACCGCCTCCCGCTCGCGTGCGAGCTCCAGCTCCGCGACGCGCGCCTGCGCTTTCGCGAGGTCGATGTTGCCCTTGGCGCGGAGGCCGTCGAACAACGGCCAGCTGAACGTCGTGCCGATCGTGCGATCGCCGAACCAGCCTCCGTTCTGCGAGGTGCAGGTGCGTGTCGTCGATCCATCGGGACAGGGGATCGTCAGGAGCTGGCCGCGCTCGGTCGGGAAGCCGCCCTGCGGGAACGCCTGGTAGCCTGACTGGACGAACACCGACATCGTCGGCAGCAGGTCGGCGCGCGCGACGGCGATCGCATCGCGGCGCGCCTGGAGGACGAGCTCCGCGGCGCGCACGGACGGCCGCTGCGCGATCGCAACCGAGTCGCTGACGCTGGCGAGCATCATCCGGACGGCGGAGGGATCGATGCGCGTCGTCAGGGCGAGCGGCTGCTCGGCGGGAATGTTCGTGAGCCGCTTGAGCTCGAGGAGAGCGAGGGTCGTCGCGTTTTTCGCCTCGACGATCATCGGCTCGAGGTTCGACCGCTCGACCCGTGCGCGAAGCACGTCGTAGCGCGCCACGCGTCCTGCCACGAGAAAGCGCTCGACCTGGTCGAGACGTGCGGAGGCGAGCTGGTAGCCCGCGGTGCGGATATCGGCGACGCGGCTCGCGAACAGCGCCGCGACATAGGCGCGCTGCACGTCGAGCGTCACCTGCGATCGCACCTCCTCGGCGTTCGCCCTGGCGGCGTCGCGGGAGCGGGACGCAAGGCGCAGCCCCGCGCGGGCCCGCCCGCCCTGGAAGAACGCGAACGAGAGGTTCGCATTCGCCGTGTAGGTGTTCGGCTGGTTGAAGATCGCCCCGACTGCCTGGGCGCGGGCGTTCTCGATGACGTGCGTCTGGCTCCCATTGATACGGAGCTGCGGCAGCCCGCCGGCGCGCGCTGTGGTGATCTGCGCATCGGTGAGCTGGATCTGCGCCGAGGCGAGCCGGGCCTCATCGCCGACGCGAAGGGCGAGCCTCACGGCATCCTCGAGCGTCAGAGCGAGCGTGTCCTGGCGTTGCGCGGCGACGGGTCCCGCCAGCGCGACGAGGGCCGCGCCAATGATGGTGAATCGCATTCTGTATAGCATCAAGAGGTATACGCCCCACAGGGACGCAATGTTGCCGTCGCGAACGCCTGCGCCGCGGTGATTGACGCGGCGCGCGAGATCGCGCATGTATGTGTGGCGGTGGAAGTTATGCGTCGTGCCCGGCGGGCAGAGCGGCAACTGCAACTGCAAACGAACCACGGAAGCCACGGAAGCCACGGAAAGGGCCACTTCGAAAACCGGAGGGGGATAACCTCGTCCCGGGGTTCTCGTCGTCGACCAGTTCCGCTGATTGCAGCGCCCTTCCGATTCGGCGTGAAGTCACAGTTTCCGTGGCCTCCGTGGCTTCCGTGGTTGATTCCGAAGTGGTTGTTTACCGTGACGTCGCAGCGGCCGTGGTCGACCTCTCCTTCCGTAAAAGATCAATGATTCGAAGAACCTTCCTGATTCGCTCGACGGCGCTCCTGGCGCTGCCCCTGATCGCCCTCGCAGCGTCGCCGGGGCGGCCCCTGGTCGAGACGACCACGACGATCATCCTTGTCCGACACGCCGAGAAGGCGCTGGAGCCGAAGGATGATCCGCCGCTGTCGCCGGCTGGGGAGGTCCGTGCCCTCGCACTCGCAGATGCCGTGCGCGACGCCGGGATTCAGGCGATCTATTCGACCGCGTGGAAGCGGACCCAGGCCACCGCGGGCACGGTTGCGGAGCGGCTGAAGCTCCCGATCACGACCTTCGATGCACCCTCAGGCGATCGTGACTACGGGAAGACCTGGGCCACGGAGCTGCTCGGGAAGCATCGCGGCCGGGTGGTCCTCGTCGTCGGCCACAGCAACACGGTCCCGAACATCCTGCGCGGACTCGGCATCGCCGACGTCCCGGCCATCGCCGATGCGGAGTACGACAACCTCTTCATCGTGACCATGCCCGAGACCGGGCCTGCGCGGGTGGTTCGCGCGAAGTACGGCGCCGGCCGGTAGGCTCGGACCGGCGCTTACCAGCCGCCGATTGATTTACTGGAGGTTCACCATCACGTTCCAGCGTCCGTCGTCGTGCGGTTTGGCGGAGAGGTGATAGAGCTCGAACTGCACGATCGTGGGCGTCGACGAGGCTGACGTCCGCGTGAACGTCCCGGCGAACGGGTTCGTGGGGCTCGGCGTGAACGTCAGGTTCGCCGGATTGCCCCCGGGGTAGTTCACCCGCAGCTCGAACTTTCCGGGATTGATCGCCACCCCGTCCGGATTTCCCTCGTTGTCGCGGAAGGTCACCGTGACCATGGCGTTGTCGCCGATGGTGAGGTCGCCGCTCACGATGTGGTTCCGGTCGAACGTCACGATCCCGCCACCCGCGACCTCGACGAGCACCGACCGAATGTCGGGATGCGGGTCCGGATTGACCGGATCCTTCCCCTTGCACGCGGCGAAGCCGAGCGACAGGGCGAGAATGGTCGTTCCAGCGAGGCGGGACAGGGTGGATCGAATCGACATCGGTGGTTCTCCAACGGTCATGGAATGGTGGTCACTCAATAAACCACGAACCCCCTGTGCGGTCCAAGTTCACGCCGGAATCAAGGAATGATCGGCCGGTTATCCTAATTCGGCAGATAAACTGCCAGTACATGAGGGCTCAGGAGCGCGCCGGTCGCCGATCGCTGAAAAACGCCGATCGCCGACCGCTTACCGGCGGAAGATCGGGTCGCTCGCGCAGCGAGAGCGGGGCCCCGGTGGAGGCAAACGCCTTTCCCGCAGTCAAGCGACCAGCGATCAGCGTTAGTCAGCGATCAGCGCTCAGCGCGCTCCTGAGCCCTCATGTTCGCCGTTGTCTTTCCGCACTTGCCGTTGCCGTTCAAGCATTTGCAGTTGAAGCCGTTCACGCCTCAACCGCCCCAACCCAAGCCGGCACCCCACCCAGTTTCAGCTTCCGCCTCTCCTTCCGCCGCTCGAACAGGAAGTAGATCGCCGGCGTCACGCTGAGCACGAGGAGCGTCGAGCTCGTCAGCCCGCCAATGAGCGCGAATCCCAACGCGTTCCAGATGTTCGAGTCCGGCGACTCACTGAACAGCACCAGCGGCAGCAGCCCCATGATCGTCACCGCCGTCGTCATGAGGATCGGCCGCACCCGGTCGAGGGTGCCCTGCACGATCGCCTCCTCCAGCGCGAGACGGCCATGCTGCCGCACCTGGTTCACGCGATCGATGAGCAGGATGGAATTGTTCACGACGATCCCGCCCATCATGATGACCCCGATGTACGCCTCCCGGGTGAAGCTCGCGTTGACGTAGTAGAACAGAAGGAACACACCGATCAGCGCCATCGGGATCGTCAGCAGCACGCACAGCGGCTGCCGCAGTGACTCGAACAGCGCCGCTGTCACCATGAAGATGAGGATGATGGAGATCGCGAGCACTCCGTAGATCTGCTTCTCCTCCTCCCGCGAGAAGTTGAACGGGTTCTCGCCGACTACGGAGTAGCCATCCGGCACCAGCGTTTCGGCAACGATCTTCTTCCGTTCGCGATCGGCGAGCTTCTGCGGCCCGCGGAACTCGTAGCGCACCGTGCGCTGGTAGCGCTGGTTCTCACGCGCGATGCTGCTCAGCACCCGCCGCTCCTCGATGCTCGCGACGTCGCTGAGGCGAACCTCCTCGCCGGTGGCCGAGCGGAGGAGGAGATTCTCGAGCTTCAGCAGGTCGAAGCTCTCGTAGCCGCTGAGCTTCGCCTCGAGCTGAAGATCCTCGCCCGCGAGCCGAATCGGGTTGGCGCCAATCGTCCCACGCACCGCCGCGCTGACCTTCTGCACGACTTCCTGTGCGGTGATGTCGTGCATCGCGAGCCGCTCGCGGTTCACCCGGACCACGAGCTCGATCGCGCGCTCGCCGCCGCCCCAGCCACTCGTCGAGCTGACATCCACATCGTGCACGCGGGAGATCCTGTCGAGCCGCAACCCGACATCCTCCGCGATCTCGCGCACCTTCTCGTAGTTGTAGCCGTAGACGTTGATCGACTGGTTGCCCGCCATCGACGCGCCGCCGCCTGTGTTGAACGACTTGCCGCTGGTGCTGACGCTGAGGCTCGGCCCGGCAAAGCTTAGTCCGAAGGCGACGATCTCGTCATAGACGGCCTGGGGAACGACCGTGTACTCCAGCGAGTCGGGGAAGGTGACGACGATCGACGCCTGGCGCGGCGTCACGTTCGTCGTGAACGACTCGACCCCCGCCATCCGGCGCAGTCGGTAGTCGAAGAAGCGCGCGATCTCATCGGTGCGCTCGAGCTCCTCGCCCTGCGGCATGCGCACGCTCACCGACACGACGCTCCGCTGCGACGCCCAGCTTCCCCACTTCATCTGCTTGCTGACGTACTTGTTGAACAGGTAGAACGATCCGCCGAGCATCATTGCCACGACCAGCACCGAGCTCCACGGAAAGCGCAGGGTGACTCCGAGCAATCCCGCATAGCCGCGGACATAGATCGGTCGCTTCCGGTCCGGCGGCCCCGCGACACCGGCCCCAGCGAACTGCAGGCTCAGCGCGACCGCGTGATCCTCGCCCACCGCCTTCCGCTTCGTCACGCCCGAGCTCAGCAGCCGCGCCGCCAATGCCGGAATGAAGGTGAACGCGACGAAGAGGCTCGCGATCTGGCTGAAGCCGACGATGATCGCCAGCGGCAGGTAGAAAATCCGCAGCTCTCCCTGGAGATACACGAAGGGGATGAAGACGACGATCGTCGTCAGCGTCCCTGCAAGGATGGCAAGGATGACTTCGCGACTCCCATGCTCCGCTGCATACTCCGGCGACTCGCCGAGTCGCCACCGCCGGTAGATGTTCTCGAGCACGACAATGGCCGTATCCACGACAATACCAAACCCCATGGCGAGCGCCATGAGGCTCAGCACGTTCAGCGTGTACCCGACGGCGTACATCAGGTTGAGCGTGATGAGCACCGAGAACGCGATCGTCGAGAAGACGATGAACGCCGAGCGGAACGACTGGAGGAACAGCAGCAGCACGACGAAGATGATGAGCGCCGAGAGCAGCGACCGGTTCCGCAGGTCGGTAAGCTGCGTCTTGATCGCCTTGCTCTCATCGCTCTGGAGGATGAGCCGTACCCCGGCCGGATGCCGCGCCGCCAGCGAGTCGATGCGCGCCTTCACTCTATCGGCGACAGCGACTGTGTTCGTGCGCGCCTCGCGGACCACACCGAAGCTCAGCGCCGGGAAACCATCGATCCGGCTGTAGGACGTCGGGTCGCGGAAGGTGTCGTAGACTTCCGCGACGTCGCTGACCCGGACGATCCGGCCCTTGTCGGAGAGCAGGATCACCCGGCGCAGGTCCACGAGGGAGTCCGCGCGCTGGTGAATGGTCACCGTCCGCACGAGGTCGCCGTCCTGCACGGACCCGACCTCGCGCCAGAACTCGATGTCCCGCAGCGCCTGGGAGATCTGCGCAGGCGTCAGGCCGAGCGCGGTGATCTTCGGCTCGTCCATGACGAGCACGATCTGCCGCCGCGCCTGTCCGAAGATGTTCACCGCCGACACGCCATCGATCGCCTGGATCGCGGGCTGGATCACTTCCTCGACATGCTCGACCAGCGCCTCGAGCTGATAGGGCCCGGTGACCCGATAGAGCAGGAAGGGACTCTGCTGATCGGCCAGCGCTTCGGGGATGTACGGCGTGATCGTCGGCCGCTCGGCGCCGCGCGGAAAACGATCGCGCGCCAGCGCCGACAGCCGCTCCGACAGCTCCAGCCGGGTGAACTCCATGTCGGTGTTGCGCCCGAAGGTGACGTTCACCGTCGCGCGTCCCTCCGCACTCGAGCTCGAGCGGACGGTTTCGACACCCTTGATCTGCTGGATCTCCGCCTCCAGCGGCGACGTCACGAACGCCTCGAGCGCCTCGGCCGACGCACCCGGCCATGTGGCGTTCACGGTGAGCTGCGGCAAGCTCGTGTTGGGCAGCAGCTCGATCGGGATCTTCTGCCACGCGACAAAGCCGAGCGCCGTGAGGACGAGATACAGCATCGTCACGCCGACCGGCCGCTTGATCGACGCCCGAATCATTGGTGAGCCTCCGCGTCGAAGGAATGTCGCGTCATCGACGTCACCTCAGTCGCCCGCCTGCGGCATGGGCATGCCGGCCGGCGTGCGCGACCAGCCCAGCGCCTCGCGCACCTTGCCGCGGCCCTCCTCGAGCAGGTCGTACACGACGGGAATGACGATGAGCGTCAGCGCCGTCGCCGTGAGCAGCCCCCCGAACACCGCGATCGCCAGCGGCGCCTGCAGCTCCGCACCCGGGCCGATCCCCATCGCCATCGGCAGGAGGCCGAGCAGCGCCGTGATGGTATTGATGAGGATCGGCCGCAGCCGCGCATGCCCCGCCTCGCGGATCGCATCGCGAACGCTCATCCCCTTCCGGCGCATCTGGTTGATGAAGTCCACCTTCACGACGGCATCGTTGTCCACGATGCCGACGAGCACGACCATGCCGATGAGGCTGACGGTGTTGAGCCCCGCCCCCGTGATCCACAGGGCGAGCACCGCGCCGAATGTCCCCAGCGGGACGCTCAGCAGCACCGTGAACGGATGCACGAACGACTCGAACTCCGCCGCGAGGATCATGTAGACGAGGAGCACCGCGAGCACCATTGCGAAGATCAGCGCGCGAAAGCTGCGGCGCATCTCTTCATTCTCGCCGCCGATCTCCCAGCGCACATCCCCTGGCCGCATGAGCTCACCGAGCGAGCGCTCCATGTCCGCCGTCGCCTCGGCGATGTCGCCGGACGCGACGTCGGCATATACCGCCACGACCCGCGTCTGGTTCACGCGCCGGATCTCCGACGCGCCGGTGGTCTCCTCGATCGTGATGAGCTCGCGCAGCGGCACGCCCTGCACGAGCATCTCCTGAAGCGTCGCCAGCTCGCGCGCTTCCTCGGGGAGACGCACGACCATTGTGATCTTCTGGTCGAAGTCCACGTACTGCTGCGTCGTCCGCACGCCGCGCAGGTTCGCATCCACCGCCTGCTGCACGACACGGGGCTGGATGCCGTACGACGCGGCCTTCTCGCGGTCGATCTTCACGAGCACTTCCGGCTGCCCCACCTTCGTCCCGAGCTGGACGTTCGAGATCGACGACACCTTCGTCAGTTGGCGCTCCACCGACTGCGCGAACCGGAAGGCTGCATCCGAGTCCTCGCCGGTGACGCGCACGGCGAGGTCGGCCTCGCTGCCGCCGAGCAGTCTGCTCAGCGCAGTCGCCTGTCCGGTCTGGAGGGTGATGGTGTTCGCCGGAAAGCGCGTCAGTTGCGGCGTGAGCCGGTCGAGCACGCCCGCCGTCTTCCGCTTGGGAAGCAGTCGCACCTCGAGGCTCGCCGTGTTGAGGCCAGTCTCTTCCTCGCTCATCCCGGCGATCGCGATCTGACGCCCGATGCGGCTGAACACGGCATCGACATCCTTGTCCTGCATGATGATACTTTCGAGCGCTTCGGCCGTGCTCGCGGTGACCTCCAGTGGCGTGCCGCGCGGCAGCGTGATCACCGCACGGAAGGCACCCTGGTCCACCTCGGGCAGCACGCTGCGCTTGAGCTGAAGACCGACGATGACCGTGATCGCGAAGATCGCGAGCCCCATCGCGACCACCCGGCCGCGATGCTTCAGCGCCGACCCGAGGAGCCGCTCGTACCACGCGTGAAAGCGTGCGAAGCCGCGGTCGAAGCCGTCGAAGAATGGAGTAGTCGCACGCGCGAGTGGACGACGAATTGCACCGCCGACAGCGCGCATCGCGCGTCGGGTGCGCGTCGGCTCGGCGACGTCATGCTCGTCCCCCCACCGTGCCGCCATCACCGGGAGCAGCGAAAGGGCGACGACGACGCTGACGCCGAGCGAGAAGGCCACCGCGAGGGAGAGCGAGGCGAACAGCGCGCCGGCGATCCCCTCGACGTAGATGATCGGGCCGAACACCGCGATCGTCGTCAGCGTGGATGTCACGATCGCCGCCTGTACCTCCTCGGCGCCGAGCGCAGCCGCGGCTGCCGGGCTGAGGCCCTTCTCCCGATGTCGGAAGATGTTCTCGATGACGACGATCGAGTTGTCCATGAGGAGCCCGACGCCGAGGGCGAGGCCGCCGAGGCTCATGATGTTGAGCGAAATCCCCGTCGCGTCGAGCAGCGCGAAGGTCGCGATCACCGAGAGCGGAATCGCCAGCGCGATCGCAACCGGGTAGCGCGCGTCACGAAGGAACAGGAAGAGCACGAGGAAGGCGAGGATGCCGCCGACCACGACTTCCTGCATGACGTTCTGGAGGGCGTTGGAGATGAAGCCCGCCTGGTCCATCGCGATGTCGATGGTGAGCTCCGGATACTCGCGGCGGAGCTGGTTCAGCACCGTGCGGACGGTGTCGGACACCGTGACGGTGTTGGCGCCCGCTTCCTTGAAGAGCAGCACGCCGACTGCTTCGCCGCACGTCGGCATCGGCGGTGCGACGGGACGTGCGGGGCGCGAGGTGTCGGCGCGGATCGAATCGCCCCGAGCCTTGGCCGAGTCGGCGCGGCTTGCCGAGCAGTAGCGCGCGATCGATTCGCGGTCGCGGTAGCCGTCGGTGATCGTCGCGACGTCGCGCAGGGTGACGAACTGCGCGCGCGCCGGCGGTGGGGTGCTCCCTGGAGGGCTGTTGTTCGGGAGGCCCTTCCGCACGATGACTTCGCCGATCTCGTCCACGGATCGGAACTCACCGATCGTGCGCAGGGAATAGCGATACCGGCCGCGACGAATGGTGCCGCCGACGCCCGACTGGTTCGCGGCGTCGAGCGCCTGGCTCACCGTCGCGAGGGTGAGTCCGTAGCTCTCGAGGAGCCGCGGCTCGATCTCCACCTGGATCTCGCGCTCGAGCCCACCGGTCACCGATGCCTGGGCTACGCCATCGAGCTGCTCGAGCCGACGCCGAATCACCGACTCGGCGAGGTCCTTGAGATTTCGTAGGTCACCCCGACCAGAAACGGACAGCGTCATCACCGGCTCCGCCGTCGGGTCGGTGCGGAGCACCGTGGGGCGGATGTTGTCACCGATCGCTGGCATGTTGTCGAGCTTCTCGCGGACGTTGAGCACCGCGAACTCCATGTTGGTGCCCCAGGCGAAGCGCAGGATCACCATCGACACCCCCTCGCGCGAGACGCTCTCGATGCGCTCGACGCCGGGGACGCGGCTGAACTGCGCCTCGATGCGCCGCGTGACGAACTGCTCGACCTCCGCGGGCCCGACCTCGGGATAGGCCGTGTAGATGACGAGCTTCGGGTAGGCGATGTCCGGAAGGAGGTCGATCGGCAGCCGCCGCAGCGACAGCACGCCGATGAACGCGATCGCGACGAAGAGCATCGCGACCGCGACCGGGCGCTGGATCGACCTGCTCGGGAAGGACATCGATCAGGGCCTCAGCGGCGCGCCGACGGTTTCCTCGAGCGCGAGCTGCGCCGAGATGACGCCGAGCCGGCGGAGCAGCACCGCGCGCTCGGACTGCGCGGCCTGATCCACGTAGGTCTGGTACTGGAAGAAGGGCAGCGTGCCAGCGGCGAGCTGTTCGTCGGCGATGGAGACGACTTCGCGGCGGAGCCGTGCATCGCGCTCGGCGAGGCCAAGGTCGCGGGCCGCGGCCTGGAGGTCGATGAGCTGGCTGCGGAGCTGGCGCTCGATGCGCAGCGCCTGACCGCGGAGGGCGAGCTGCTGGTCGGTGAGCGCTGCCTCGCGTGAGATCACCGTTGCTGAGCTTTGAAACCACTCCGGGAAGTCGTAGCCCGCGGTGAGCCCGAAGCTGAAAGTGCTGTTGGAGAGCTTTGGCTGGAGGAAGGCGTCGTACTCGGTGCTGTTGAAGAAGCGGTCGTAGCCGACGGACGCGCGGACGTTGGGACGCCAGCGGCTGACGCGCGCGAACTTCGCGTCGATGCCGCGCTGCCGCAGGGTGATCTCGTTCTGTCGCAGTACCTGATTGAGCTTTCGCGCCGTGCCGAGCAGGGAGTCGGTCGTGAGGAGCGCGGGGTCGAGCGTTCCCGGAACGATCGTGTCCACGCGGATGTTCGGCTCCAGCGTCACTCCCATCGCCTCGAGCAGCTCCAGGCGACGCTTGCGCGCGTCGTCGCGGGCGCGCTCGAGCGTGTTCTGCGCCGTGGTGACCGCGAGCTCCGCGACCATGACGTCGATCTGCGTCGAGCGCGCGATCGCGAAGCGGTCCTGCATCTCCTTGAAGTTGTCGGTGCGGCTGACGACCTGGCGCTCCTCGAGCTTCACCGCGCGATCGGCGAGGACCGTTGCGTAGTAGCGCTGGGTGATGAGGGTCCGGAGCGCGATCCCTTCGACTTCGGCGCGAATCCCCGTGATGTCTGCCCCGAGCCGCGTCGAGCGGAGCTGGTTCATCCGTGCGCCGTTGTCGAGAATTGTCATGTCGAGGCCGACGCCGATGGAGGTCTGGCTCGACCGGCGAAAGGTCGTGAAGCCGTCGGCGATCGTGCGCGTCGGGCCGCCGCCGGTGTTGAAGTTGATGCTTGGCGTCGGGAAGAACTTCGCCTTCGCCGCACGCTCGTTCGCGTCATCGACCTGCGGGTCGTTGAGGATCTGGCGATACGTCGGGTTGTTCTCCCGCGCCAGGCGCAGCGCTTCGGCGAGCGTCAGCATCGGCGGTGCGGTATCCTGGGCGCGCGCGACCGGAGCGAGCGTCGTCGCCGACGCGAGGAGGATCGCGAGAGTGGGAATGCGCGAGACCTTCATGACCATCGTCCTGATATGGGTGAGCATCGAGCGCCTGTGGCGCGCGACGCGGTTACTTCGTGCCGCCGTCGGGCTTGTTGACGAGCTTCACCGGCGCGTCGTGCGCGATGGTGTAGTGGCCGTTGGTGAGGACGATCTCGCCGGGCGCGACCATCTTCGTGTCCGGATTCTCGAGGATCTCGACGAAGTCATCGTTCCCCTGGCCGATGGTGACGTAGCGCCACTCCGCGACGCCGTGATCGCCCTCGGGACGGTAGACCATCACGAGGTCGCGTCCGCGCTGGAGGATCGCCGTGCGCGGCACGAGGATGCGATCAGCGAGCCGTGTCGCGTCGAGCTTGACGCGCGCGTACATCCCCGGAAGGATGCGGCCGCGCGGGTTCGGGATCGTGACGGTCACCCGCGCCATGCGCGTCGTCTGGTCCACCATCGGATTCGTCGTTTCTATCCGGCCGTTGAACACTTCGTCGGGAAATGCAGCGAACGTGATCTGTGCCTTCCGGCCGCGTGCGAGAAAGCCGATCTGGCTCTCGAGCACCTGCACCTCGACCTTGATCGGGTCGATGTCGATGATCGTCATGACCTCGGTGCCCGGCCCAACGCGCTGGCCGGGCACCGCCTTGATGTTGGCGACACGGCCGCTGAAGGGCGCGCGGAGTCGCACACGCTCGTAGTCCATCTCCGCACGCTGCAGCTGGATCTCGGCGTCAGCGAGGCCGCTCTTCATGCGCGCCGCGGTATCGCGGGATGCGCGCAGGGCGGGATCGGTGATGCGGTAGTCGGTGAGGATCTCCGCCCGGTAGTTCGCCTGCGACTGCTTCAGCCGGGTGCGCGCCGAAGCGAGGTTGAAGGCGAACTCGGTGGTGTCGAGGGCGAGGAGCACCGACCCCGCGACGACGGGGTCGTTCTCCTGGAGCGGAAGCCTCGCGATGCGTCCCGCGACCTCGACGGAGAGCGGGATCTGCTGCCATGCCGCGGCCTGGCCGGTCGCGTTGACGGATATGACGAGGGTGTCCTTGACGACCATCGCGCCGTACACCGGCTGGGGTCCACTGCCGCCGAAGGCGTCGTCGTTGCCGACTGCCGGCGCTCCCCCGGGCGTCGCGCTTGTTGCGGCGTTGGTGGAATCCTCCTTCTTCGAGTCATTCCGGATCTTCACCATCGACGCCGTGGCAGCGATGATGAGGACGATGACGGTGATGGAGATAACCAGCGCGCGACCTGGAAGGGCCATGGGTCGGATCCTGATCCGGGAGAGGCGCCCGGGCCAACCCCCCTTCTATAAGGTAGGGAGGCACGGCGGTGCGCCTGATGAGGGCAGTTCTCTATGCAGTAAGTGGAACGTGGACCTTAGACGTCGCAAGGGGGGGAAAGCGTTGCTGGCGCATGTGCTCACGAGAGACTGGAGGTTTCCGGCCGCGGGACACATCATGATCCCGTGCAGAACTCCAAGCCGCGCATCCGCCCGACGACACTGGCCACCATCCTCATCGTCGTCGGGCTTCTTCTCGCCCTTGGGGCGAGCGTGCCGATCTTCCTTGCGCGGTTCATGGCGGAGTCGGGCGCGGGGCTCAGCTTCCTGGAACGACTATTGGTCGCGACACCGATGGCGATCGCCAGCGCGCTGATGATCGGCGGCGCGCGGTATGGAATGCGCGCGCGGGCGGGAGCGGGCGATGCACCGGGCGGGGCCCGCCAGGGGCTTTTCATGGTGGGCGTCATGGCAGGTACGATCGCGGGCCTCGTCGCGCTGCTATCACTGCTGGCGTAGTCGGGACGTCGCAACGTTGCCAATCGCACCATCACACGAGGCGATGCACGTGCCCTTCTGGAAGAAAGAGTCTCCGTTGCTTCTCGTCACAGTGGACGGAACGGAGGTATGTCGTGTGAACGCCGCCGACATCCCGTGCGAGCTAACGCCCGTTGCCCGGGTGGCGCCGAATGGGAGCATCACGTTTCGCGATTCGGCGGGAGTGCCGCACATTCACAGCCTGGCTGCTTTTTCCGGATGGTTTCACATCTCCGTTCGCGTCCACGAGAACCTCGTGTGCCAGGCCGACTGCGTCGTTGCGGAATCAAAGGGAGATGATCCGGCGACGCTTCTCGCCGGAGGAGCCACGGGCATTCGTTTTCAGCCCTTCTTTCTCCCTGGCGCGGAGGTTGGCAACGAACAACTCCGGGGTCAGGGACTCTTCGCGCGAGGACTGCACTTCCCCGGCTCGATCACGATAGGGAACGTGCTCCTGTCCTGCGAATGCGACGCCTGCCATCGCTCCTTTCTGGTCCAGTCCTTTCATTCGGGCTTCAGCAACTCGGGGTATTTCTATTCGGGCTCAGGCAAGTACACGCTCACCCTTCGAGACGACGTTCCCGGCTGCCCTGCGGCGTTGTCTGTTCCGGACCCAGCGCAACTCGCAGCGCTCGAGACAGCGCTCCCGAAGGCGCCGGATGAGTCGGCGTTCAGATACCTGAATCCCCTGCGATGTCCTCATTGCTCGGCGCCGTACATCGACTTCGAGGCCCATCCGGATCAGAGGCCCGCGGAGTACTACGGGAACTACCTGTACGGGTCCGAGCCCATTCACTATCAGCCGGATCGCGGCTGAGGAATGTCGTGATGGACACCGTGCCCACTCCCCGCACCCGACCGTGCGCATGATCGTCACCGCTCCAATCACCCTCGAGGGCAACGGCGTTCGGCTTGAACCGCTGGCCGCCGCCCACCGGGACGGTCTTGCCGCTGCCGCCGCCGACGGAAAGCTCTGGGAGCTGTGGTTCACCTCCGTTCCCAAACCCGAAGAGACCGCTGGCTACATCGCCACCGCGCTCGACGGCCAGCGCGCCGGCCACATGCTGCCGTGGGTTGTGCGCGAGACGACGACCGGCGCGATCGCGGGAAGCACGCGCTATCACGACATAGTCCCGGCCATTGGCCGCGTGGAGATCGGCTACACCTGGTACGCCGCTCGCTGGCAGCGCAGTCATGTCAACACCGCGTGCAAGCTGCTGCTGCTCCGCCACGCTTTCGACACCCTCGGGTGCAGCGTCGTCGGGCTCCGCACCGACAACTTCAACTTCGCATCCCAGAAGGCAATCGAAGCGCTTGGCGCCCACAAGGATGGCGTCATCCGCCGGCACCATCCCCGCCGCGACGGGAGCGCGCGCGATTCGGTGATGTACAGCATCCTCGCCGAGGAGTGGCCCGATGTGAAGCGGCACCTCACCGCGCGTCTCGCCCGGCACGCGCGCTGAGGTTACTCGACGCTCGTCACGATTCCGGTTCGGGATCCGACTTTCCAAAAGCCGAACTGGAAGAGCATGAAGGGATGAAGGACATGAAAGATTCCGAGCGCGTTGAGGGCGCCGCGCGCGAGAGCGATGACCCATGAATGCGGGAGCTTTTCAATCTCTTGCAGTTGCCGTC
>JANPKQ010000203.1:0-7119 GCA_031426115.1 Gemmatimonadaceae bacterium | reverse complement strand
TTCGCGCGGCTTCGCACCGGTCGCCTTGGCCGTGAGCGCGGCCGGGAACCGCCGGATGTAGGTGTTGTACTGGCCCGCGATCTCGTTGTAGTCCGTCCGTGACACGGCAATGCGGTTCTCCGTCCCCGTCAGCTCGTCCTGTAGCCGCAGAAACTGCTGGTCAGCCTTGAGCTGCGGATATGCCTCCGCGACGACGAGCAACCGGCCAAGCGCGCCGGTCATGTTCTCATTGGCCTGCGCCATCTCGCGCGGGTCGCCGCGGGAAATCGCACTCGTCAGGCCCGCTCGGGCCTGCGTCACGTTCGTGAAGACAGCCTCCTCATGCGCAGCGTAGCCCTTCACGGTGTTGACGAGGTTCGGGATGAGGTCCGCGCGCCGCTGCAGCTGCACTTCGATCTGCTGCTTTGCCGCATTGGCCCGCTCATCCATCGTCTGGATGGTGTTGTAGCCGCACGACGATGCCACGAGTACGAGCACGAGTGGCAGCACGGGAAGCGAGCGTGGTCTCATCGAGCTCCTCCAGGAGCGAATGGGTTCGTTCATGATCGATCGGTCGCTAGCGCGTTGCGAACGACAGCGGAACCTGGTACGTCCCGGGCTTCACTGCGCCCTGCGCAATCTTGAAGGCATCCTTTGCCTTCTCGTTGAGGCAGCTGTTCACCGCCCGGCCGCCCGCCGACGGGGACCACCGCGATGCTCCGACCTTCGCGTCGGTGATACCGGCACGGCCCACGGTCACGAGCAGCACGACGTTGCCGCGGAGGTTCGGGTCGTTCTTCAACCCGAACTCGTTGTAGCAGAACTGCGTCGCAGACTGCTCGCGGCGGACGGCTTCCATGAGCGCATCTGGCGCGGACGGAATGCTCGCCCCGCCGCCCGAGGGCTGCGGTGCCGGCTTCGCTGCCTTGAACGTATCAGGCTCGGCCGGTGGCAACGATGTTCCGAGGTCGCTCAGGTTGGCGGGCGTCGTGTCAACCTGAAGCCTGGGCGTATCCGGGGTCTTCTTGTCCTTCGGACAGGCAATGGCAACGAGGAGCAGTGGGAGCAGAAGCAGGCGTCTCATGTCGAGTTCCGAGTCGGAGTGAGGGCGGGGACAACTGTGCTCGGGCGGTCAATGCCCGGCAAAACGGTCCAGATAGGCAACGAGGCGTTGTAGCCCGGTGAGGTATCCAGCAAGGACGTCGCCAACCGACGCCGTCGTGACACGGGCGGTCCCGCGGACGTGCTGTATTACGCTGAGAAACGGCGCCGGGTCCATTCCCACGCGGGTACCCACCCCGGCGGTCAGCGTAGCGTAATCCGTGGACGGCGCCTCTCCGTGGAGTCGCACCACCGCCCGGAAGATCACCATGATCGTGCTGAGGCTGTTGGCCAGCAGTTCCACCTGGGCTTTCAAATCGCCACCGGACGCGAGAATCCCCTGACGAAACTGGATCAGCGACCCCATGGCCTCGTGCTCGACCTGAAGCCGGAGGTGCTCCCGATCGACGACGATTCCCTCGAAAGGCGGCGTCCCGTGCAGGACGCGGTGCCGCTCGAGGATGTCTGCGTACTCCATCGGAAAGATATCCGCCGACCGCAGCCACTCCTCCTCCGTCAGCGTCAGCGGCGGCGGATTGCCGGCTGCGCTCCAGGCCCGTGCCACCGCCGCCTCGGCGCGAAGGCGATCGAGCGAGAGTCCGCGTACGATCACGAGCACGTTATAGTCGGACCGCTTGGCGATGTGCTCGCCCGCCGCCGCGGACCCGTAGAGCACCACTGCCGTGAGCTCATCCCCGTACGCCTTGAGCAGCTGCGCGACGAGGTCGTCGAGTGTCATCGTTGCCATGTCATCACCAGCTCGAGCCTCCGCCGCCGCCGCTGAATCCGCCGCCACCACCGAACCCGCCAAATCCGCCGAACCCACCACCTCCCCCACCCCAGCCGCCACCCCGTGATCCGCCACTCCAGCCGCCGCCTCCCAACGGGATGAAGATCGGCATGCACCCGCCACGACCGCGGCGCCGTCCGCGCCGGCTCCGCCCGCCGAGCGAGCGCATGATGAACATCACCATGAGGAACAGGAAGAAGATCGTTCCCGGCGAAAAGCCGACGGTGCGCCCGGTTGAACCTTCCTGTGGCAGGGGGAGCTGGCGCAGGCTTGGAGACAGCGATGCGTCGAGCTCGAAGCCGAACTCCGTCGCGAAACGCTCCGCGACTCGCTGCGTCACCAGTGTCAGCCCGCCGCTGTAATCGCCCTGGGCAAACATCGGTGTGGCTTCGCGGCAGATCGCCCCCGACATCGCGTCTGTAATGAAGCCCTCGGCTCCATTCGCGACCTCGATCCGACACTCCCCGCGGCCGCTGGAGTTGGTCTCCTTCGGCACGAGGAGCACGACGACGCCGGTGTTCCGAGCGCGGTCACCGGGATCCCCGCGTCCGCCGACGCCCCACTGACGCCCGATCGCCAGGCCCCAATCCGCCGGGTTGCGCTGGCCGACGTCGGCAAGCGTGACGACCGCGATGTCACCGCCCGATTTCGCCCGCACATCCTCGATGACGCGCGTCATTGTCGCCTCGCTCTCCGACGAGAGCGCATTGGCGAAATCGTTGACGAACCCCCGCGGGGCCGGCGGCTGGATTGCTTGCAGCGTCAGAGCGACGCCAATAGCTTGCACCGCCCAATGCCACATGATGTTCAGGCTCTTCCTCTCGCCATGCGACGGGGCGCGGTGGCGCTCATGGTTGCGCTCATCACCGTCGGCTGTGCGCGTTCTGGCGACGTCGTGATACTGATCGATTCTACCATGCTGGCAGAACCGGTGGAAGTTGTCGCCGTACCTGTGGCAGCATCTGTCTCCTCGCGCGAATCGACCCCGCGATCGTCACCCGCGACGGAGCGCGACCCCCGGCTGACAAGCATCCGCGACAGTGCCGCCGCACTCGATGCAAGGTTTCGCGCGCTGCGGGACACGCTCGGACGTGAAGTGGGCGCGATCGACACCGCCGACCGCAGGACACGCGCGTATGCCGTGCGGTACGCGGAGATCCGGCGCCGGACGCTGGCTGCCGAGGCAGTACGCGCCGCCCGCGACTCCGCGCGCCGGCGAGAGGAGGCGCTTCGAGTCAGCCTCGACAGTCCGCAGCCAGTGGGCGAGCCACGCCGCGGTACAACCGCGCTCCCGGAGACAAACGGTGCGGACGGTCGAGCCGCGGTGCGAGTTCCGGCAGTCGGTGCAACCGTCACCCTATCCCTCGCCCCTGGAGAGTGGTCCATCGGGATCGCAACGCGGGGTTCGGAACCCCGGGTCCGTGACGCAGTGACAGTTCGCCGAGGATCGACGGACACCGTGCGTATCCCGCCCCCGCGTCCAGACCGCCCGCGATAGAGTGCCGGAACGACGAACGCGGGGGCCCGATGGGTCCCCGCGTCGTCATGGTCCTGTCTCCCGAAACTAGCGCGTGAAGCTGAACGGGAACGCGTACGTCCCCTGCCCCGCGGCCGACGAGGGGAAGCGCCATCCGCGAATCGCGCGGACGATGCAGGCTTCGGACTCCGACGCTCCAGCACCGGACCAGCTCCGGCGTGTCACGTTCGCGCCGCGAACCGCGCCTCCCTCAGCGATGTCGATCGCCACGGTGATCGACCCGGCCAGGCTGGGATTGACCTTGAGTCCGTTTTCCTGATAGCAGAAGCGGAGTTGCGACTCACGGCTGCGCACATACGTACCGAGCTCGTCAACGTTGCGACCCGGCTTCAGCGGCTCGACACTGATTGCGGCAGGCGCCGAGACACGCACCGTGGAACGAACAACGCCACCGCCGCCGCCAACTCCTCCGATGCCGCCGCCCCCACCGCCACCCGTGCCCGTTCCACCGCCGATACCACCACGTCCCGGCGTGCTGGACCCCTGGCCGCCCTGCCCGTTGCCAAGCACGACCTTGCCGCCCGTTCCACCGCCGCCGCTTCCACCGAGTCCTCCACCAGATCCACCGGAACCGGAGTTCACCGCGACGCCGCCGAGGATGTTGGACGCATCGCCGACGAGGCCGCCGCTGCCCGCACCACTTCCCGTGCCGAACGCATCACCGATCGCCCCCGCCCGGTTCGACTCCGTGCGAGATCCGGGAGCGCCCTGACGAGGATTCCCACGCGTCGGACCACGAGGGCCGGGAGCGGCAGTCGTGGGTCCGGGCGACGGCGTCCGCACCGCCTCGCCGGCCTGTGGGACTGGCGGAATCGGCGTGGGCTCCGGAATCGGACCTTCGAAGACGACGTCGATCGCGGGCGCGGGCGGCGGCAGCAGGTCGGCAACCTTCGTCGCCGGTCCGAAACGCACGAGCAGGAGGAACAGGACGCCGAGGGTGATCGAGATCGCGTAAGACCCGACCAGCGCGCGACCCTCTTCATCGGCAAACTCGAACTTCAGGTTGCGCGTGAAGGTGGTATCACGAGGTGACTGCGGGCTCGTCGCAGGCCGTGGAGGAGTCGCCATCTTTAGTTTGCCGGTCGGGCGGGGGCCGCAGCAGCTTCGGTGCGGTTCACCTGGAGTGAGACGTTCCTGAATCCCGCGAGGCGGGCGGTCTGCATGATGCGCGCGAGCACCGCGTACTGCATCGTCTTGTCGCCCTGGATCGCGAGCGGATTCGGCACGGACGTATTCTGGTCGAGCCCCTTGGCCTGGCGAAGTGTATCCGCCTGCGCCTTGAGGGCCGTGAAGAGCTGCGGGATCAACAGGGGCTCATTGGCATTATTCGATCGCGCCGACGCGGCCTCACGCGTCGTCATGATCGGCACGCTGTTGATCGTGATCTGATTGCCGATGCCAACCGTGAGCTCCTGAAGCGCGGTCTCCCCTACCCGCGAGTCGGGCAACGTCACACCCGGCATGACCGGCATCTCCTCTCCAACCGTCGCCGTCGCCAGCGAGAAGAACACAATGGCGACGAACGTGTCGACCAGCGGGACGAGGTTGAGCTCGGTAAGCCGGAACTTTGCGAACTGCGCGCTGCGTCGTGCTTCACGAGCCGCACGGGCGCGAGTCATTTCTGCCATGCGTTACCTCGCCGACGCGGACGTGACTTGCCCGCGGGCGCGGGCTCCCAGCGAGATGCCGGTGTACTGCGCCATGCGGAGCCGCTCGAGCACCTTGACGACCGTGTCGTAGTTCACCTCGTCGGATGGGACGACGAGGACATCGGCGTTCTGGGGGTACTTTGTCCGGATCTGCGTCATGACGGCCTGCAGCTGGTTCATCGAATTCTCATCGGTTCCACGAATATCCTGTCGGAACCCATTCTCTTCGGAATGTTCCACGCGGAGGTTCCCGTCGAGGATCTTCACCGCGAGCAGAAGAGTTGCCTTCTGGGCATCCCCGCTGTTTCGCGCATCATCCGCCGTGATGACGGTCGGCGGCAGCATGAGCTCATACGATGTCAGCATCGCCATCGCCGCGCCTGTGTACGTCAGCAAGCTGAAGAACACGATGGACGTCAGGACGTCGATCAGTGGAACCAGGTTCAGGTTCCCGCCCGCCGTCAACGGCGCCCGTTCGGCGCGCCGTTGTCTGGAGCGGTGGAAAAGCGATGCCATAGTGTCGGTTACCGGTGACCGAGGCGGACGTCCGGACGGTCAATGAGTGCGTTGATCAAACGAACCGAGAACTCGTCCACCTGCTCGATGATCGTCTCGGCCTGGCTTACGAGATAGCTGTGCGCGACAGAGAGCGGAACGGCGATGAGAAGTCCGAATCCGGTCGCGTTCAGCGCGATGGCGATACCAGCGGCGAGCTGTTGTGAGCGCTCTCCTGCGGAGACTGCGCTGACGGACTCGAACGCTTCGCGCAGTCCGAAGATCGTTCCCAGCAGCCCGAGGAGCGTCGCAACGTTCGCAAGCATTGGCAGGTACTGAAGCCGGCGGGTCAGACGCGGAATGACGGCGAGCGCCGCGGCATCGGCGACGTTCTGCAGATCTGCCTCATCGCGGCTACGGCTGCGAAGGATGAGCAGTCCCATGTCGGGCAGCGCCGCTTTGGACTGTGCACAGAGCTTGATCGCGTCCTCGGCCTTGCCGGACCGCACAAGCTGGATGACTCGTTCAATGAAAGCGCGTCCGTTGATCTTGGCCTTCACCACGATCACGTAGAAGCGCTCGAGGAACACCGCCAATCCGATGATCCCGACGGCGAGAATGGGGTACATGATCGTACCGCCATTCCGGAACCACTCGAGTATCCCTGTCATCTCGTACGTCTCCTAACTCTGTGCTGTTGTTGTTGTGTCAGCGCGGCGGAAGTGCCGGACTGCCCGCTTGAGGCGGGACCCGTCGTGCGTCATCTCCCGACCGGGTGTACCCGGTGGAAGGTTGAGCAGGCCCTGCCGCGGGCTGCCCCAGTGTCGCGACCGGCGGCGGCGGGGCGCCGCCCGATGGGGGCGGCGTCATTCCGGCCGGAGGCGGGTTGGTCGTTGCCGGCTGCGCGCCGGAGGGCGGCATCACCCCGGCGCTATCGCGCCGAGCCATCGTCGTGTCACCCGGCACCGTCCCCGTAATCGTGCGCTGACGCACGAGGAGGTAGCCCGGGAGGATCGACTGCCAGAAATCGTGGTCGTAGAACGTCGGGACAAGGACCCGGCGATCGTAGTTCGGCATCTCGCGCGGGCGCACTGTGACAACCTGCGGCGTCGGTACCTGGCCGACGATCTCGATCGACTGCTGGCGCCGCGGCGGCGTCCGCTGCGCTTCGAGCGCAACCGGCGCTAGCGCCAGGACCGCGACTCCGAGAGCAAGACGCTTCATCGAATGACCTCATTAACGGATGCCGGCGGGGGCGGCTCGGACGGCACGTTGCCGCCGAGCGCCTCGCGCGCGAGCTGCAGCCACTTCTGCGCCCCAGGATCGTTGCGCAGGGCCTCTTCAGCCTCGGCCTTCGTGATCAGCGCCTGCCAGATCGCCTTGGCGTTCGTATACTCCTGCTCGGCAAGCTTCGCCGCACCTTCCGTTGCCGCAGCGCGTTCTTCATCGGTGAAGCCGGTGGCTGGCAACTGGATGTTCTTCAGGTAGTTGCCGTACTCCCACTGCGCCAACCCCGTGTAGAAGGTCGCGCCAGCTGTGTATTCCGCAATCCCGATGTCGATCACCGT
>JANPKQ010000202.1:0-28396 GCA_031426115.1 Gemmatimonadaceae bacterium | reverse complement strand
GGGCGTTCCAGATGCCACAACGGACCCTCCGCGCACACCCCCATCCGGGCCCAGGTCGACGATCCAGTCGGCCGTCTTGATCACGTCCAGATTGTGTTCGATCACCAGCACCGTGTTGCCCTTGTTCACCAACTTGTGGAGCACGTCCAGCAGTACGCGCACATCCTCGAAGTGCAGGCCGGTGGTGGGCTCGTCCAGGATGTAGAAGGTCCGGCCGGTGTCGCGCTTCGCGAGCTCGGTGGCGAGCTTGACGCGCTGCGCCTCACCGCCCGACAGCGTCGTCGCGCTCTGGCCGAGGTGGATGTAGCCAAGTCCGACGTCGCGCAGGACGCCGAGCTTCTGTGCGATGCGCGGCTGATTCTCGAAAGTCGTGGCGGCATCCTCGACGGTGAGCTCGAGGGCTTCCGCGATGCTGAGGCCGCGAAAGCGGACCTCGAGCGTCTCGCGATTGTATCGCTTGCCCTTGCATACATCACAGGGCACGTAGACATCGGGGAGGAAGTGCATCTCGATCTTCACGAGGCCATCGCCCTGACACGCCTCGCACCGGCCACCCTTCACGTTGAAGGAGAACCGCCCCGGCCCGTAGCCGCGGATCTTCGCCTCGGGAAGCTCGGCGAACAGCTCCCGGATCGGCGTGAAGAGCCCCGTGTACGTCGCCGGATTCGAGCGCGGGGTGCGGCCGATCGGGCTCTGGTCGATGTCGATGACCTTGTCGAGATGCTCGAGGCCCGTGATGCGGTCGTGCCGTCCGGGAATCGTGCGCGCGCGGTAGAAATGCCGCGCCATCGATCGATGGAGGATGTCCTCGACGAGCGTGGACTTCCCTGAGCCGGAGACGCCGGTGACGGCGATGAACACGCCGAGCGGGACCTCGACGGTAAGATCCCGCAGGTTGTGCTCGCGCGCGCCCTCGACGCGCAGCATCGCGTGCGGCGTCACCGGGCGGCGCTCGGGGCGAACGGGAATCGACAGCTGTCCGCTGAGGTAGCGGCCGGTCAACGACGCAGGGTTGGCGATGACCTCGTCTACCGTCCCCGAGGCGATCACCTCTCCGCCATGCTTGCCCGCGCCGGGGCCGAGATCGATGAGATGGTCGGCCGCCCGCATCGTCTCGTCATCGTGCTCGACGACGATGACGGTGTTGCCAAGGTCGCGAAGCTGCTTCAGCGTGGCGAGGAGCCGTGCGTTGTCGCGCTGGTGCAGCCCGATCGACGGCTCGTCGAGGATGTAGAGCACGCCGACGAGTCGCGACCCGATCTGCGTCGCGAGCCGAATGCGCTGGGCTTCCCCGCCGGAGAGCGATTCCGCGGATCGGTGAAGGGTGAGATAGTCCAGTCCCACATCGACGAGAAACCGGAGACGCTCGCGCACTTCCTTCAGGATCGGGCCCGCGATCTCGGGATCGAGTCCGGGGCGGCCGGGCGCGCGGAGCGTCAGTCCTTCGAAGTAGACCAGCGCATCGGTGATCGCGAGCTCCACGACCTCGCCGATGTTCCGCCCCGCGATGGTGACCCCCAGCGACTCGGGTTTCAGCCGGCGCCCGGCACACGTGTCGCAATTCGTCACCGACATGTACTCCTCGAGCTCGACGCGAACGCCGTCCGATTCGGTCTCGTCGTAGCGCCGCTGGATGTTCGCGACGACACCGTCCCATTTTGCACCGCTGGCCGTCGCACGGCCCGGCGTCGACGGTTTCTCGGCGCGCCCGCCGGAGCCGTACAGAATGGCGTTCTGGATGTCTGGCCGCAGGTCGCCCCAGGGTGCGTTGAGATTGAACCCGAGCTCCTTCGCGAGCCCCGGCAGCAGAATCTTCCGCAGGTAGCCATCGGGCTCGCCCCACGGGAGGATCACGCCCTCGGGAATCGAGATCCGCGGGTCGCCGAGGATGAGCTCCGCGCTGACCTGCCGCCGCGTTCCGAGACCTCCGCATGCCGCGCATGCGCCGAAGGGTGAGTTGAAGGAGAAGTGTCGCGGCTCCATCTCCGGCATCGAGATCCCGCACTCCGGACAGCCGTACCGCTCGGAAAAAAGATGCGTCGTCTCCGACTCGCCATAGCGCACGACCTCGACGACACCCTCCGCCAGCTTCAGCCCCGTCTCGAGCGAATCGGTAATGCGCCCCCGATCTTCGGTCCGCACGATGGTGCGGTCGACAATCACGGAGACGTTGTGGTTCTGGCGCTTGTTGAGCTTCGGCGGGTCAGCGAGCTCGATGATCTCGCCGTCCACGACGGCCCGAACGAAACCCTGCTTCCGGGCGGACTCGAACAGCTCGCGAAACTCGCCTTTCCGGCCCCGGATGAGCGGCGCGAGAATCTGGATCCTGCTTCCCTCCGGCCACGCGAGCACCGTGTCCGCGATCTGGGCCGCGCTCTGCCGCTGCACGAGGCGGCCGCACGAAGGACAGTGCGGCGTTCCGGCGCGAGCAAAGAGCAGTCGCAGGTAGTCGTAGACCTCGGTGACCGTACCGACCGTCGATCGCGGATTGTGGCCCGCCGTCTTCTGCTCGATGGAGATCGCGGGCGACAGGCCCTCGATGGAGTCGACGTCGGGCTTCTCCATGAGCCCGAGGAACTGCCGGGCGTAGGCCGACAACGATTCCACGTACCGGCGCTGGCCCTCAGCGTAGATCGTATCGAAGGCGAGCGACGACTTCCCCGACCCCGAGAGGCCGGTGATGACCGTGAGCTGGTTGCGAGGGATCCGGACGTTGATCCCGCGGAGGTTGTGCTCGCGGGCGCCGCGGACGATCAGAGCTTCTTCAGCCATAGCCCGTGAAATTAGGCCGTCGGCATACCTTGATACAAGTCGGCGAGGTGGGGCATCGAAGCGCCCCGCGGGGGGCCGAAACCGGCTCACCCCCCATCCGGCGATTACATTAGAACCTCCACTACCCTGCCCGTCGACAGCCAATGCCCCACACGGACGCCATCATCGTGATGACCACCGTTGCCTCGACCGAGGAAGCGGTGAAGCTGATCCGGGAGCTCCTGGATCGGCGGCTCATCGCGTGCGGGACGCTCCTGCCCGGGTCCCGATCGCTGTACCGGTGGGAGGGAAAGGTTGCGGATGAGCAGGAGGTCGTCGTCCTCCTCAAGACGCGTTCGGCTCGACTGGAGGCGCTCGAAGTCGCCTTCGGTCAGCTGCATCCGTACAAGTTGCCCGAGCTGCTCGCGCTACCGGTCATCGGTGGGCTCGCGCGATATCTCGAGTGGATCAACGACGAGACTACCCTGGCGCTGACATAGATGATGCCCGACCTCGGAAATCGTACGCCCCTCGACGGCGAGACGCCGGACCAGCTTCCCCTCGGTGACGACCTCCGCGCGGCGCCCGCCGTGACGAGTGCCGCCGACGTCGCCCCGGACGCGGAGGACAGCACGGCCGCGATGTACGCACGCGCTCGCCAGTGCACCGAGGCGGGCGAGGCACGCGAGGCGATCGCGATCTATCGCGCCCTGCTCGGTCGGGAGCCGAGGCACATCCGGGCCCGGAACAACCTTGCGCTTCTCCTCGAGAAATCGGGCGACGTCGATGGCGCGCTGTCGGAGCTCGGCAAGGCGCTGGCATTCGACGCCGACAACGTCTCGGTTCTCTGCAACCGCGCGGCGATCCTCACGGCACGTCTCAAGTACGACCAGGCGGAAACCGATCTCACCCGTGCGGCACGCATCGATGAGCGAAACCCCGAAGTCCTCATGAATCTGGGGATTCTTCTCTGCAAGCGAGCGCGCTGGCGCGAGGCGATCGAGCCGCTGGAGCAGGCAGCGCACCTCGAGCCGGCCGGCGCCTCGGCGCGCTACTACCTCGGGGAAGCGTACAACCACATCGACCAGCTGCCCGCGGCGCTTGCGGCGTACGAAGCGGCCGCCGCCCTGCAGCCGACGAACTGGCGCGCGTTCAAGGGCGTCGGCATGGTGCTCGACCGAATGGGTCGCCCGGCGGAAGCGACGCTCGCCTACCAGCGCTCGCGCGAGATCCAGCGACGGTGACCCGACCGTCTTCGCAGCGGCACGCCGGCAGGCGCATCGAATGAGCCGGCGTGCCGTCATCGCGACGGCTGTGCTGCTGGTGTGGGTCGTCGCCCTGTCGCTGCTCATCCGCCGCGAGTTCTTCCAGGCGCCGACGCAGCGACTCGCCGAGGCGGCGATGCGGATCTCGCCCGAAGCGCTGTTCTACATCATTGAGCGCAATGGCGAGCAGATCGGCTTCGCGTCCTCCACGATCGATACGACGGAGCAGACGGTCGAGGTCTCCGACCATCTCGTCCTCGACCTCCCGGTGGACAAGCGGTTGCACCGGAGCTCAGCGCGCGCGGCCGTGAGCCTGACGCGGGGCCTGCGGATGCTCGGCTTCCGCGCGACCGTCGAGATGCTCGAGACCCCGATGGGTGCGAGCGGCCGATTCGACGGCGATTCCCTGCTCCACCTCGTCATCAAGACGAGTCCCGAGGCCGAGGATTCGCAGACCGTGCGGCTCACGGGGCCTGTCGTCTTCCCGACGCTCGTACCGCTCGTGATCGGGCTCTCGGAGAAGCTCGAAGTCGGACGAGAGATCACGATGAAGGTGATGCAGCCCGGTGCGCTCGAGGGAAAAGACGTGAAGATCGTCATTGCCGCCGAGTCGCTCTTCGTCATTCCCGACAGCGCGGTGCTGGATTCGACGACGAAGCGATGGGTCCGCTCACACACGGACACCGTGCGCGCGTTCAAGCTCGACATCCCCGGCAGCTCGATCGGCGGCTGGGTCGATGAGCGCGGGCGCATCGTCGAGGCGAGCCAGCCTGGAACGATGACGGTCCGTCGAACGGCATACGAGCTTGCATTCGAGAACTGGCGTCTGTCGGCCGGGGAGCGCGCAACGTCGATCACGTCGGACCGCGACATTCTCGAGTCCACGGCGATTGCCTCGTCGGCGCAGCTCGATCGTTCGCGCATCGCCCGGCTCCGGGTGAAGCTCGGCAACGTGGATCTCGTCGGCTACGATCTCGAAGGCGAGCGACAGTCGCTCTCCGGCGACACGCTCCAGATTGTGCGAGAAAGCCCCGAAGCGCTGCGCGCGACCTACACGCTTCCCGCGACGGGCGGTGGCAGGTTCCGTGAGGAGCTCGCCGCAGAGCCGCTGATCCAGTCCGGGGATGCCCGCATTCTCGCGCTGGCGAAGCGCATTGCGGACGGCTCGACAGACCCACGCGTCGTGGCCGAGCGGCTCAATCGGTGGGTGTACGATTCGCTCAGGAAGCGCATCACGATCGGCGTGCCGAACGCACTCCAGGTGTTGCGGACCATGAGCGGCGATTGCAACGAGCACACCCAGCTCTACATCGCGCTGGCACGGGCTCTTGGCCTCCCGGCGCGGAGTGCCGCTGGCCTCGCGCTGGTGCGCGGAAAGTTTTACTACCACGCCTGGCCGGAAGTCTATCTCGGTAACTGGGTCGCGGTGGATCCAACGTTCGGGCAGTTCCCGGCCGACGCCGCGCACCTCCGTTTCATCATCGGCGGTCTCACGCGGCAAGCAGACCTGCTCCGACTCATCGGCCAACTCGAGATCGACGTCATCGAATCGAGCTGAGGTGCGCGGGGCGTGCGGTCGCGTCGCCGCCCATTCCACGCGCATCGATGATACAGCTGCAGGCGCTCTCCAAGCGATACGGCAAGTTCACCGCCGTGGACGCGATCGACCTCCACGTTCCCCGCGGGCAGCTCTTCGGATTCCTCGGCCCGAACGGCGCCGGAAAGACGACGACCCTTCGCATGATCGCGGGCATCCTGCGCGCCACATCCGGAACGGTGCGGATCGGCGGCATCGACATCGCGGCGGACCCCGTGGGCGCGAAGTCGAAGCTCGGCTTCATTCCCGATCGGCCGTTCATCTACGAGAAGCTGACCGGCGCCGAGTTCCTGCGCTTCGTCGCCGGGCTCTATGAACAGAGCGGACCGCAGGTAGAGCATCGCGCGCGCGAGTTGCTGGCGCTCTTCGATCTCGAGCCATGGCGCGACGAGCTCGTCGAGAGCTACAGTCACGGGATGCGGCAGAAGCTCATCATATCGAGCGCCTTCGTGCACCGGCCGGAGGTCATTGTCGTGGACGAGCCGATGGTCGGCCTCGACCCCAAGGCGACGCGGATCCTCAAGGATCTCTTTCGGGAGTACACGGCGCGCGGCAACACCATCATGATGTCCACGCATACGCTCGAGGTGGCGGAGAGCCTCTGCGACCGCGTCGGCATCATTCAGGGTGGACGCATCCTGGCGGCGGGCACCGTCGCGGAGCTCCGCTCCGGAAGCAGCGACGACACCCGCGGGCTCGAGGAGATCTTCCTGAAGCTCACCGGGGAGAATGCCGCGCGGGAGCTCGTCGAGGTCCTGAATGTCTGAGTCTGGAGTGCCGAAGGGCGTGGCGTTTCCGCCGGCAGTGCTCGTCGCCCGGCCGAATCCTGCCCTGCTGCACCTGCTCGGCCCGAAGTTCCTCACGGCGCGTGTGCGCGCCAGCTCCGGCGAGCGCGGCCGGTACGCACGAACTGCGTTGCTCGCCGGGATCGGGTTCATCTTCTGGGGATTCATCTTCGGCGTGCTGTATCGGCTGCTCGCCTACTTCCGCGGTGTGCAGGAGATCGGGCCGCTGCTCGCCGGAAAGCTGCTCGGCGTCATCCTCATCAGCTTCCTGTCGATCCTCCTGCTGTCGAACGTCATCACCGCGCTATCGAGCTTCTTTCTCGCGAGAGACCTCGACCTGCTCGTCTCCGCGCCGGTGGACTGGTTGCGACTCTATGGCGCGAAGCTGATCGAGACCGCGGTGCACTCGAGCTGGATGGTCGTGCTGCTCGCCGTGCCGATGTTCGCGGCCTATGGCGTCGTGTACGATGGTGGCTGGGCATTCCCGCTCCTCGTCATCGGCCTGTTCGTCCCCTTCCTGCTCATCCCGACGATCATCGGCAGCGCGGTCACGCTCCTGCTCGTGAACCTGTTCCCTGCACGGCGGACGCGCGACATCCTCAGCGTCATTGCGATCCTCACCGCCGCCGGTATCGTGCTGCTGTTTCGCGTCGTGCGGCCCGAACGCCTTGCGCGCCCCGAGGGATTCCGCTCGCTCGTGGACTTCATCGCGATCCTTCGCACGCCGACGTCGCCCTTCCTTCCGAGCGAGTGGGTGCAGCAGGGCGTGATGTCGTGGCTCAAGGGCTCCTTCGACCCGCTCCCGCTCATCCTGCTCTGGTCCACGGCCGGCTCGCTCATCGTGCTCGGTGCCCTGCTGCACTCGGCGCTATACCCGCAGGGTTTCAGCAAGGCGCAGGAGAGCGGCCAGCGCTGGGCGCGTGCCGGCATCATGGCCCGCTTCGGGAACTGGGCACTGGCGCCGGTTGGCGTGCTGCGACGGGAGCTGCTGCTGAAGGAGCTCCGCCTGTTCTTCCGTGACACGACGCAGTGGTCGCAGCTCATCCTGCTCGCCGTCCTCGTCGTCGTCTATGTGTTCAACATCAAGTACCTCCCGCTGCGGGGCGAAGGGATCACCTTCTTCCTTCGCAACATCGTGCCGTTCCTCAATCTCGTCCTCGCCGGGTTCGTCATCGCGTCGGTCGCGGCGCGGTTCATCTTCCCGGGCGTCAGCCTCGAAGGACGCACGCTCTGGCTGCTTCGCTCGAGTCCAATGCCGATGACGGCGCTGCTCTGGTCGAAGTTCTGGGTCGGGACCCTTCCGCTGCTCATCCTCGCGCTGGCGATCGTCGGCGTCACCGACGCGCTGCTTCAGGTCTCCGTCTTCATGTTCGCCGTCTCCATCCTGACGATCACGATGATGACACTCGCACTCGCCAGCCTCGCGCTTGGCATCGGCGCACTCTTCCCGCAGTTCGATACCGAGAATGCTGCGCAGATCCCCACGTCATTCGGGGGACTGGTCTTCATGATGACGGCGGTGGCGCTCATTGCGGGTACCGTCGTGCTCGAGGCGCGCCCGGTGTACGCGTACCTCCGTGCCAAGACCTACGGGACCCCGATCGATGCGACCGAGATGGTCGTCGGCTTCGGTCTCGCCGCCCTGCTCTGTGCCGTCGCGACGGTCGCCCCCCTGCGGGTCGCGCGGCTCCGACTCGAGGCCGTCGAGCGATGACCGGTCCAAGAGTGTGGATCGTCGTCGCGGCGACCCTCGCGATGGCCTGTGCAGCAGAGGGGCCCGAGCCAACCCACCGCGGCACTTACGTCGGCGGCTATGGCGGACAGCAGTTGAATGCGTTTACGGCTTGCGGTGACACGGCCATGTTCTGGGTGGAAGGCGATACCGTGACGGTGGAGAAACTCCGCAAGGCCCACGACACGATGACGCAATCGGTCTTTCAGCCCGTCTACATCGAGATTCGCGGGGATACGGTGCCGAAGGACGAGCAGTACCTCGATCCCATGTACACGGGCATCCTGCACATCGACACCGTCCTCACCCTCAGCGGCAGGGCGCCGATGAAGTGCGCCCCGAAGTTCAAGCCATTCGACCCCAGCGACATCGGCTGAACCAGGCACGCGTCGGCGCCGCGCGATACGGCGGCGCCGGACCGTGTCCTACTGCCCCCCCGGCGCCCTCGTGGCAGCGCCCGACTTCGGCCATACGTTGTCGCTCGGGTCACGATCGGGAAACCGCCCGAACGGGTCGAGCGTGATGCGCTCGATGGCCCGCCCGCCGAAGTCGAGTTCGGCCTCGAACGTCCGGCTCCCCGCGAACCAGACGTCCACCGGATATGTCACCACCGCGGTGACGCTGTCCGTCATACGGGCGTTCCGCATCAGCCGGATCGGTGGGCCCGTTGGAGCGAAGCGCACCCCGAGGACGACAGGCGACGGCATCTGTCCATCCTGCCGAACGACGACTTTCGTGCGGCTCCCCGCGCTCGTCGCCCGCTGAATCGAACCGTCGACCGATTCGGTCGTGAACAGCCAGGAATACCAGAACCAGCCGAGGTCCTGACCGAGCGCGTTGTTCATGAAGAACATGTAGTCCCATGGCGACGGATGCTTGAAGCGCCACGCCTTCGCGTAATCGCTCATCGCGCGAGTGACGGCCGTATCCCCGACGACACCGCCGAGCATCGACAGCATCAGGGGTGCCTTGCTGTAGGCCTGGAAGCCGTACATCGGTCCGCCGTAGTTGGCGTTCCACATGAGGGGGCCTTCGCGCTCATCGCCGCTCGTACGGCCATAGCTCTGTCCGAGCCCATCGAGCCGCGCGGGGCGCTGAGCGCGATGCGCGGCCGAGAGGATGTTCATGTACTGGTCGAATCCCTCATCCATCCACCCGTACCACGTCTCGTTCGTCCCGACGACCATCGGCCACCACTGGTGGCCGGTCTCATGGTCGGCCGCGCCCTGGTTGGAGTTGATGACCATGGGATATTCCATTCCCGCGCTCGGTCCATCGAGCATTGTCATCTGCGGAAACGGGTATGGCATCCACAGCGCGGAATAGAACTCCAGCGCGTGGCGGCTCAGCGACGCGGCGTCGGTAAACGACGCGGCGCTGCCGGGGAGATAGAACATGTGCAACGGGACAGGTCCGCGGCCGGGGATCGTTGCTCGCGTCGCATGCCACGTGTACTTCGCGGCGCTCGCCCAGGCGAAGTCGTTGACGCTGTCGGCGACGAAGTGCCAGACAAGGCGAGTCCCAGGTGCTGTCGAGCGGCCCGGCCCAACCTCATCGGCGCCGACGATCGTTACCGTCGAATCCGACCCGAGAATCCTCGTCAGGCGCTGCCGGGCGGTAGGCGTGAGCACCGCCTCGGGATTCTGCAGTACGCCGGTTGCCCCGACCAGCCAGCCCGCCGGAACATCGAGGCGCACGTCGAATCGCCCGAAGTTGTTGTAGAACTCCGAAGGGCCAAGGTAGGGCTCTGTGTCCCAGCCACGGAGATCATCGTAGACAGCGACGCGCGGATACCACTGGGTGAGCTGGTACAGCGTATCGGCCCAGCGCATCGTCATGCGGTGGCCCTGACCGCCGGGCCCGCCAGGGACGCGGAAATTCCAGTCGAGATCGATCGTCGCCTTCGACTTCGCCGCGATCGGGTCAGCCAGGTTGATGCGCGCCGTCGTCTGCTGGAGCCCACTCACGGTCGTCTGGCGCGGAGCTGCCGCGCCGCCACCTCCCTGCCCCCCGCGCCCGCCCGCCGCGGCCAGATCGACAGCCACGCCATTCACGGCAAGGCGCGTGACGATCATTCCCTCCGTCGTCTCGGACGGCACCGATGCACCGCGCGATACCGTCGGCCGGTACAGGTTGGGATCGAGGCGCATGACGATGGAAGTCAGCGCCGAATCGCTCGCATTGTGGATGACGATCGTTTCGCGCCCGCTGATGGTGGATGTCGCGGTATCGAGACGCGCGTTGATCGTGTAGTCCGTCCGCAGCTGCCAGTAATTGGGCCCTGGACGACCTGTCGAGTCCCTCGTGCCCGCCGCATGCGCGCGGCGGATCGAGTTCGTCATCGGGATGTCGCGCCGCACCGCCCGCTCGGGGAGTCGCGGCGCGGACTGGGCGACTGCCACGGATGGGCCGAACGAGATGAGGCCCAGCAATACCGACACGGCAAACGAGCGACGATCCATGGAAGTTCCTCGGAATGGGGACTGCAACACGTGCGTTCGATGGAACGGGCACGCTCCTGGGAACGTGCGGCGGCCTCCGGAATATCACATCGCGCCGCTAAATGATGACCCGGCCATTGGCGCCGCCTGTTCGTCCGGTAGTGGTCCACCCTAGATTCCGTCACTGCTCGTCCCCACGGGAGTTGCCTCTGTGCGCTCCCTCACGCCGTTCTGACGCACATCCCGACGCTCCCATGAGACTGCTCGCCCCGCATACGTTCGCCGCACTGCTGCTCGGCGCGTGCGCCACCGCCGGAACGACGACGGCACCCGGAGCCCCGGCCGCGCCGGCTCCTGGCGCCGAGCCCCGTGCCGCGATCACCGAGGCTCCCGCCGACTGGCACCTGCTCGATGCAACGGCCGATGGCGTGCCGGGCATCAGCGCCCGGCGGGCGGAACGCGAGCTCCTCGCGGGACGCCAGCCTCAGCGGACGGTCACTGTCGCCGTCATCGACATCGGTGTGGATACGGCACATCCCGATCTTCGTGCCAACCTGTGGAGCAACCCGAAGGAGATCCCGGGCAACCGTGCGGACGATGACAACAACGGGTACGCAGACGACGTGCGGGGCTGGAATTTCCTCGGCGGTCCCGACGGCCGGAACATCGACGACGAGACGTACGAGGTGACGCGGCTGTACCGGCGCTGCACGATGGGCCCCGGCAACACTCCCGCTCCGTCACTGCCGCAGGCGGAGCGCGATCAGTGCGGGCGGGTCACGGCCGACTTCGAGAAGCGGCGGTCGGAGATGCGTCTGAGCGTGGCGAACATTGCAGCAATCGAGCAGCGCCTTCAGGCGGGTATTCCGCTGCTGAAGGCCGCGACAGGCAGCGATTCGCTGACGGTGGCGCGAGTGCAGGCGCTCCGGCCCACGCGACAGGATGTCGCCGAGGCGCGTGACATCTTTCTGCGGCTCGCGGAGAACGGGATCACCCCCGAGATCGTGAAGTCGGAGGGGGAATCGATGCGAGGCCTGCTCGAGTTCGGGCTGAATCCTGACTTCGACCCGCGCGGGATCGTCGGCGATGACCCACTGAACCTCACCCAGCGCAACTACGGCAACTTCGACGTCACCGGCCCGGATGCCCTTCATGGCACGCACGTCGCCGGAATCATTGGAGCGGTTCGGGGCAACGGCATGGGGATCGACGGCATTGCGCCGGCGGTGCGGATCATGAGCATCCGCGCGGTGCCGAACGGCGATGAGCGCGACAAGGACGTCGCGAACGCGATCCGGTACGCCGTGGACAATGGCGCACAGATCATCAACATGAGCTTCGGCAAATCGTACTCGCCGCAGAAAAGCGCGGTCGATGATGCGGCGCGGTATGCGGATTCGCGCGGCGTGCTGATCGTTCACGCGGCGGGCAACGACGGCGAGGACGTCGAGACGGCACCCAGCTTCCCGACCCCCGGCTACATCGGCGGCGGCGCGGCGGCGAACTGGATCGAGGTCGGCGCGTCATCGTGGCGCGGCGGAAAGGCGCTGGCGGCAGAGTTTTCGAACTTCGGCACGAAGAAGGTGGACGTGTTCGCGCCCGGCGTGGACATCCTCTCCCTGAACGTCGGCGGGCGGACCGTCCGGGAGAGCGGGACGAGCATGGCGGCGCCGGTCGTCAGCGGACTCGCCGCGCTGCTGATGTCGCATTACCCGAAGCTCACCGCGGCCGACGTCAAGCGCATCATCATGGCGTCGACCGTCGCGTATCGGGATCTCATGGTCGTCAGGCCGGGCGACGATTCGAGCACCGTTCCCTTCGGATCTCTGTCCTCCACCGGTGGCGTCGTCAATGCGTACAACGCGATCAAGATGGCCGAGGGGATGAGTCGCGTCGTTCCCTGACCATCGGGGAGCCCTGTCGGCCCGCGTCAGTCGGCGGGCAGGGGGCACTGGACGATGTGCAGCGGCTCGTTGCGCCCTTCGCTGGTGAGCACGAGCCGCGTTCCGGGAAGGAGCCAGCCGATCCCCTCCCCCACGCGCTCCTCGAGTCCCGCGATGTTGCAAAGCGACGGCGGAGTGGCGCGTCGCACGATTCCCGTTCGCGGATTCACTTCGAAGATGTAGATGTGAAAGTACGTCCGGACGGCGAGCAGCCGTGCGTCCGGTGAGAGCGCCGCGTCGGTGACCTGCCTGAAGGGACCCTGTGTCGGGACGATCGCGAGGCTGTCGGCGAGCGTCGCCACGGCGATGTCAGTGCCCTGCCACGCGGCGCGTCCCATCGTATAGATCAGTGCCGGCCGCACGCTGCCGCCCGAATCCTTCAGTGCCCGCTTCGTGATGAGGTTGATAGTGCCGTCGGGCGCCACATACATCGCTTCGACGTCCCGCGGCCCATCCGCATAGCGGTACACGAGTCGCTCGGCCGTGATCGCCCCAAGGGCGCCTGCCGAGTCCGTGTTCGGCTCCGGCACCCGGTAGATGACGCGCGTCGCGTGCACCGATTCATTGTCGCCCGTGTCGCCGATGTACAGGCACCTCGAACCCAGCCGGGCCGAGTCGCTCGCGCGACCCAGGTTGCCGCACGGTCCGACCGCAAGGGACTCCCAGTCCACGTTGGTAGCTCCCGAGATGCGCCACGCACCGCGGTCGGCGCCGGTGGTGTCGAGCGCGAAGAGCAGTGGCTCGTTTCCCGAGTCGTTGATCGTGAACACGATGCCCTGCTGGCGGACGCTTGCCGCGGCCGCGGAGCTCTCGACGAGATCGCGCCGCGCGCGGACGCGAACGGTGCGGATACTCGTTGGCAGCCCGCCGAAGCTGTCGGCGGCGGTCGCTCCGGGCAGACTGTCCGCAGGCGAAGCGTCGGGTGCGGTGCACGCGGCGAGTCCCGCGATGGCCAGCATCATCGACGCAACGGTCGCGTGGAGCTGACGAGTAGTTCCGGCGGCGTCGAAGATCATTGACACTCGTTTCGTCGGGGGCAGCGGGGAAGCGCGGTAGACTGGGGTCGACCGCCGTCATACACTAGAGCCGCGTCACCCATGATTGTTTCCTTCCTCTCTCCGGCTCTGGCATGCTGACCCGCGCGATCCTCGTACTCATCATCTGCCTGCCACGTCTGCTCTCGTCCCAGGGGCGCGGCGCTCCCGAGCCACGGCCGGTCACGGCCATCGTGCCAGCCCGGGTGTGGGACGGCACGGCCGCGCGGCCGCACGATGGCTGGATCGTCATCGTGCGCGGCGACCGGATCGAAGCGGCGGGCCCGCGCTCCCAGGTGCAGGTCCCGCAGGGCGCGACGATGATCGACCTGCCGGGGGCCACTCTGATCCCGGGACTCATCGAAGGGCATTCGCACCTGCTCCTGCATCCGTACAACGAGACGTCGTGGGACGACCAGGTCCTGCGGGAGCCGGAGGCACTTCGCGTGGCCCGCGCCGTCAACCACGCAAAGGCTACGCTCCTCGCCGGCTTCACCACCGTGCGCGACCTCGGAACCGAAGGGGCCGGCTATGCCGATGCGGGCCTGAAGGCAGCGATCGCGCAGGGGATCATCCCCGGGCCGCGCATGATCATTACGTCGCGAGCGATCGTCGCGACCGGCAGCTACGGACCGAAGGCGTTCTCGACCGACTTCATCGACGTGATTCCGCAGGGAGCCGAGGAGGCCGACGGCCCGGATCGAATCAGCTGGGTCGTGCGGAACCAGATCAAGCACGGTGCCGACTGGATCAAGGTGTACGCCGACTACCGCTGGGGACCGAACGGCGAGGCGCGGCCCAGCTTCACGCTCGATGAGCTGAAGCTGATGGTGGAGATCGCGGGGAGCTCGGGCCGGCCGGTCGTCGCGCATGCGAGCACCGAGGAAGGCATGCGGCGGGCGACGCTCGCGGGTGTTCGCGGCATCGAGCATGGCGATGGCGGTACGGCCGCCGTGTTCAGGCTCATGAAGGAGCATGGCACGTACTTCTGCCCAACCGTCGCCGCCGGCGTCTCGCTCCTCGAGCAGCGCAGCGGGTACCGCAGCGGCGATCCACTGCCACCCTCGCTTCGCGCGAAGCAGGCGAGCGTCAAGCTCGCCATCGACGCCGGAGTCATGATCTGCGCGGGCGGCGACGCGGGTGTGTTCACGCACGGCGACAACGCGAAGGAACTCGAGCTGCTGGTGCAGTACGGCATGTCCCCGCTTCAGGCATTGAAGTCCGCGACGTCGATCAACGCCGAGATGCTTCAGATGGCGGATCGGATCGGCGCCATCCGGAACGGACTGCTTGCGGACCTCGTCGCGGTGGATGGCGATCCGACGCAGGACGTCACTTCGCTGCGCAAGGTGCGGCTGGTGATGAAGGGCGGCGTGGTGTACACGCGCTGACGCTGGCTACGCCGCCAGCGTCTTCCCGCACGTCGTGCAGAAGCGCGCCGCGGGCTCGTTCACCGTGGCGCCGCAGCCAGTGCACCGGCCAGGGAGGTATCGTCCGCAGGTCGAGCAGTAGAGGGCGTCGGGCTCGGGACGCGGGCCACAGGTAGCGCAGCCGCCGGCCCGCTTGCGGTAGCGCAGGATCGCTTCCTCGGCGAGATCCGGCACGTCTGGTGTCGCTGCTCCGGTCTCCGCCGCACGCATCGCGTCGAGCGCCTCCGCGGTGTAGCGTGCCTTCAGCGCCGCATAGTCCGAGTCCGATAGCTTGCCGGTCGCGCGATCGAATTCGATCTCGCGCAGTGCGCCGACGGCGTCATCGTCGGCACCGCGCTCCGGTGCCGCAATCCGCCCCGCCCGCGGTACGCTTACGTCGTCGCGAAAGAGCGGGACCAGCACGAAGGCGACGGCGATCAGCGCGATCGCCGTCCCGATGATCAGCGCTGTCACCGGTCGTCGTTCCGCACCGCGGCATCGAGACGCGCGAGCTCGTCCGCGGTTCCGCCAGCCTGCGGGATGCGAGCGAAGGCATCAGCGTCTACCGGCGGCTCCTTCCGCCAGCGGTGGATGATCCACGCAGCAAACGCCCCGAAGCTCGCAATCGCGGCGAAAGGAGCCACGTACGCCAGCAGGTTGAACCCCTGAGGCTTTGGCGCGGTGAGCACACGCTCACCGTACGCGGCCACGAAGGCATCGCGAATCTCGGCCTCGCTGTATCCGCTGGCGATCAGCGTCTGGATGTCCGCGTGGACCTTCGGCGATACAGGGCACGCAAAGTCGGTCGTCCTGCAGGTGTAGATGTCCAGCGGGCAGCCGCACTGACACTTCAGGTGCTTCTCGAGGTCATCGCGCTGCTCGAGGCTGACCTTCGGTGTCACTCCTGTTCTCTCGGGAAGCGAGACCCTGATGTAGGCCTCACCACGCATCGGGCCGGACATCGTCTGTGCCGGCTGCCGTGACTGCGCGCGGACCGCGGTAGGGATGAGGACGCCAAGGGCGCCGATTCCCAGGTTGGCGAGGAACACCCGGCGGCTGGTGCCGATCCGCGGCGAATGATCGCCCATCGCGCGGGTCACGTTGCGGCGCTCGGCAGCGGCTCGGGACGAAGTGTCGCGATGTATCCGCTCTGCGCGCGACGCCTGTCCGCCAGCGGCCACATCACGATGAGGCCCCCGATCGCCATGAGGGCACCACCTACCCAGACCCAGATGACGAGCGGATTGAAGGTGATGCTGAGCGAGGCGACGTTGTCCCCGACGATCCCGGCAAGGACGACGTAGACATCCTGCTTCGCGGTGGTGGCGATCCCTACTTCGGTCGATGGCTCGAAGGTCGGGGCACCCCGGCTGTCCACGTGCTGCCGCTTCTCGCTCTTCATGAGTCCCTGCGGCCTGCCGTCCATGGTGGTCGCGAGGCTCACCGCGGAGACCTCGCGATTGAGCGCCTTGAACTCGGAGATGCCCTGGTTCGTGAACGTCCACTCGCGCCCGTACGGGTCGCTCGCGCGAAAGGTCTCGCCGGGCCCGAGCCGGACGTCGCCATGCACCTTCCGGAATGCCATGCCGGCGAACGCGGCGAACATGAGGACGATGCCGGCATGTACGATGTAGCCGCCGTAGCGGCGCCGGTTGCGCGCCACGAGACGGAACAGCGCCGCACCGATGCCCTCGCCGTACATCGATCGCCTGGCGCGGGTGCCGCGGGCGAATTCCTGCGCGATCGTTCCCGCAACGAAGAAGGCGAGGACGTACGCGACGAGCGCGTACCCATCTCGCATGCCAAGGGCGAGCAACAACACGCCGGCGACGACCCCGGTGGCAACCGGGATCACGAACTGCCGACGCAGGTTCGCAACGGATGCGCGTCGCCATGCGATCAACGGTCCGATGCCCGTCAGCGCGAGGAGGAAGAGGCCGAGCGGGATGTTCACCGCATTGAAGAAGGGCTGGCCGACCGTGATCTTCTCACCCTTCACCGCCTCGCTGAGGATCGGGAACAGCGTCCCCCAGAGGACGGAAAACGCGATCCCGACGAGTGCGACGTTGTTGTACAGGAACGCCGCCTCGCGGCTGACCATGCTCTCGAGGTGCGCCTTCGCTTCCAGGTCGCGCAACCGGGTCGTGACGAGATACGCGCTGACGGCGATCGCGACGACGAGGAACGTGAGGAACCAGTTGCCGATGTCGGAGGTCGCGAACGCGTGCACGCTGCTGATGACACCGCTGCGCGTGATGAATGTGCCGAGGATCGCGAGGAGAAAGCTCGCGGCGACGAGCGTCACGTTCCACTTCCGGAGCATTCCGCGCTTCTCCTGGATCATCACGGAATGCAGGAACGCCGTTTGTGTGAGCCACGGGAGCAACGACGAGTTCTCGACGGGATCCCATGCCCAGTAGCCGCCCCAACCCAGCTCGACGTAGGCCCACCACATGCCGAGCACGATTCCCACCGTGAGGAAGAGCCACGACAGCAGTGCCCACCGCCGGACCGCCGCGAGCCAGTCGCTGTCGAGCTGCCTCGTGATGAGCGCGGCGATGACGAACGCGAACGGAATGTGGGTCGCGACAAAACCGAAATAGAGATTCGGCGGGTGGATCGCCATCCCCGGATTCTGGAGCTGCGGGTTCATCCCGCGGCCCTCGGCCGGGATCCAGTCGAGCCGCTCGTATGGGCTCGATGAGAAGCAGATCGTCGCGAGGAAGAAGAGAAGCAGCACACCGAGCGTACCGGTGACGTAGGGCATCAGCACCCGGTTGCGTGCGCGGTTGCCGAAGACCGTGATCCCGGTGAAGACCGCCAGGATCAGCGTCCAGAACAGCAGCGAGCCCGCCTGACCACCCCAGAAGGAGGCGATAAGATAGACGGTGGGGAGGTTGGTACTCGTGAACGACGCGACGTACTTCAGCGAGAAGTCGTGCGTGAGAATCGCGGTGAGGAGGCCAGCGGAGGCGACGATCACGAGCACGCCGGTCGCGTAGGCAGCGCGCTCTCCGCTGGCGATGAGGTCGGCGCGCTGAAGCTTCCCGCCGGCGAACGACACCGTGGCACACCAGGCCGCCATGAGAAGGGCGACCCAGAGCGCCAGCTCACCTACGAGAATCATGACGTCCTGGCTGGAGCCGCTGCCTTGTAGCCGGGTGTGTCGCGGTACTTCTCCGGCGCGGCCTCGAAGCGCGACGCGCACTTCGCGAGGAGCACCGTCGCCTGGAAGGTGCCCGTCGCATCGAGCCGGCCTTCAACGATGACGTCGGCGCTGTCGGTGAAGGTGTCGGGGGCCAAACCCCGATAGACGACCGGATAGGTCTGGGCTCCGTCCGTCGCGCGGAACTGAACCTGGCGGCCTGCCGCATCCCGGACGATCGATCCCGGGACGACGCGCGCGCCAACCTTGATGCCGATGTCGCGAAACTCGGGATCGGCCGCGACCTTCGCCGCGAGCTCGCTCGGGGTGAAGTAGTACATCCCCGTGTCCCGGATGGAGCTCGCCATGAGGTAGCCGGCTGTACCGGCTACGAGCAGAAACCCGAGGAGGAACTTCGTTCGTGGATTCACGCCGCTGGGTGTCCCCCGGCGGCACTGCCGCCGGCTAGTCGGTCGACGCCTGCTGGGCAGCTACCCGGCGGACGCGAGCCATGATCGAGTCGAGCTCGGCTTCGGCACGGGCGCGGTCCGACCCGGACCACGCTTCGGCCTTGCGATTCAGCTCGCGCACCCGCTCGAGCATGTCGTCGATGAGCGCGCGAAGCACGAGATTGGACCTGCGATCGGTCGCGATATCCGATGAGCCGGAAAGCTCGTTCATTGTAGCGGAGGGTATCGCGCCGAACACCGCAGTGTCCGACGCTGGAATTATACAGCCGTGCCGAGGCGGGGATAAGGGACCGCCTGTCCACGGGCGGCGTCGCCCGAGGTCATTCAGCGCTGACGGTCGGTTCGCTCCAGCAGGATCGTCGAGGCGCCAATGCCCGCGGCATCCCAGACGAGATCTCGCTTGCTGAAGAGCCCCGTTCGCCGCGCGTCGGACACTTCCTTCCCGATGCTGACGGCGATACTTCCGGCACTCGCTCCGATCAAGGACGATCGGTGGCCCAACTGCGTTGCACGCAACGCACTGTACCCCACGCTCTGGACGAACGCAGCCATGAAGAAGTGCTTGAGCTTGTCCGGGGAGAACCACCGGTCGGCTGGCTGCGCCTGAAGAGCCAGGACGAGCAGGAATGTGAGCCTCACCGGTGCGCCCCCTCCATTTCAACACCTGGCGCGCCGTCGGTCATCCCGAGGTCGCGGAATCGATCCCGAAGGAGGCTGATCGCATCCTCCACGAGCTGCGCATGACCGGATCCGTGAATCCAGCTGCTCGCCCCGGAGGGATGCGGCAGCGGAATGGCGGTGGATTCCCCGCCGGCGTGCTCGACGGTCAGGGCGCGGCCGACGACTTCGTCGAGGGGACGTGCGCCGAGGAACCGCTCGATCGCGAGGCGACCCACCGGGATGATGAGCCGCGGGCGGAGCGCGACAAGCTCGCGGTCGAGCCAATCGGCGCAGAGCTCCTGCTCGCGGCGTGACGGCACCCGATCGCCGCGGCCGCTCGGGCTGGGGCCGGGATAGCACCGGGTGATCGCCGCGATGTACAGCGTCTCCCGTGCACGCGCCTCGCGAAGGCCCGCTTTTTCGAGCCATCGGAAGAGCGTCTTCCCTGCCCGTCCGGCAAAGGGACGCTGATCCACGCTCTCGGTTTGCCCGGGCGCCTGGCCCACGAGCATTGCGCGCGGCGAGGCAGGGCGCGAGACGATCGGGATGACGCCCTCGTGCCCGCACAGCCGGCAGGCCGTGAGCTCGATCGCATGCAGCTCCAGCCAGCGGCTCGCGTTCCGCGTACGCTTCATGCGCCTTCCTCCCGCGCCCATGCAAGGGCCGCCCGCGTGGCGCGCTGCCATTCCTTGACGCCAGCACGCGCAGCCGCCGCGCCCGTCCCGGGAGTGAACCGCCGGAACTTCCGGCTCGCCAGGAACGCGCCGGGGTCGGGCCAGACTCCGGTGGCGATACCCGCGAGGCCAGCCGCCCCCAACGCCGTGGTATCCACCATCTCGGGGCGCTCCACCGGGCGGTCGAGAACATCGGCCTGGTACTGCATCAGCCAGTCGTTGGCGGTCGCGCCGCCATCTACGCGCAGGGCGTCCGCGGCGAGATCCGATCCGGTGCCACCGTTGGCCAGCATGGTCTCCAGCACCTCGTTCGCCGAATACGCCATCGCCTCGAGTGCCGCCCGGGCAATGTGCGCCCGTCCCGTCCCACGCGTCAGCCCGACGATGGTCCCGCGTGCGCGTGGCTCCCAGTGCGGAGCCCCAAGACCGACGAGTGCGGGCACGAAGTACACTCCGCCAGTGCTCTCGATGCTGCGCGCGAGTTCCTCGGTCTCGGCCGCAGCCTCGATGATGCCGAGTCCATCGCGCAGCCACTGCACTGCCGCGCCCGCGATGAAGATGGAGGCTTCGAGCGCGTAGGCCGGAGCACCCGTCGCGTCGCAGGCGATCGTCGTCAACAACCCGCCACCGCGCGCTGGTCGCTCACTCCCGGTGTTCAGCAGGAGGAAGGCGCCGGTGCCGTATGTGCATTTCGCATCTCCGCGCTTCCAGCATCCCTGCCCGAAGAGCGCCGCCTGTTGATCCCCGGCCACTCCCGCAATTGGCACGGGCCGACCGAAGAGCGACTCGCGCGAATGACCAAGCACACCGCTGGAGGGCCGGACCTCCGGCAGGATCGCCTGCGGAACGCTGAACAGCTCGCAGAGCTCCTCGCTCCATGCCATCGCTTCGATGTCGAACAGCTGCGTTCGCGACGCATTGGTGGGATCCGTGGCGTGGGTCTCGCCGCCGGTGAGGTTCCAGATCAGCCAGGTATCGATGGTGCCGGCCGCGAGCTCGCCCCGTTCGGCTCGACCGCGCACCGACGGGTCACGGAGCATCCACTCGAGCTTCGTCGCCGAGAAATACGGATCGACGACCAATCCGGTGAGCTGGGCGAGTCGGTCCGCCGAGCCTGCGAGCTCCGCGCAGCGAGCCGCCGTCCTCCGGTCCTGCCAGACGATCGCGCGTCCAACGGGAACGCCGGTTGCGCGGTCCCACAGCACGATCGTTTCACGCTGGTTGGTGATTCCGATCGCTGCCGGTGGCGCGCCGGCTGCGCTGACGGCATCGCGCGCCGCGGCCAGGGTGCGCTCGAGGATCTCCGCGGCGTCGTGCTCGACCCAGCCCGGGCGAGGATAGTGCTGGGTGATCTCGCGATACCCGCGCCCCGCTACCCGTCCGTCGGGCGCGACCATGAGGCACGTCGATCCCGTGGTTCCCTGATCGATCGCGAGAACGTGTGTCATAGCCGGGCGGGGTTCGTCCCGGACAGGGCGAAATCGTACGGCGCGCGGTGCACGCGGCGATCGCTGATGATCGCGGTGATCAGCGCGGCGGGCGTCATGTCGAATGCGGGGTTGTGCACGTCCGCACCCGCCGGCACGGTCGGACCGAGGGCGCTGAACGCGACTTCATCGCGGCTTCGCTGCTCGATGACCATCGCATCTCCGGTGAGTGTCCGCGGATCGAACGTGGATGTGGGGGCCGCGACGTACATCGGAATGTCGTGGTGATGCGCAGCCACGGCAACCGAGTAGGTACCGATCTTGTTGGCAACGTCCCCGTTCATGGCGATCCGGTCCGCCCCGACGATGCAGCAGTCGATGCGGCCGGCGCGCATCAGGCTTGCCGCCATCCCATCCGTGAGCACCGTCACGGGAATCCCGGCGCGCGACAGCTCCCACGCCGTGAGCCTGCTTCCCTGCAGGAGCGGCCGCGTCTCCGATACGAATACCTCGATCTTCCTGCCCATCTCTGCCGCGAGGTACATCGGCGCGAGCGCGGTGCCAATGCCCGCCGTCGCGAGTGCGCCGGCATTGCAGTGGGTGAGGACACGCGCCCCTTCGGGGAGCAGCGGCAACGCGAGCTCGCCAATGCGGCGACACATCGCGCGGTCCTCGTCGAGAATCGCCCCTGCTTCCGCGCGGAGCGCGTCTCCGATCGCCGCGTTGTCCCCGGCATGGATCGCCGCCGCACCGAGCAGGCGATCGATTGCCCACGCCAGGTTCACCGCGGTTGGTCGGGTCTCCCGAATGCGGTGCGCGCCCGTCTCGAGCAACTTCGCGAACTCATGCGCCGGACGCCCCACGTGCTCCGCCATTGCGACGGCGAGCCCCATCGCTGCGGCGACACCGATGGCCGGGGCGCCCCGCACGGCGAGCGTCGCGATGGCGTCGCAGACGTCGTCCACCGTGCGCAGATCCCGTTCTACGCAGTCCGCTGGCAGACGCCGCTGATCGATGATGCGGACGGCATCGCCTCGAGGCGACCACTGTACGGCGATCGGCGGCAGGTGGCCGCTGCCGCCGCCTCGCGCGGTCACGGCGCTTCGACGCGGCGTGTCTTCCGCCGCTCGGGAAAGTGCTCATCGAGAAAGTCGATCAGGGCGCACTCTTCGGGCGTGTGGGCGTGGCGGGACGGGCGCCCACCCTGCCGGCGTGGAACATCGATCATCTTCGACTTCAGGTACTTCGTGATGACGATGGGGTGCACGTACGACTTTCGGCAGATCGTCGGAGTGTTGCCAAGCTCCCCGGCGACGAGCCGCATCGCGAGTGCGACGTTGCGCTTCCCCTCCGTCGGCGACTTCGGCTTGCCGAGGTCGGCCAGCACCGTCGCGGCGCGCAGCGTACCGCCCCATGTCCTGAAGTCCTTCGCCGTGTAGGGAAAACCGGTCACGCGCTGGAGATAGTCATTGACATCGCGAGCGTCGAGATCGTTCCAGCGGTCGTCCTCGAAGTAGCGGAACAGCCGCGGCCCCGGCGTGCTGCGCAGCCGATCCACAAACTCGGCCAGCTCCTTCGCCACGACGACCTGCCGCTGCATGATCGATCGCTTTCCCTTGTAGGCGAAGATGACGCACTCGCCTTCCACCCGCGCATGCGTCTTCCGGAGTGTCGTGATGCCGAAGGTCTTGTTCTCCTTCAGGTATCGCTCGCTCCCGACCCGGAGGAATCCCTCGCTGATGAGGCGCAGCACGCCCGCGGCGACCTGCTCACGCCCGAACCCCGGCTTTCGGAAATCGCGGTGCACCGCGGCACGAATGACGGGCAGGTCGCGCGCGAGCTGCCGAACGCGGTAGTACTTGCGCTTGTCGCCGAGCGCGACGGCGCGCGCATGGTAGCGGTACTGGCGACGGCCCTTGACGTCGAACCCCCATGCCTGGATCGCCGACCGGTCACTCGCGGCAATTTCCACGTCGGTCCACGCCGGTGGAATCCGCAGTCGATCGATGCGCTCGAGCAGCGCCGGCTCGCGAACGACGCGGCCATCCGCGCTCTCGTAGCGAAAGCCCGATGTCTTCGTTCCGCGTCGATGAATCCACTTGCCTGGCATATGCGGAGCGCGGGGAAGCAAAAACCAGTCCCCCTCCCTAGATTCGAGGTCGGCTGCGTCCCCGCACCTGCGTCATCCTGATCGCCAGTCACCGCGCGCAATGGCCTACGAGACCCTGCTCGTCGAAGTCCGTGATCGCATCGCGACAATCACGATCAATCGCCCCGACAAACTCAATGCGCTGAACGACGAGACGATCGGCGAGATCGGCGCGGCGCTCGACGCGCTGCTCGCCGATGGCGCTGTCGGGGGGATCATTCTCACGGGTGCCGGGCGCGCCTTCGTCGCGGGCGCCGACATTGCCGTGCTCGCGGCCCAGCGCGCCGTGGATGCCCGCGATCGCGCGCGACATGGACAGGCCGTCTTCCGGCGGATCGAGATGTCCCCGAAGCCGGTGATCGCGGCGGTCAACGGATTCGCGCTCGGCGGCGGGTGCGAACTCGCCATGGCGTGTCACGTACGGGTTGCGAGCGAGAGCGCGAAATTCGGGCAGCCGGAAGTGAAGCTGGGCATTACGCCCGGATTCGGCGGGACCCAGCGCCTCGCGCGCCTGGTGGGGCGCGGCCGCGCGCTCCAGCTGCTGCTGACCGGCGAGCAGATCCCCGCTGCCGAAGCACTGCGCATCGGGCTCGTGAACGCTGTCGTCCCTGCCGCGGAGCTCACGGCCGCGACCCGTGGAATGATGTCGCTCATGCTCGCCAACGCCCCGCTGGCGCTGGCGCTGTGCATCGAAGCCGTCGATCGCGGCCTCGACATGAGCGTGGACGAAGGCTGCGCGCTCGAGTCCAATCACTTCGGGCTGCTCGCCGCGACGGACGACATGCGCGAGGGAATGCGCGCCTTTCTCGAGAAGAGGCCAGCGCAATTCAGCGGGCGGTGATGCGCCGGGCGTTTGCGGCGGCGGTGCTGGCCGTTGCGGCGTCTGGCTGCCTGCGGGAGCGAGACCGGCTCGACGTGCCGCGAATCACGCTGGTGCTGAGCGACTCGATCGTCGCGCCGGGCGACAGCGTTCGCGGCTATGCGTACGCGGTTGACGGCACCGGGATCATCTTCCTGCAAGTCACTGCCACGACGAGAGACAGCTCCTCGACCAAGCGGTTGAACCGCATCTCCGCCGACTCCGCGAAGATCGATTTCGCGCTCCGAGTGCCCGCCGATGCGGCGGGCGATGAGCCGGTCAGCGTGGAGGCCTTCGCGCGCGACAATCAGGACTTCGAGGTCAGCGTCACCGACACGGTGTTCGTGCGAATCAGGGGCGCAGGCCGATGACCGCGGCGGCGGCGATGCCGACCGCCGATCCGCGCCATGCCGGCAGGATCTGGCTGCGGCACGTGAGCATTCGGGACTTCCGCAATCTCGTTCGCGTGGACGTCGAGTTCCCCCCGGACGGCATGGCCATCATCGGCGACAACGGCCACGGCAAGACCAACCTGCTCGAGGCGATCTACTATCTGCAGCTCCTGCGCTCGATGCGCGGCGCCCGCGACATCGACCTCACCGCGTTCGGCGCGGCAGGTTTTCACGTCGCCGCCGACCTTAACGGCGGCGAGCGAAAGGAGATCGGGGTCGGTTTCGAGCGTCAGACAATAAAGAAGCGGGTGCTGATCGACGGCAGCGAGCCCGCGAAGCTCAGCGAAGCGCTCGGTGCCCTCCCGTCCGTCGTCGTCGCACCGAGCGATGTCCAGCTCGTGGCCGGCGGTCCCGCGGAGCGTCGGCGGTTTCTCGACGTCGTCCTGTCGCTCACCTCGCCCCGGTACCTCGCGGCGCTCCAGCGCTATCGCGGCGCGCTGCTTCGGCGCAACGCTGCGCTTCGCGAGTTGTCTCGAACTGGGCGCGACGCGCGCGCCGTCGAGGTGTGGGAGCCCGCGCTCGCGGAGTACGGTGCTGTGCTGTGGACAGAGCGGGCGGCGTGGGTGGCGGCGTCCGCACCGGATTTCGGCCGACTCTGCACCGCGATCGGCGAATCGGGCGAGTCGCGGATGCGCTACGTCTCGACGCTGGGAGCGGAGCTCCCGCCAGAGGAGCAGCTCGCAAGGGCACTGGCATCGCAGCGCTCCAACGACATTCGCCGCGGCCTCACCCACGCGGGCCCGCACCGCGATGACCTCGAGCTGACCCTCGGCGGCCGCGAGCTTCGGTTATTCGGGTCCGGCGGTCAGCAGCGAACCGCGGCGATCGCCCTGCGCATGCTCGAAGGGGCGACGTTGCGCGCGCGCTTCGGCGCCGAGCCCCTCCTCCTGCTCGACGATCCTTTTGCCGAGCTCGATGCACGGCGCTCGTCGCGCATCCTCGAACTCCTGCGGGATGCAGGTCTCGGTCAGACCGTTCTCGCGGTGCCGAGATCTTCCGACATCCCTCCGGAGCTGACCCGGCTGGATCGATGGCGCGTCAGCGACGGACAGCTGTCTCCGTTCGCGCATGGCTGACGCGAAGAAGCGCGCGCCGTCGAAGATGGACGAGGCGCTGACGAGCTTCCTGGAGCGGTCGGGGCTCGCCGCGCGCGTGGACCAGGCCAGCGTCGTCCCCGAGTGGAGATCGCTCGTCGGCGATCAGATTGCCACAGTGACGATCCCGCATGCGATCGCCCAGGACGGCACGTTGTTCGTGGCGGTGACGACGAACGCCTGGATGACCGAGCTGTCGTTGATGGAGCCGCAACTGCTGGCGGTGTTGAATGCCAAGATGGGACGTGTTCCGATCATGCGCATCCGCTGGCAGTTGATGCGCTGACTCGATGCGTAACTGATTGCCTGTCAGCTACTTAGAAACATCGCTGCGGGTTGCGTTTTGCGGGTGGTCGGGTTAGCTTTCCAGCTTGCTGGAACGACTGTTTTTGGTATTTCTTCGGTAGCATTTCCCATCCAGGATCTACATGGCGAAGGAAAAAAAGCCTGACGCTGACCGGTATGACGCCGGCCAGATCCAGGTTCTGAAAGGGCTGGAGGCCGTCCGCAAGCGCCCCGGCATGTACATCGGGTCCACATCATCACGCGGGCTCCATCACCTCGTTTACGAAGTCGTCGACAACTCGATCGATGAAGCGCTCGCTGGGTACGCGGACAGCGTCGCCGTCACGATCCACAAGGACGACTCCGTCACCGTCATCGACAATGGCCGGGGCATTCCGGTCGACATTCATCCAGTCGAGAAAATCCCGGGCGTCGAGCTCGCGATGACCGTGCTTCATGCCGGCGGCAAGTTCGACAAGAGCAGCTACAAGGTGTCCGGAGGCCTGCACGGCGTCGGAGTTTCCGTCGTCAACGCCCTCTCGGAACAGCTCAAGGTCTGGATCAAGCGCGATGGGCGTGAGCACTACATGGACTTCGCGCGCGGCGACACCCAGACGAAGCTCAAGGTTCTCGGCAAGGTGGGAGCGAAGGAGACGGGCACGAAGGTGTGGTTCAAGCCCGATCCGACGATCTTCACCGAGCTGCACTACGAGTACACCATCCTCGCGACGCGCCTCAAGGAGCTTTCGTTCCTCAACAAGGGCGTCACCATCACCCTGGCTGACGAGCGCGAAGGCAGCGAGAAGAACGAGACGTTTCATGCGAAGGGCGGTCTCCGCGAGTTCGTCCAGTTCCTGAACAACAACAAGAAGACGCTGCACCCCGAGATCCTCTACGTCGAGACCGAGCGCGACGACATGGGGATCGAGCTCGCGCTCCAATACAACGATGGCTACGCCGAGACCGTGTTTTCCTTTGTCAACAACATCAATACACACGAAGGCGGCACGCACCTCACCGGGCTCAAGAGCGCGCTGACGCGCACGATCAACGCGTACGCAGCCAAGGGCAACTTCCTCAAGAAGGACAGCTTCACGCTTTCCGGCGACGACGTCCGGGAGGGCTTGACTGCCGTGCTCTCCGTGAAGGTCCGCGAGCCGCAGTTCGAGGGGCAGACCAAGACGAAGCTCGGCAACTCGGAGGCGGAGGGCGCCGTCAAGACGGTCGTCAACGAGTGGCTGACGCAGTACCTCGAGGAGCATCCGCGCGCCGCGAACATCATCATCGAGAAGGCAGTGTCCGCTGCGCGGGCGCGCGAAGCGGCGCGAAAGGCGCGCGACCTCACCCGCAAGAAGTCGGCGCTCGACGTCGGCAACCTCCCGGGCAAGCTCGCCGATTGCTCGCTGAGCGATCCCGCGCTCTGCGAGATCTACCTCGTCGAGGGAGACTCGGCCGGCGGTTCGGCCAAGCAGGGGCGTGACCGCTCGTTCCAGGCGATCCTTCCCCTTCGCGGCACGATCCTCAACGTCGAGCGCGCCCGCATCGACAAGATCCTCTCGAACGAGGAGATCCGGACGATCATCACCGCGATCGGCGCGGGCATCAAGGAGGATTTTTCCCTCGATAGTGCGCGGTACCACAAGATCATCCTGATGACCGACGCGGACGTCGATGGCGCGCATATCCGGACGCTGCTGCTGACGTTCTTCTTCCGGCAGATGCCACAACTCATCGACGCCGGCTTCATCTACATTGCCCAGCCGCCTCTCTTCCGTGTTGCTCGCGGGAAGGAGGAGTACTACGCGTACGACATGGGCGAGCGTGACGAGATCGCGGCGCGCCTGGGCAATGGTGACGGGAAGGCCTCGGTGAACATCCAGCGCTACAAGGGACTCGGTGAGATGAATCCAGACCAGCTCTGGCGCACGACGATGGACCCGTCCACGCGGACGATCCTCAAGGTCGGCATGGACGACGCCGTCGTCGCGCACGACACCTTCCAGCGGCTCATGGGAGATGAGGTCGAGCCCCGCCGCCAGTTCATCGAGGCAAACGCGAAGTTTGCGAGCGATCTGGACGTGTAGTCACCACGGACGCCAGCCCGACAGCGTTGGCGACAGTCCGGTGGAGCGGCGATTGGGGGATATGGGGGGGACAAACCCGGGGCCCCCCAAAACGCGCGACAAGGCAGAGCGAGTGGGGTGGCCGGCCACCCCCCCCCCGC
>JANPKQ010000201.1:0-7182 GCA_031426115.1 Gemmatimonadaceae bacterium | reverse complement strand
GCCACGCTGGTCACCGAGTATGCAGCGATCGCTCCGGGATCCGTCGTGGCCGACCTGTGTGCGGCGCCCGGTGGCAAGAGCCTCGAGCTGTCGCGGCGCGCAGCGGTCGTGTATGCGTCGGACCGCTCGCATGCGCGCCTGCTTCGCGTGCGCGCGAACATCCAGCGCCTCGATGTCCGGAACATTCAGGTCCTCGCCGGCGATGCGCGGCACCCGGCTGTTGGCCCGGTGGACGCCGTGCTGCTCGACGTCCCATGCACGGGGACGGGGACGTTCCGCCGCCATCCTGATGCGCGCTGGCGGCTTCGCATCTCCGATCTGGCGGTGATGAGCGCGCTGCAGGGATCGTTGCTCCGGGCGGCGGCGGACATCGTCGTGCCTGGCGGTCTTCTCATCTACAGCACCTGCTCCATGGAACCGGAAGAGAACGACTCCCAGATCGAGCGCTTCCTCGCCGACCGGAATGGCGAATGGACGCTCGAGCCGCCGCCGGAAGGTGCGGTCCCCGCGTCGGTGCTCGATGCCGGACGCCTGCGCATGCTTCCGCAGCGGCACGGGACGGATGGAGCATTCGCCGCCCGCCTGCGCAAGGCGTCCGCGTGAGCCTGCGCGGGAGTTCGAGGCGCGCCCTTCCGTACCTCATCGCGGCGACGGCGGGCTTTCTCATTGCCTACCTCATCGTCGCGTTCGTCATCTTCCCCGCCGACATCATCCCGGATGACGCAGTCGTGCCGAACGTCGTGAACACGTCGTTCGATGACGCGTCCCGCGCGCTGGCCCAGGCCGGCTTCAAGGCGGAGCGTGGCGAGTCGCGCTTCCACGCGACGGCGCCGGGGCGCACCGTGCTTCAGCAGGAGCCTCCGGCAGGGAGCCGCGAGAAGCGCGGCACGGTCATCACGCTGCACGTCAGCTCCGGACAGCGCTCCTCCGCCGTCCCCGCCGTCATCGGCAACACGCGCCAGGCGGCACAGATCGCGATCGAGAACGCGGGACTCGAGATGGGCCGTCTCGAGATGCAGCACAGCACGCGACCGGCGGGGCAGGTCATCGAAGTGCGGCCCGGTGTCGGGGAGAAGCTGACGCTCCCCGCGCGCGTGGACCTCGTGGTGAGCCGCGGACCAGCGACGTCGGAGCTGCCCAACCTTATCGGCCAGACGCTGCCGCAGGCGCGCAATCGCCTGCAGACGATGGGACTGCTCGTCGGCGCCGTGGAGATCGACACGCTGTCGATCGATCCGGCGAACACGGTCACTGCGCAGGAGCCGCAGCCCGGGCAGACGATGGTGTCCGGCGCGCTGGTCAAGCTGGTCATCTCCGGCCGACGCCGATGACTGTCCGGATCGCGCCGTCGATCCTCAGCGCGGACTTCGCGCGGCTCGCCGACGAGATCGCAATGTGCGCCGCCGGTGGCGCCGACATGATCCACATCGACGTCATGGACGGGCGGTTCGTACCCAACCTGACCTTCGGGGCGAAAGTCATCGAGACCGTGCGCAAGCTGACGACGCTCCCGCTCGATGTGCACCTCATGGTCGTGGAGCCGGAGAACTACTTCGATGCCTTCGCCGACGCCGGTGCATCGATCCTGACGATCCACGTGGAGACGAGCCCGCATCTCCACCGCCAGGTGGCGCGCATCAGGGAGCTCGGCTGCCTCGCGGGTGCCGTGATGAACCCGGCGACGCCGCTCGAGGCCGTGCGGGAGGTCGCCTCCGACCTCGACCTCCTGCTGATCATGTCCGTGAATCCCGGATTCGGTGGCCAGGCCTTCATTCCAACGTCGATCGGCAAGGTCGAACGGGCGCGTCGCATGCTCAGCGATGCACGCAGCAGCGCGATGCTCGAGGTGGACGGCGGTGTGGGGCCCGATACGATCGCCGCGCTCTGGCGCGCCGGCGCGGATACGTTCGTCGCGGGCAATGCCATCTTCGGAGCCGCTGATCCGCGCTCCGAGATCGGCGCCCTTCGCCAGCGATGCATGGAGGCCGCATGACGACGCGCGGACAATGGCTGGTCGTCCTTGCAATCGTCGCCGTACTCGGCGGCGGTCTCGCCGTCGCGACGCTCGCGCTTGGCGATGAACTGTTCACCATCGAGGCGGGGAGCCGTGCGCCGGATATCGATGCGGTAACGCTCGATGTTCCACCGGTGAAGCGTACGCTCGCCGACTACAAGGGCGATGTCGTGCTCCTCAACGTCTGGGCGACATGGTGCGGGCCATGCGAGTGGGAGATGCCGAGCATGGAGAAGCTGCACCGCACCTTCGCGGACAGCGGACTCCGCATCGTCGCGGTGAGCATCGATGATCCGGGTCGGGAGGAAGCCGTGCGGGAGTTCGTCGCGCGCTATGACCTCACCTTCGAGGTGCTGCATGATCCGGCGAAGCGCATCGTCGGTGATTACCGGACGAACGGCGTCCCAGAGACGTTCGTCATCGGGCGTGACGGCGTCGTCCGCCGGAAGACGTACACCCAAGACTGGAGCTCGCCCGCGAATCGTGCGCTGATCGCCCAGCTGCTGCGGGAAGGGGTCGCGCCGGGAATGCCGGCGGGCGGTCCGGGCACGGATGCGAAGCAACCTGTGCCGGTCGGCGGACGATGAATGCCTGACACGGGCGCGAAGCCCCGTCTCCCGATCTCGATCCCGCGGCGAATCCGCGCCGCCTTCACAGAGCGGCTTCCGGTGAAGGCGACTGCGCTGTTCCTGTCGGTCGTGCTCTGGATGGTCGTCGCGGGTGAAGAACCCTCCCAGGAAGCCGTCGACGTGAACCTCGAGCTCGCGCTCGACAGCAGCCTCGTGCTGACGAGTGCGCAGCCGGCGGTGCGGGCGCAGATCATCGGCTCGGCGCGGGAGCTGTACAAGCTGTTCGCGCGGCGCCCCACGATCCGTCGATCGTTCGCAGGCGACGTCGCCGACAGCGTCGTCGTCCAGCTGTCGCCGAGCGATGTACAGCTCCCGCCAGGCGTCGACGCGCGGGTCAGTGCGATCGAGCCGCAGACGTTCACGCTGCATTTCGACTCCATTCTCCGCCGCCGAATGCCGGTGCGATCCGCACTGCGCCTCACCGACGCCGCGGGACGGATCCAGCTGTATGAGCCGACCTTCGATCCGGAGAGCGTCACGGTCACCGGCCAACGACATATCGTGAAGGATCTCGAGTCGGTTTCCACGGTGCGGCGCACGCTCACGGTGCGCGACACGCTGTTCACGGTCGATGTTCCGCTGGACACCCTGCACCTCGAGATCTCCGTCACGCCCGCGCGGGTGCGCGCGAGCGTTGCGCCCCTGCCAGTCACCTCGCCGCCATGACCCGGCTCCTCGGGATCGAAACGTCGTGCGATGAGACGTCGGCGGCCGTCATCGAGGGAACCGGCGACAGCGTCGCGCTGCGATCGCTCGTCATCCTGTCGCAGGACGTCCACCGCATCTTCGGCGGGGTCGTCCCGGAAATCGCATCGCGTGCCCACCTGACGAGCATCGTGCCCGTGGTGACGCGCGCGCTCGAGGATGCCGGTCTGACGCTCGCCGACATCGACGGTGTCGCCGTGACGCACGCACCGGGGCTCGTCGGCGCGCTGCTCGTGGGCGTGAGCTATGGCAAGGCGCTGGCGTTCGGTTGCGGCATTCCGCTCGTTGGCGTGCACCACATGGAGGGTCACCTCTTCGCCGCGGCGCTCGAGCACCGCGACGCGGTGCCGCCCTTCACTGCACTGCTCGTCTCCGGTGGGCACACGCTCCTCGTCGATGTCGCAGCCTGGGGATCGTATCGGCTGCTCGGGGCCACGCGGGATGACGCCGCGGGCGAGGCGTTCGACAAGGTCGCGAAGCTCATGGGGCTTCCGTATCCGGGCGGGCGCCACATCGAGCGCATCGCTCGCGAGGGCGACCCGGCGCGCTTCCGGTTCACCCGTCCCATGCTGCGGCGTGACCAGGTCATCGGCGATCCCGACTACTACGACGTGTCGTTCAGCGGGATCAAGACGGCCGCCCTGCTTGCCGTGCGCAAGCTTACCGCGGACGGACGCGAGCTCGAGGATCGCGACCGCGCCGATCTCGCCCGCGGGTTCCAGGATTCGATGGTCGACACCCTGAGCGAAAAAACCCTGCGCGCCGTGCGCGCCCACGGCCGGGCGCGCATCGTCCTCGGCGGAGGTGTCGCCTGCAACGGGGCACTCGTGGATGCCATGCGCTTGCGTGCGGCGCCAGAAGGTGTCGCGGTCTTCGCACCAACTCCCCGCCTCGCGACCGACAACGCCGCGATGATCGCTCGCGCCGGCCTGTTCCGCTTCGAGTGCGGCGAACGTGCCGGGCTCGACCTCAACGCCTACGCTACACGTCCACTCCCCGGCCTCGCGGCCGCCTGAGCTTTCCGAACCGATGCAATCAGACTCCAGCGCGATCATCCACCACCCGTTCAGCTTCGACGTCGGCCCGCTCCAGTTCACCGGGTTCGGGATCGCCGTGCTGCTCGCCTTCGTCATCTCGCAGACCATCGCCCAGCGGGAGCTCGCGCGGCGGGGCCACGATGCGTCGCAGATCCCCGACCTGATCTTCGCCGCCGTGATCGGCGGGCTGTTCGGTGCGAAGCTGTACTACGCGCTCGTGATCGGCGAGATCGGCGACCTGTTCAGCCGCGCCGGCTTCGTGTTCTGGGGCGGATTGATGGGCGGCATCGTCGCCGTGCTGTTCATCGCGCACCGGAAGAAGCTGAACCTGTACCGCATCATGGACGTCGGCGGGATCAGCATCGCCGCGGCGTACGCGGTGGGGCGCACCGGATGCTGGGCCGTGGGCGATGACTACGGGAAGCCGTGGAGCAGCCGGTTGGCGGTGATGTTTCCCGAAGGGGCACCGCCCTCCACCGTCCGGTACCTCACGGAGTTCGGGTGGAAGGCACCACCGGGAATGCCGGAGAACGCCGTGCTGGCGGTTCATCCGACCCAGATCTACGAGACGGTCCTCGGCTTTGTGATGTTCGCGATCCTGTGGAAGGTCCGCGATCATCGACACGCGGAAGGATGGCTGTTCGGTGCCTACTGCGTGCTCGCAGGCATCGAGCGTTTCATCATCGAGTTCTTCCGCGCCAAGGACGATCGCTTCTTCGGCCCGTTCACCGCGGCGCAGATGATAGCGCTGGCGTTCATCGCCTTCGGAGCGACATGGATGTACATGCGCAGCAATGTCGGCGGCGGCAAGCAGGGCATCTACGCGCCAGGAGTGAGGCCGGCGGCGGCCTGACGCAAGGGCGTAATGCTGCGGACGTGTCAGCGGACAGAGGCACAGGGGTCAGCTGTGAGAGTTTGGACTGACGCGCGCCGGAGAGTTGGGCGGGCCGACCGAGCTGGGCGGGGGCGTAGGAAGGGGCAACCAAGCGCGCCGTATCCGGTGGAATTCAACCGTGCGCAGTAGCCCGTGCGCAGTGGCCCGTGCGCAGTAGCCCGTGCGCAGTGCGTGCGAAGTACGCAATGCAGGTCAGTACGTAGTGCGGTCAGTAGAGAGAACCCTGGGGTCTCACATCACACGCGCTGTCGAGTACCCCCGCCGACGCTGCCGGGACGGCCGAAGGGACTCACGATCTTCCATTCGCGCGTCGCGAATGATCCTCCGCGAAGGATCTTCGGATCCTCGACGGTAACGAAGGCGTCCTTGTCCCAGCGGTCCACGATCGCCATGACCTGGTCGAGGTCGTTGCGGTGCACGACCGAGTTCACGATCTCGACCGGACCCTCACGCCCGTAGCCACCGAACTCGGTGACGCCATAGCCGCAGTCACGAAGCGCCTCGGCGATCTCGACCCCGCCGTTGCGCGAGATGATGCGGACCGTCGAGACGCCATACGCGACGGCCTGCTCGATGGTGATGCCGACCATCGTTCCGGTCGCATACCCGGCTGCGTAGCCGAGGATGTGGATCCAGCTGTCGAGGTGCCGGATCGCCGTGCCGACGGCGAAGATCCAGATCAGCGCCTGGAAGAAGCCGAGGAAACCGGCGATGGTCCGCTTGCCCCTCACCGTGAAGAGCACGCGCATCGTGTCGCACGATACGTCGATGATGCGCAGGCAGAAGATGAGCAGCGCGCCCCAGGGTGACGCGAACAGGGCGTCCATGTTCACCCGTCAGTGCTCGGAAACGCGCGCGTCGCTCGCAGGCACCGACGGTTCGATCGTCGGCAGCACGACCGACCGCTGCGGCCAAAACGTCTTCGCGAGCGCGAAAACGAACAGGACGATGAGGAGCATCTGTGCGAGAAGCGTTTCCACGGTGGGATATATGCCGAGCACCTCGACGTGGGGGAAGCCCGGGATCCCCGTCACCGGGATCACGTTGCCCTCCTGAAGCTCCTTGACCCCCTTCCCCATGAAGACGAACGCCATGAAGTAGAGGAGAGTACTCGTCACCGCGAAGAACGGGCGCAACGGTATCCGGACACCGAAGCGATACACGAAGGTGAAGACGACGCCGAGCACTGCGAACCCGAGCAGCATGCCGAGCACGAGCGGGAGGATCGCGGCAGGCCCGTCGTTGAACAATGCCTGGTAGAACAGCGCCGTCTCGGCGCCCTCACGATACACGGCGAGGAACGCCACGGTCGCGAGCGCGCGACCCCCGCCGCGCTCCAGCGCGTGGGAAACTTTTTCCTTGATGAACCGCTGCCATTTGGCGGCCTCGACCTTCGAGATGAGCCAGTAGCTCACCGAGAAGAGCACGGCGACCGCGACGAGCATCGTGACGCCCTCGATCACCTCGCGGCTCGCGGGCGCGTTGGCGAGGACGGTCTTGAGCACCACCGCCATCACCGCGCTGGCGACGAGGGCCGCGCCGACGCCCAGCCAGATCGACCGAAGCTTCTCGCGGTGGCCGGTCTTCACGAGGAACGTCACCACCGCGCCGACGACGAGGATCGCCTCGAAGCCCTCGCGCAGGATGATGAGGAAGCTCTGCCAGAACGCCCCCCACATTCCCTCGGTCGGTCGCGTGAGCTCGACGACCTGCGGCAGCCCCGCCGCGATCGCGTCGCGCGCGCGCTCGGCGCCCCGGAGGTCGTCGGCGGTGGCGGCCGCCTTGAAGTCCGCGAAGAGGCGCTCCATGCGCGCGACCGCGCCGGGATTCTTGGCGCGCGCCTTCGACTCGAGCGGCTCGAAGGCGATGTAGGCGTCGAACGCCTTGTCGCCGGCGTCGCTC
>JANPKQ010000200.1:0-43366 GCA_031426115.1 Gemmatimonadaceae bacterium | reverse complement strand
GCGGGGATCGGTTATCTTTGGTTCGCCGCTGTAGGTGGTCGGGCGGACCGGTGTAAACGCGCGCTTGGCGGAGCTCGGGTTTCTTGGGGTGGTGGGGGGGGGGGTGGGGGGTGGGCTGACCTTCCTGCTCAAAGGCACGATCGGCCGAGCGCGCCCGTACGTGGGACTCGACAATCCGCGGAATTTCGCGCTTGGCCGTGGCTTCGGGAATGAAGACTACCGGAGCTTTCCATCCGGCCACACCGTGATGGCGTTTGCCGCGGCGGCCGCGGTCACGAGCACGACGAACGTGTGGTGGCCCGACGCGACGTGGTACATCGGGCCGGCACTGTACGGCGGCGCAACGCTGGCGGGGGTGTCCCGGATGTACAACAACAAGCACTGGGCGAGCGATGTTGTGGTCGGCGCGGCGATCGGGACCTTTGCGGGTCTCAAGGTCGTGCGGTACCACCGCTCCGATCGCGATAACTGGATCGACAAGACCTTTCTCTCGATCTCGCTGCCGATCGATGAGCGTGGAGCGGGGAGGGCGTCGTTCTCGCTGATGCCGGCGTCGGCCGTGCAGCCGCTCTCTGCTCCGCGTTGAGGGAGCGAGTGGCGATCAACGGCATCTTCATCATCGCGTCCATCGGAGCGGCGGCGACCGAACGGATCGCCGCCATCCAGCGGGAGTTCGACCCGAAGCTCGCGACGACGGCGCCGCCTCACGTCACGATCGCCGGCTCGTCGGGAGTGGGACCGATGCTCCCGACCCATACCGTCGAGGAGATTCGCGCGGCCCTCGCGCCCATCGCCGCTTCGACGCCCCCGCTGATCCTGCCGTTCGATCCCCCGATCCGGTTCATGCAGACGACGATCATCGTGCTGCCGCTCGATCCGCATGGCCCCCTTCGAATGCTGCATGAGCGGATCGCGACGAGCGGTCTACGGTTCGAGCGGCCCCGGTTCGCGTTCACGCCGCACTCAACGCTGAGCTTCTATCCGACCCACCCGCCTTCGGTGCTTCGACGCCTCCTGGCGATGCGGATCGAGGAGCCGGCCGTGATCGATCGGCTCAGCGTCCAGCACACGATGGACCCGCAGCCATCGCGGACGCTGCTCGAGCTGGACCTCACGGGCCCCTCGATTGGAGCGCAGGGTGGGCAGGCAGTGCGTTCCGTCAGCCGGCGGACGTCGCAGCCTGGGCGTTGAGGCCGGGCTGGGGGTGCACTCTTCCGGTTGGGCGGCGGGGGGTACAGGTTTGTTCGGCTGAAAGCCCAAGGCCGTCAGCCGGCAGCCGTTGGCCGCGAGCCGGTCTGTGTGGCGTCAAGTCGGAAAAACGTGCGACGAGCGGATAGAGGCGCAGGGGGGTCGGCGGTGAGATAAGGGCGTTTTCGCGGCCTTGGCGCCTTTGGCGGCCGGTGTGATGCGACTCACCTGGCGGACTCGGCGGCATGCGCCATGCTTTTCAAACAATGTGCAGGGACCCGGACATTCCCGCACCACGGTTGCGAGGTATTCATGCAGAACCGGTCGAAATTCGAGCCGCTCCGCCCCGTGCTCAAGCACGTCGAGGAGGAATTGTCGAATCACATCGCCGAAGCCTGTGCGGCGGGGGATGTGCGCGAGGAAACGACTGGCCAGCTCGAGCGGCTCAGTGACACGCTCTACGAAGCGGCGCGCGAGGCACGGGCCGCCGCCGCACTCCGTCGCCGGATGAGCGCGTCGCAGATCCAGCGAAAGCTGCACGATCGCCTGGCGACTCCCGAGAGCAACGAAGAGGTTGAGCAGCCCCCGGCAGCGTGATGGACTGACCGCAGTTACGTACTGAACTTCACTGCTTACTGCGCACGCACTGCGTACTGGCTACTGCGCACGGGTGCAGGACGGCGTGACGGGCGGCAGTGCGTAGTGGTGCGCAGTTCCAGTAGTCGCGGTCAGTATCGCGCGGGCTGACACCCGCCTTTGATTTACTTCAGCGCTTTCGCGACCGCCGCATCGATCTTCTGCTTCCCGCCAAGGCCGGTGTACACGACCTTGCCCGCCTTGTCCACGACAACGACGTACGACGTCGCCGGGGCGAGGTACACATCGGTTGCATTGCCGTCGTGATCCCACAGCACCTCCAGCGGGAGCTTGTGCTTCGCGGCATAGGCCTTCACGCGGGCCGGTGACTGGTTCACTGAGACGGCGACGCCGAGGAGCTTCACGCGGTCGCCGTACTTCTTCTTCAGGGCGTGCATCGTCGGCTCGAGCTCCGCGCAGTTCGGGCACCACGTCGCCCAGAACTCGATGACCACCGGCGTCTTCCCGATGTACTGCTTCAGGTCTACCGACGTCCCGTCGAGCCGCTGCACGAGTGCGGCGGGGGCGGCGGTTCCGATCGGCAGTCCCACGCTCTGCGCGGCCAGCGGAGCGCTGAGGGCGGAGAGGGCGAGCAGCGAGGACGCGACGATCGATCTCATATCAGCAGTTGTCCCATCTTGATGAGGTAATACTCCGCCGCACCGAGCATCACGAGTGCGAATCCGCGCTTCACCCACAGCATCCAGCCGCCAGCGCGCGGAAGCCGGGCAAGTGCACCGGAGAACAGCCCGACGACGATGAGCAGTGTGCTCATCCCCAGCGAGAACACGAACAGGTAGAGAAAACCGAGTCCCGCGCTCTTCGTCGCGGTCACCCAGGTCAGCACCGCCGCGAACACCGGCGCCCCGCATGGCGCGGCGACGAGGCCCGACATCGCCCCCATCACGAAGGCACCGGAGAAGCGTCCCCCCGTGCCCGCCGTGGACGCCCGCGCGATGAGCGACGCCGGAATGGGAACCGGTAGCACATCGAGCATGATCAGCGCCGCGACGACGAGCAGGTTGGCCATGCCGAAGTACAGCCACGGATTGGTGCTCACCGTCCCGAACATCGTACCCGTCAGGCCCGCGAAAAGTCCCAGCGCCGCGTAAACCAGCGCGAGTCCCATCACGTAGGTCAGGGTGAGGGCAGCGGTACGCCAGCGCGGCGGGGGCGCAGCTCCCACGGCCCCGCCCCCGACGATCGCCACCGTAATGGGGATCATGGGGTAGATGCAGGGGGTAAGGCTGGTGAGCACGCCAGCAAGGAAGACGATCGCGAGCGCCGCCAGAGGCTGGGCGGAGAGCTGCTGGGCGAGATTCGGGAAATCCACTGGATCGTCTGAAGGGAAGAAGAGCGGCGGCCTCGTCGCAGCCGGCTCGTGCCGACACCGAGGTGACCATGCATCGTACGACGACAACGATACTGCTGGGCGGTACACTCCTCCAAGTCGGGCTGGCGGCGATCGGGTTCCCGGCGCTGGCGCTGGCGCAGTCAGGGCATGCGGGCCATGGTGGCGCGCATCCGGCTCCGGCCACGCCGGGGAAGGCGGATGCCGCTGCCACCGGCGTGAACGAGGCGATGGCGGGCCGCATGGAAGCAAGTCCGTTCATGAAGCTGACGCCGACCCGGCCCGCCACCGCGGCCGATTCCGCGCGGGCTGCCCGCGTCGCAGCCGAGCTTCGCACCGCGATCGGGAAGTACCGGGATGTGCGGGTCGCCGAGGCCGATGGGTACGAGATGTTCGCTCCGAACCTGAAGCAGGAGGTCTATCACTTCACGAGCAAGTGGCGCTCGGTGAAGGAAGCCTTCCGCTTCGATGCCGCCCAGCCCTCATCGCTGCTCTATCGTCGCACGCCGGGCGGGAGCTTCGAGCTCGTGGGCGCCATGTACCACGCGCCGAAGCGCCTCTCCGCGGAAAAGCTCGACGATCGCGTGCCGCTGAGCATCGCGCGCTGGCATGCGCACACGAACTTCTGCATGCCGAAGCGCGGCGAGCGCGCGCGCTGGCTCGAGACACGCGAGGGCAAGCCGGTGTTCGGGCCCATGGGCGGCATCGCGACGCGGGAGCACTGCGACGCGGTCGAGGGTAAATTTCACGAGCAGGTGTTCGGGTGGATGGTCCACGCGATGGTCTTCGCCGGCGATGATCCCGCGACGATCTGGGGCGGCGACCACGGCGGCCACGCCGACCATCGTCCCTGAGATCGCTTCGAATTGGCGCACGTTTTCGCATTCACGCAGCAGGAGATCGTCGATATGATGTTCAGCCTTCGTTCGTTCGGCCTTGCGGCCGCGCTCTTCGTCCCGGCACTGGCTGGTGCGCAGGGCAGGGGTCGTCCGCAGCCGCCAGCCGCACCACCGGGGGCGATGGCTGCTGCCGCGAGCATGGGGATGAACGAGCAGGTCGCGATGGCGGTCGAGGAGTCGATGAACGCGCACATGGACGGTCCGCATCTCGACCTCACGCCGTTGCGGAAGCCAGCGCCGGGTGATGCGGCCCGCGCGGCGCGCGTTGCGGCGGAGCTTCGGCGCGGCATTGCGAAGTATCGCGACGTCAGCGTTGCGGTTGGCGACGGGTTCCACATGTTCGCGCCCGGTGCGCCGGATCAGCCCATCTATCACTACATCCACCCGACGCGGTCGATGCGCGAGACCGCGCGCTTCGATCCCACGGAGCCAAGCTCGCTGCTCTATCGGAAGAACGCCGATGGAACGCTCGAGCTGTTCGGCGCGATGTACACCGCGGGCTCCCGCGCGACGCTGGAGGAACTGAACCGCCGCGTTCCGTTGAGCGTCGCGCGCTGGCACCGGCACGTGAACTACTGCTTCCCCACCCAGCGCCGGCGCATGCGCGAGATGCGCGATGGGAAGCCGCTCTTTGGCCCGGTCGGGATCCTCGCGAACCGTGCGGACTGCGAGGCAGCGGGCGGCGAGTTCACGCCGCAGCTCTTCGGATGGATGGTGCACGCCAATGTCTTCGCGGGAACGGATCCAAGCGTCATCTGGGGCTCGGAGCATGCGCACGGGCATCCGCCGCGGTAGGTCGTAAGACATGGCAATGCTCAAGGTGTTGCGGCCATCGACGATGCTCGGGAGCTGCGACGAGTGCGGGGCTTCGTTCGATCCGGTGCACGGGGGCGTGTGCTCGCAGTGTCGGCGGCTGCTGTGCGGGAAGCACGTTTATGGGTCGATCGGGCGGAGGGTGGCGGGGTGGATGGGGTTTGCGCTCGTCTGCACGGCGTGTCGGGCTAGCGGCAAGCGTTAAAGGGTCGGGTTTTTAGGAACAGCGACGGCGTTGAGGCCAAGGCGTCGACAGCGGCATCGGGCAAGCTCAACGGCGTTAAAAGGTACGTAGAACAGAACGGCGTGAATTCCGTCAACGCCGTTAAACGTTTAACGGCGTGGACGGCGTTGCCGCCGTGCTCGTTCTACGTACGCTTTCACGCCGTTCTGTTTTGCCCGATGCCGCCGTCGACGCCCTGCATCAGTTCCGCCCTTGCCCTTCCGCCGTTCGCTTCACAAAGCCCCCTCCTCCCACGGCCCCCACAACGCAAACGTCGCCCCCCTCACCGTCCCCAGGTGCGTCCTCGACCCCTGCTGATTGAAGAACAGCACTCTCCCGTCCGGACTGAAGCAAGGCCCCGCGAGCTCCGTCGCGTTCGCCATGGCCGTGCGCGCGATGTCGAAAATGGCGCCGCGGGGGGTGAGCCCGCGGACGAACTGCACCGCGTCGCCGTCCTCGCAGATGACGATTCCGCCGCGCGGGCTGACGCAGATGTTGTCCGGGCTGTCCATGACGTCCTTCGACGGTGACTCGAAGATCAGCGTCAGCTCGCCGGTCTCGGCGCTCGTCGGGCGGTACTGCCACACCTGGCCGGCCCCGGCGTTGCCGCCCTTGGTCGCGTCGAAGTAGATCGTGCCGTCGGCGTAGAAGCAGCCCTCGAGGCGCTGGAAGATCGCGGCGCCGAGTGCCTGGCCCGAACGCGTAACCGCCGACGGGTCCGTCTCGGCGGATGCGGGATCGGGGTCGGGGATGTCGATCCACGATACCGTCATCGGCCTGAAGGGCGTTTGGCCGCGGATCGTGTTGTAGCGCGGCCGGTCGGGGACCATGAGCATCTGGAGGCGGCCGCCGGCCGCGAGGTCGCCGCGCCGCGTCGGGATGAACCGGTACATCCCTGAACCCGGCTCTCGCTGGGGATTATCGAAGTTGTAGAGCAGGTCTTCGGTGAGATACACGATCCCCGTCTCGGCATCCACGGCGCAGGCTTCGTGAACGAAGCGGCCCATCGCCTTGAGCGGCACCGGCGTCACCTCCGATGTCGCGCTCGCCGGCACCTCGAAGCAGTAGCCGTGATCATGGTCGCGGCCCTGCGTCTCGCCCCAGGTCGTCTCCTCGCAGCTGATCCAGCTTCCCCACGGAGTCCGCCCACCGGCGCAGTTGATGAGCGTCCCGCTGAGGCTGATGAACTCGGCGAGGAGCTCCGGGCGTCCGTCGGATGCGATCCGCAGCTCGAGCGACGATGTCCCGCCGCCGCCCTTTGAGTCGTAGGATCGCGCGGGATCGCCGATCGGCCGCGAGATGGCGGCGCCCTCGCCGATCTCGTGGTTGCGGATGAGGCGCACATTCCCGTTCGGCAATGCGAACGCCGCCATCCCATCGACCCCCGGCGGGACAGGCCCGCCTCCTGACTTCATCGGCTGGCCTGCCTGGCTCACGCGCATGCAGCTGAAGCCGCGCGGTATCCAGAGCTCCGGACACTCTTCGCTCGGCATCAGCTCGCCGTAGCCGCCGCTCCTGGCCCGGACGCGCACGGGGGCGGCACCGCTCATCGTCCGGCTGCACGCAGCGAGGCCGGCAAGCGACGGCGCGAGAATGGCACCGCCGGCCAGCGAGGCCGAACGGCGGAGGAACGTACGTCTATCCAGTTCGGTCATTTCGCAAGCTAAGTGTCGAGGCGACCAGGGGGCAAAGGTCGCCCCGTAACGGCCGCGTACCTGCCGCGCCGCCGCCACTTCACCGCAGGGCGCACGCGGCTCATAGATTCACCGCGTGACTTCGCTCCCCACGGATCTTGTGATCGATGGCTCCGCCATCGTCTACCGGCTGCACGACGTCGGCTACGCGATCGACCTCGAGCGCGCGAGCGCACTGCTGGCGCCGAGCGCGCCGGTGCGGACGCGGCCCGGTCGCGGCGAGGCGGAGGCGATCCAGATCAAGAACCCGCCCGTCTCCGTCACGCTCGGTGATGCGCCCGTGATGATCACCGACACGGTGCAGGCGGTGCGGATCTCCGCGCGCGTGTTCGACTTCGGCGTCTGCGCGATGCAGGCGTCGGTCGATGCGGCGACCGGCGCATCGTGGGATGCCTTCGCGACGCTCGGCGCCTCCGCCGATGCGTCGGCCGAGCTCGCGTCGCTGCTCGATCGTGAGCTGGCGCGCCTGCTCGAGATAATAGGGCCCGCCATCGAGCGGCCCGGGCTCGCGCCGGTGACCGAGGCGTACGTCGTGTACCGGGTGACGCGCCTCGCGCACGCGAATGGGATGCCGGCGAGCATCGGTGAGGTCACCGATGAGCATCTCGTTTCGCTGCTGCTGAACGAGCGCGATGAGCTCGCCCCCGGTGCGCGGCGGGAGCTGCTGCCGCACCGTTTCTCGTACTACACCAACGAGCTCACCGTGCTGACGTGGGACAACGCGCTCGTCATCGAACCGCGCATGCACGATCACGATGTGGAATACATCCTCGAGTTCGCGAATGCGCAGCTGCTCGAGCTCAGGTTCTACGATGCGATGCTCGACCGCGAGCTGCCGCTGATGTACGATCGTGCCGCGATCGCCCGCGGGCGCCGGTACATCCCGACGCGCCGCTTCAGCCCGCTGCTCGCGGCAATGCAGACGCAGGTCGCCGACGTCACCGAGACCGTCGAGCGCGTGGACAATGCGCTCAAGGTCACCGACGACGTGCACCTCGCGCGCATCTACGCCGCCGCGCTGGAGCTCTTCAGAGAGTCTGCCTGGCGGCGTGGCGTGGATCGGAAGATCGCCATCATGCGCGAGACGTACGCCATGTTGAACGACGAAGCGCAGGCCGCGCGGGCCGAGCTGCTGGAGATGGCCATCGTGCTGCTCATCGTCTTCGAGATCGTGCTGAGCTTCGTCCGGCCGGTCTAGGCCCCCGACGACAAGGGTGGGCTTGGTGAAGTTTTCAGGACCCCGCTTTGGGGCTGGCTTTCCATAAAGCCGGAAAGGAAGAGCATGAAGGAATGAAGGACATGAAGAGGGGCAACGGCAACTCCATTACGGGCCCCGCGCGAGAAACTCAGCGCCGAGAAGCCAACAATGCTGTTGCCCTTTCCGTGGCCTCCGTGGTTGCCGTTGCAGTTGTCGTTGCCGTTCTTCAAGCTCTTCGTTCCTTCATGCTCTTCCTGTTCAGGCTTTGAAGAAGCCAGCCCACGAGCGGCGTCATGACACGGGCACATCTCCATCGTGAGCAGGATCGGGAGCGCGATAATCCATCCCGCCTGCGGCGCCGCGGCCGTAGGCGATCGCGCTCTCTCGCGCGGTCATTCCGCCGGCAGCGTCAGCGTGAAGGTGCTGCCGACTCCAATCTCACTCTCCGCCGTGAGTTCCCCACCCATTCCCCGCGCGAGGTCCCGGCTGATCGCCAGGCCGAGCCCGGTTCCCTCCTGGGTGCGAGTCAGCGTCGAGTTCACCTGCACGAACGGCTCGAAGATCCGTTCGAGCTCGTTGGGCGCGATCCCGATCCCCGTGTCGCGCACCTCGACGCGCACACGATCGCCAGCCATCTCGCACGACACGTCGACCCGCCCACCGCGATCCGTGAATTTCACCGCGTTGGAGAGCAGGTTCAGGAGAATCTGGCGGACCTTCTCGCGATCGGCGCGCGCGATGGGGGCGGGTTCGCGGGTCATCGTCTCGTAGGCCAGCCTCTTCATCGCGAGCTGCGGCGCCACCAGCGGCTCGACCGACGCAATCACCAACGCGAGCGGGACGCTGGTGAGCTCGTAGTGAACCGTCCCGGTCTCGATGCGCGCGTAGTTCAGGACCTCATTGACGAGGCGGAGCAGATGTCGCTGGCTCGCCTGGATGCGGCGAAGATCGTCCGCCTGCTGTGGCGTGACTGCTCCGCGAATGCCCATCTCCATCAGCTCGGCGTAGCCGCCGATGGCGTTCAGCGGTGTTCGCAGCTCGTGTGACATCACCGCCAGGAAGTCGCTCTTCGCGCGGTTCGCCGCCTCCGCCTCGGCGCGTGCACGCTCGGCCTCGCGTCGTGCCCGCACCTGGTCGGTGATGTCGTTGCCGTGTGCGATGACCCCCGACCGCGTCCCATCGACCTCGGTCACCGGCAGGTAGACGAAGTCGAAGAAGCGCTCTTCCGCGGGCAGCCCCTCGCCGGTTACGACCTTGATCGGCACCGCGCGCCCGACGTACGGCTCGCCCGTTTCGACGACTCCGTCGAGCAGCGCGTCGAAACCCTGGCCGCGCAGCTCCGGCACCGCATCAAGCAGGGGCTTGCCGATGACGTCGCGGCGTCCGATGAGATTGAGGTATGCGTCGTTCGCGAGCTCGAGGATACGATCGCGGCCGCGAATCAGTGCGAGGATCGACGGGCTTCGAGCGAAGACCGTCGCGAGCCGCGAGCGCTCCAGCTCCAGCGCGCCGAGCAGCTGTTCGCGCTCCCGCTCCGCCGCCTTGGCCGCGGTGCGGTCGGCGAAGAACACCGCGACACGGTGGTCCTTCGGCTCGCCCACACGCACTGCGGACACATCGTACCAGCGGCCGAGCGCTTCCGCGCGGGCCTCGAAATGCGCCGGCTCGCCCGACAGCGCAACCTTTCCGTAGGTCTCGAACCAGTGTGCCTCGAGACCCGGTGCGAGCTCCTGAATTGTCCGTCCGACCGCATTCTCGAGCCCAGTCTGCTGGACGAAGGCCGGATTCGTCTCGACGAAGCGGTAGTCCACCGGACGGTTCGCTTCGTCGAAGATCACTTCGATGATGCAGAACCCGTCATCCATCGACTCGAACAGCGTGCGGTACTTCGCCTCGCTCGCGCGCAGGGCCGCCTCGGCCCGGTGGCGGTCGCTGATGTCGATGCAATACTCGGCGACGGTTCCGTCACCGAGCGCGGCACCCGCGAACAGCATCCATGAGCGCGATCCGTCGGCGAGGATGTACTCCTTCTCGTACGGCCCGATGCGCCCCGTGCGCCCGAGCACCATCATCTGGGCCTCGCTCTTCGTGACGTACTCCGCCGGCGTCATCGTGCGCCACGTCAGCACGCGAGCCTCGACGGTCTCGCGGGAGTATCCGGTCATTCGAACGAAGGCGTCGTTGCTGCCGATGAGGGTGCCGGTCGCGTCGAAGATCATGATGCCGACGCCCTCGATATCGAGCAGGCGCTTCAGCCGGGCTTCGCTCGCGCGCAGCGCCGTCTCGGCGCGGACCCGGGGGCTGACGTCGCGCCAGAAGACCGCGACGCCGCCCTCGTCGGTCGGATAGGCATCGACCTCGATGTGGAGGTCCAGGCCATCGCCGACGTAGTGCTCGGCGAAGTGCACTTCGACCCGCTCGGCCATGACGCGGCGGTACTGCCGCATCGTCTCGGACTGCGCGGCGCTCGGGAAGGTCTCGACGAGGGTCTGGCCGATGAGCTCCGCACGGGTGCGGCGCATGGAGCGCTCGGCCGCCGCGTTCATCGTGACGTAGCGGAGCTCTCGGTCGAAGACGATGTGGGCGTCCGCGACACGCTCGAGGATCTCCGCGGCCCGGTGCTCGGCGCGGGCGGCGTCCGAGGTCGGGACCATGGCGGAAGCAGGGGTTCCTGGCAGACCCTTTGTTTCTGACATGGGGTGGCGAAATGCAGGCTCCGTACCGGCAGGAGCCGCTCGCCGTGCCAGTGGAGGGACCAATCTGCTCGTCGCGTTCCGCGAAGCCAGCTGGATGTAGCGCGCCCGGGGGGGACAAAACGCCGGCTAGAAGCGCCGCCGTGGGCAAGCCGTCTGGAGCGGCGACTTGGTAATCCGGACTGCGGAGGGCCACGTTGGTCACGGTTCAAGCTCAAGTCCCCCGCCGCCAGCGCTGAATGGTGAACCTTGCAGCGCTGCTTTCAGACGCGACGAACTACGCACATAGGTCTCAGTCCCGATTGAATTGATGGGTAGAGGCGGTGGAGTTTGAGCCGGGCGATGTCGCAAAGAAGGCCTGCAATTAGAACGCTCTAATCCGTTGGCATACTCATACCTTGACATATGCAGCTGCGGCCTGCACTCTAAACCCCCCGATTGTTAGCTGTAGGGTATCACTGGTCTCTCACCAGTTCGATGCCAACACTGCACATCTTTCTCGCGGGCAGTCCGGCTTTCGCGCACGATGACGCGGCACCGTGTTCGCCGGTGCAGCACGTGCGCACGCTGCTGGCATTCCTCGCCTCGCAGGGACCCCGGGAGTTTCCGCGCGAGCTCATCGCTGGCACGCTCTGGGCTGACACGAGCGATCGCGAGGCCAGGAGATGCCTCAGCACTGCATTGTGGCGGTTGCGCCTCATGCTGGAGCCTGACGGAATAAGACGCGGAACTTTCCTTCGTGCGCAGCTGGCAGGCGACGTGGGATTGAACTGGAGCAGCGATGTGCGTCTCGACATCAATCACTTCGGTGCGGCAATCTCACGGCTCGAAGGTACGGGAACGCCCGACCTCGAAGAGCTGCGGGCGATCGCGCACTCGCTCGATGGATACACCGACAACGTTCTGGACGGACTCTACGATGAATGGGCTCTTCGTGTCCGAGAGTCGTTGCGGCACGCCTTCATCCGTGCCCAGCTGAAGCTCACGCGCAGCTTCGCGACCTTCGGAGCGATCGAGGAAGCCATTGCGTCGGCGCGACGAGTGCTTGACCTCGATCCGCTTCGAGAGGACGTTCACAGAGCCGTGATGGAAATGCTCCATGCGTCTGGCCAAACCGGCGCCGCCCTGCGGCAGTTTCGCACGTGCGCCATGCTTCTCGAGCGCGAGCTTGGCGTAGGGCCCTCGCGGGAAACCGAGCTGCTGCATCACGCGTTGCGAACCGAGGCGCCCGATACGGTATCACGTCCGGAACCATCGGCGGGGCAACTCCCCGCGTGCACCGCGCTCTCGCTGATCAACGCGGCTACTGCCAATCTCCAACAGGCCGCCCGCCTGCTCTCACCAAAGTGAGAGCTCGGTGACACTCGAGTGAGACCGGCGTAACACCCTGTCTGCACGTTGAGGCGCCATGAGGGCGTCACGCGACACAACGCAGACCGAGGGTGACGCTCACTCGTTCTACGTCCGCGTATACCCGCGCGACGTACTTGGGGACCAGTGGGTGATCACTGTCGTTCATATACCGACGAACACGACCCGGAGCACTACCCGGGTTCTCGACATCGTCGCTTTCATTGAGAAGCATCTCGGGCAGGAGACCGATCATGCCTAGCGCAATCCACCCGCATGTTCTCGACACAGACTTTCCTGCCATCCGCCGCGCGATGGGTCCCGATCGTCTGCTTCTCAGCGACCCGGCGCTGGAGCAACTGATCGAGCGCGTCTTCCCCGATACCGACCCGTCGGATGTTGAAGACTTCATGCAGACCGTCCAGCGCTTCGGGAAGGATGCGGCCCCCCTCGCTCAGCGTGCCCTGCCTGGCGTCATCCAGGGTGCTACGACGGGAGCATCGGTTGGTGGACCCTGGGGAGCTCTCGCCGGAGGCGTCATCGGAGGTGTCGGGAGCCTCGCGGGTGGCGCTCCCAAGGGTCCAACCGCGACGAATCCTCCTTCGGCTCGAGTCGGTGGAACCGCCGAACCCGGAGTTGTCGGATCATCCGCGCTCCCGGCTACCGGCCAGGCCGCGATCGCTCAACTGCTAGCGCTTCTCTCGCGCCCCGAGACCATGCAGGCGCTCGCCGCCTTGCTGATGCCAGGAATCGGCCGCCCGACGATCCCGCTTGGGAACGCACAGGTGCCGCCGGCCGCCTTTGCAAACGCCATTGCCGAGCTCGCGTCAGTCGGCGCCATGGATGTGGAGACGGTGCCTGATGCAGCCGAGCATCTCTACGACAATCACGGCGTCCCCCGCGGCGATCTCGCCAACCCATCAGCGAGGGCGGCCATTCTCCTGTCCGACGTGGCGTCAGTGTCGTTGCGCGAAATGCGGGGAGCGCACGATGCGAGCGATGACGATTACGAGGAAAGTGACGATGTCGAATCCGATTGGGCGGAAGACGAGCCGGAGACCGACGCACTCGACGCCTACGAATCCGCCCGCCGTGGAGAGTTCCGATGAGCCCTGATCCGCTCGCAGGCGAAGTGAAAGGCCTGGATGCCGTCACCCAGCAGGCGATCATCGAGGCGATCACGAAGGGTGGCGCCGGTCCCCTCTGGAGCATTCTTGCCAACTCCGCGCAAATGCCAGCCGAGCAGCGTGCGATCCTGACAGTGCTTCAGGGAGTTGCAGCGCACGAAGGCGCGGAATCGGATGACGATGACGACGATGAGATTGACGACCCGGCGCCTCGGCGCGCCCCCCGCCGGATGGCTGGCGCGCGGGCGGCGCGGTCCTCCTCCAGCGAACGCGAGCTCTCCGACCTGCGTGAGGTCAACGACACGCTGGCGTCCGCACTCGGCGCGTGCCGCGTGTGCTGGGGCGGCGACGGCGGCTGTTCCAACTGCGGCGGTCGCGGACATCCCGGGTCTTCGTTACCCGAATCGCGCCTGTTCGACGCGCTGATTCTCCCCGCTGTTCGGCGGGTGCACGGAGCACGCAGGACGCGCGTGCCCGGTCGCAACGCCGGCAGCAATCGCCTTTCCACTCTGGAGGAACCAAATGATCAGTGAAGATCTCGATACGCTGGACGACCTCGAGTATGACGAAGACGAGGGTTACGACGTGGGGGAGGTGGATGACATGCTCGAGTCGCTGATCGAGTCCAATGGCAATGGCCTCATCGAGCGGGCCAAGCGCCGTGGTCGAAACGCGCGCCGGAAGAAGGGAGTGAAGACGGCGCAGGGTAAGTCGGCCTTTCGCGAGCCCGTCTCTGGCGGCTTCGTCAGCCAGAAGCAGTTCAAGGAGGCGATGGACCGTGTCGGCGACGACGCGCGTCGGAACGCCGAGGGGATCAAGGTCGTGAACGACCGCGTGAATGCGTTGAGCGGTCGGGTGGATGGCGTCGTCTCTGTCGCGACGCTCCACAGTCGAGCATTGGCAAAGCTCGAGAAGCGCATGAAGGTCGCCGGCGCGCTGGAGTTCGCGGCAGCCTACAAGAACGGCAGCCTCGACGGATTCCAGCTGCTGAAGGGAGCGACCGCGATGGGTCTGCTTGGCGATGGCAAGGGTGCGCTGGCTAACCCGGCGGTGATTGGCGGCCTGGGGTTCCTGCTGCAAAACCCGGCTACGCTCGGGAACATCCTCAACCGTCAGCCGGCGCCCGCTTAGCCGCGCAGACTGAGAGTCCAATAGGAGGGGTCCAATGGGAGTGAGTATTCCACTTGGCGGAACGAACGGGGGGCCGGTCACGATTCCGATCGGGATCGGCGCAACGAATACGTCGCCATCGAACCGCGAATCCGCGTTGTTGCGTGCCGTTGCGGGAGGCGCCACGATCAGGGCTCCCCAGGCTGCACGTGTCGCCGCAAAGAACGCAAAGGACAACCCCGCCGCCGTGCCGGCAATACTGGCTGCGGACACAGCGCGCTTGGCGCCGGTGCTCACGGCGATCGATCGTGCAATGAGCAACAGGGCAGGAGCGGCGGCGCCCGGTCCACAGGAAACCGCCGTCGCGCGCGCGATCGGAGCCGATGCGGTTCTCGTGAAAGCCGCGCTTGACGCACTGCCGGCGGCCGCCGCAGACGCGATCAATGTGTCTGCGATCGCCTGGGTCGCTGGCACTGAACCACAGTTGCTGGAAGCAGGAGGACGAGCTGCCACCCGCCAGGCGGGTCTTGCGGCGCTGCCGGCGCCGAGCGCGCGGCTCGACCAGGTGGAAGCCGCCATCGCAGCTCTGACCGCGGCGTTGGCGGCATTACCTCCTCCTGGTGCCGGTCCGGTCGGACCCGCGGGCCCGCCAGGCGCGGTCGGACCGGCAGGCCCACCCGCAGATCCGGTGGCAATCCTGCAAGCAATGCAGCAGCTCATGCAGGACCTGGTGCAGCCGCTGCGTGATCGCATCGGGGCGCTCGAGGCGAAGGTTCCCTGATCGCATACCAATGCCAGCCCCGCAGGCCGAAGTCCGACAGTACGATCCTGCGCTTGCCGAAGCGGCACGCGAGGGCGAGACGGACGACGTCGTGGCAATCATCGCACGCGTCTCCGACCCGTCCTCGCTACCGCCCGGCGCGACGGTGATTACACGCTTCGGCGACATTGTGACGCTCCGCATCCGGCGATCGCAGATCGCGGAGCTCGCGGAACACACGGGGGTCGTCGACATGGAGGCGTCGCGATACGTTCTCCCGACCGACGACGACTTCGCTGACACAGAGCTCGAAGACGACATCGAAGCAGAGGCGTCCACCGATGGCGTCGCCGCGGATACTCCGTACACGCGACGACCCGCCGGCCTCAGCGGCACAGGCCGAGGCGCGTGTGTAGCGGTCCTCGACTGGGGGTGCGACATCTGCCACCCCGCCTTTCGCAAGCGTGACGGCTCGACGCGCCTGCTCGCACTTTGGGACCAGCGCGGCAACACGGCATCCGGCGACGGCAATCGCTGGGGTTACGGCCGCATCTTCTCCGCTGCCGATATCAACGCAGCGTTGAAGACCGATGATCCCTACAAGGCGCTCGCCTACCATCCCGGCGACGCCGACCCGCCGGATCCATCGAGCAGGGTGCGATCAGGCGCTCACGGTACGCACGTCATGAGCATCGCTGCCGGCAGTGCGCATCACCGCGAGATGAGCGGCGTCGCGGCCGACTCGGATCTCATCTTCGTTCACCTCGCGCGCACCACTGATCCGCTCGGCCGAGGAAACCTCGGCGATTCTGCCTCGGTCCTTGAAGCCCTTGAATTCGCCTTTTCGACAGCCGGGCCGCGGGCCTGTGTGGCGAACATGAGCATCGGTGCGCACGGAGGACCGCATGACGGCTCGACGCTCGTGGAGCAAGGCATCGACCGGGCGTTATGGGTGGCGCGTGGAGTCGGCGCTGGCAGCCGCGCAGTGACCAACAGCTCGGGCAACTACGCTGCATCCTCGGCCAGTCGGCATGGCCGGCTGCGCGTCGGGGAGGAACACTCGCTCCACTTCCGCATGCCGGCGAACGACTCGACTCCGTCGGAGCTCGAGGTGTGGTACCCTGGAAGCGATCGAATCATCGCCGCCATCATCGGCCCGGACGGGAAGACACTCGCCACGGTCGGACCGGGGGCCGAATCGGCGCTCTCGATCGAAGGGAAGATCGTGGGTCATGTGTACCACGTTCGCTCTGCCGGGAATGGCGACCACCACCTCGATCTGTTTTTGAGACCTCGTGCACCGGGCGGAACGTGGGCTATCCGGTTGAAGGGTGAGCACATCGTCGACGGCCGCTACTTCTCCTGGATCGAGCGAGAACGTGGCCTGCGTCCACGCTTCGTGGAAAGGCCAGGCGATGAAACCCCCTTCATTAGTCCCCGATCGACCACAGGAAGCCTTTGCAACGGGAGACTCTCGATCACGGTGGGCGCGTACGATCCGCATGTCGCCAGCCGGCGCATTGGGAGATTCTCGAGTGCGGGCCCCTGCAGGGATGGGCGCCGCAAGCCCGAATTGCTTGCCCCCGGAGTGAGCATTCGGGCCGCACGCTCCGCCGCGCACGGCGAAGCTCCGGGGGCGAGATACAGCGTGAAGTCCGGGACATCGATGGCGGCTCCACACGTCGCCGGCGCGATAGCTGTGCTCTTCGAGACGCTTGGCTCTCAGGTGGACATCCTCGATTTGCGCGCGATCCTGTTCGCGACGACGGAGCGTGCCTCGATCGAGGAGGGCACGTCGCCCGACTCCGATGTACACCGGTTCGGCAATGGCTACCTGGACCTTGCTGCCGCCGAGCGTCTCGCCAGGCGCTGGTCGCATGACGACGGGAAGTCGGAGGACAATGTGCGCGAGGAATCGGCTTCCGAATACTGGTATGACGCGCGGGGAGTAGAGCCCGAGCATGAGCCTTCGTCCTATGCGGATCGATTGCTCGACCTCACCGAAGGGGGCCAGGTGCAGAGTTCCGAGGACCTGCTGACCTCGGCCCTGGCGATCGCTGGAATCGGTCCGGGCGAGCCACTCTACCTTGTCGCGTCACTTGCCACGGCGTTTCAGGATCGACCACAGGCCGGCGACGTGCTCGTGCGCTCGACGCCTGGCGAGGGAATCCGGTACTCGGGTGTCGTCCTCTCGAGCGAGCCGGAGCCTTCATTCGCCCTCGAGAGACGTGGTGTCGAGGTGGAGATGGCGGGTCCGGGATCATACGTGGAGGTGGTCGAGGTGGGCCCCGACTCCACGGTGAGGCGAATGGGAAGGCGCCTCACCGACTCGTTCGGACGCGTCCCGCGCGGTCAGGCACTCTACCGCGCGGGAACGGGCAAGGTCGAGCCGTGATCGTCGTGCCTCGGCCCGGTTTGGTTCCCCGGTTCGCGTCCGTGCCAATCGCGGATGTGTTCGAAGCCGACGAGTCGCCTAAAGTCGATCCCCTGGTCACGTGGGTGCCGGACCGGGGATCGTCGGTGATCCTCATCGCAGACCAGCGACTCGTGCTCCTCCCGTCGGCGCGTGTCGGGGTCATCGTGCCGCCTGAGGAGATGCGCCAGATCGATTGGCGCAGGGTCATTCTTGCAAACGACCTCGGGCCTCTGTACGGGCTGCCGCCGGTAGGTGCAGGCGGCTCCCGTGTGTTCCGAGCCGGGCCACGGCTCGGCGTAATGGTGGACGCCGGGCGGAATCCTCAGCGCCAGCCCGCTGCCGTGTATCTCGACCACGTTGCCGCGCGCATGCGTGATCTCGGCATCAGCGAGATCCGATCGGTGATCCTCATCCATCGTCACAGCGATCACGCCAACGAGATCGTGCGGATCGTGCGCGAACACGGGATTGGCCCCGGGAACGTGTTCATTCCCCGCGCTTTCCTTCGGCAGGAACAAGGCAGGGATTTCGCACGAACCCTGGCGGCGCTGCGCGGGATCTTCGGGCCGAACTGGCAGCCAGCTGACATACGTCTCAAGCCCTCGGCAACGAGCAGCGAGCTGTTCACCGGGCGGTACACCCTGGGCGAGACGCGATTCGAGTTCCTCGCGGACGCACAGGCGCTGCGGCACTCGCGGCACACGGACGCTGCGTCGCTTCTCACGCGCGTGGTGCGCCCCGGTGAAGGTTTCGTGGTACCCATTCTGGGCGACCTGCGCGGCGAGGATCTGATGCGTTTCAGGTCGCTCATGGGCGCCGATCGGTGGGCGGAATACTTTCGCGATGTCCGGTTGGTGGATGGGTTCAGCCACCACAGGGGCGCCATCACGACGAGGGATGTGCCGGGGCTCATGGCCTTGCTGGAAGCAACACTACTCCGGAGAGGTAGTCTTGCGGCAACGCTTCAGACCGACCCGGGCCAGCATGCCGGTGCGCGAGCTGACACCCTCGAGCTGATGCAGCGTATCGGGATCAAGGTCGATGAAGCGCACGTCGCGCAGTCCACCGTCCCGGCTGGTGTGCGAGCCAGCAGCGGACGCGCCACTGCACTTGGCCCTGGCACGGCCTCGCCGGCGGTTGCCCAGTCTGCACTGACCAAGGGCTTGGCGCGGCTCGAGCACCTGGTCCAGGCGCGCGACGTCGTCACGCTGTGGGCGCCGCAGGCCGGGAGAGACTACTCGGCGGAGCAGCGCCTCATCGCCGAGTCGATCGAGACGCTTCGAGGTTCGCTGCGCGACGCGATCAAGGCGGCGATGAGCGTGCGCACGGCCGAGACCGCCGGGCCACGCAGCTACTCGGCCGGTCCGCTCGGCGCGGCCTTTACCGCGGCGCTCGGAAGGATTCCGGCTACCACTCCGGCTGAGGCGGCGATCGGTTCGGAGATCATAAGCCGGCTCGCCAGGATGCACGGAATCCCGGCGAGCGAGATCCGGCTGCGCATATTGCTGAGAGATGCACTCGTGAATGGTCGTTACAGTCCCGAGGCATTTCGCTACATGCTCAACCAGCTGCATCCGTCCATGCGGCGCGGGCTTTTCACGGGGGAGCGCCAGCACGCGGACCCATTGAAGACATGGGAGCGCATCCGGGCACAGTTCGGCTTCGAGCAGTCGATGGCTGGGATCTCGCAGTTGCCGGGCGCCGCGCACCTCCGCGCCGGACCGGCGCGGACCGGGGCGCGTGGCGTGGCTGCGCTGCTCGTACTCGTGGAGCTTGCCAACATCATCGGCCAGGTCGTCGAAAGCCGGCGGGTCGCGAGCCAAATGGCGTACAGCCGGGATATCGCGCCGTTCCTGCGTCGCATTGCATTCTGGCGGCAGCTCCGCGGTCAGGCTGCGGAAGTAGCCGTGGACGAGGGTCTTACCAGTAACGACTACGAGCGCGACCCGGTCCGGATAGAGGATGGGCTCGAGAGCGGGAAGTGGGACCACCTGTATATCGAGCACACCGAGACGAGGCCGGCGATGTCCGACGGCGAGATCATGCAGGTGCTCGGCGTCCTGGGGTACAACGTTCGCAATTACGACGAGTACGCGACGCTCTTCATCGATTCATTTCAGGACGCCGTTCGGTGGGTCAACGGGGCCGAATGGACAAAGTCGCGCTGGGAAGTTCGCGTGGCTCATTTCGAGACGAGCGGCAGCAATCGGCTCGTCGATCGCTGGGTGGATCTGCCCCCATTCACGGAAGGCATGCGGGCGCTGTGCGCCCGTCTGATAGCAAACACCGAGGCACTCCTTCAGCGGCTGGGACGCGGTCTCGATTCCTCGACTGCCGAGATGGGAACGGTACATCATCCCGATGGTGCGGTGCTGTATCGTGCGCGACCTGGCGCAGGGACCACGACGTCGACGGTGGAACTGCGCGTGACGATCCCGCCAGACTGGGGCGGCCGTCTCCCGCCGCCAAAAGTGCTAGCGCACGTCGTGACATGGCCGAAAAACGCTGAGCTCTTCGTGTGGGCGGAGACACCGACGCACGTTCAGGTCACGGGGGCCAACTTCGGGACGTACGCCGCGTTGCGCGGCTTGCGATCGGAGCTCTATGGGCTGGCGATCACCCCTCGCGCCATCAACACTCTCTGGAAGAGGCCAACGGGGAACGCAAAGGGCGACGTCTGGATGCAAAGGTCCGAGATCGCGCGGTTGGCGGGAGTGAGTGCGGCGGAGGAGAGCCGCCAGCTGATTCGGTAGCGATGCGCCAGCGCGAGCCCGGCGACGTTGCGCAGTGCCCTCGGGATACGAGCGTCGGTACGTCGAGCTTGCCCCGGTTATCCAGTGGCGATCCCTCGGCTAGATTACGGGCTCCGCACGCTCGTCCATCGCTCCTGAGGCTGCCGTGGCACCGCAATTCATCTATGTAATGAAGGGGCTGCGCAAGGTGATTCCGCCTTCGCGCATCATCCTCGAGGATATCTGGCTCTCGTTCTACCCCGGCGCGAAGATCGGCGTCCTCGGCCCCAACGGCGCGGGGAAGTCGAGCCTCCTGCGCATCATGGCGGGTGTGGACACCGAGTTTCAGGGTGAAGCCTGGCCGCACAAGGGGACGAAGATCGGCTGGCTTCCGCAGGAGCCGCAGCTCGACCCGTCGAAGGACGTGCGAGGGAACGTCGAGGAGGCGGTGACGTCGCAGCGTGCGATGCTCGATCGATTCAACGCGATTGGCGCCGCGTTCGCCGAGCCTGATGCCGACTACGAGAAGCTGATGGAGGAACAGGCGAAGGTGCAGGAGCGGTTCGAGACGCTCGACCTGTGGAATCTCGACAACAAGATCGAGATTGCCATGGACGCCTTGCGTCTCCCTCCAGGAGACGCCGGCGTTGCGAATCTCTCAGGCGGCGAGAAGCGTCGAGTCGCGCTTTGCCGCACGCTGCTCGAGCAGCCCGACAAGCTGCTGCTCGACGAGCCGACGAACCATCTCGACGCGGAGTCGGTGGCGTGGCTCGAGCAGTTTTTGGCCGAGTTCCCGGGGACCGTCGTGGCGATCACACACGACCGGTACTTCCTGGACAACGTCGCGAAGTGGATCCTCGAGCTCGATCGCGGGCGCGGTGTGCCGTACGAGGGGAACTACACCGGGTGGCTCGAGCAGAAGCAGACGCGTCTCAAGCAGGAGGAAAAGCAGGCGTCGAGCAGGCAACGCACGCTGGAGCGCGAGCTCGAGTGGGTGCGGATGTCGCCGAGGGCGCGACAGGCGAAGAGCAAGGCGCGCATCCAGAAGTACGAGGATCTGGTGAGCGAGGCGGCAGCGGAGCGCGTGGCGTCGAATGAGATTGTCATTCCGATCCCGCCGCGGCTTGGGAATGACGTCGTGATCGCGAAGAACCTGAAGAAGGGATATGGGGACAAGCTGTTGTTCGACAGCCTGTCGTTTTCGTTGCCCCGCGGCGGCATCGTGGGAATCATCGGACCGAACGGGGCGGGGAAGACGACGTTGTTCCGGATGATCACGGGCCAGGAGAAGCCCGACGGTGGAGAGCTCGTGGTTGGTGAGACTGTGCAGCTCGCGTACGTGGATCAGAACCGGACGCTCGACGGCAGCAAGACCGTATATCAGGAGGTCAGCGGGGGCGTCGACACGATCATGGTCGGGAAGCGGGAGATGAATGCCCGCGCGTATTTAGGAAGCTTCAACTTCAAGGGGCCGGATCAGCAGAAGAAGGTCAAAGATCTTTCCGGTGGCGAACGCTTCAGACTGCATCTCGCGAATACGGTGAAGTCAGGCGGGAATGTGTTGTTGCTCGACGAACCTACAAATGATTTAGACGTCGATACGTTGCGGGCGTTGGAAGACGCGCTCGTGGACTTTGCTGGGTGTGCGGTGGTGATTTCGCACGATCGGTGGTTTCTGGATCGGCTCGCGACACACATCCTCGCGTTCGAAGGCAATTCCGAGGTGGTGTGGTTCGAGGGGAATTACGGGGCGTACATCGAGGATCTGAAGAAGCGGAAGGGGCCGGACGCGGATCAGCCGCATCGGATTGCGTTCAAGAGGTTGGTGCGGGCGTAGGAGTCAAGGTTCACAGACGCGCACCGCACCATCGCGGATCGGATCGAACGCATTCGCGACGGGATCGTCGCGATCAACGAAACGCTGCGGCTGCAGATCGGGGTCCACTCGCCACCGCGAGCGGAGGCACATGACGCGCGACATGAGCATCATGACCGCATCCCTCCTCACGGCCGCTGACATCGAGGGCGTTTCGCTCCCGGACAAGCAATGCGAGCTGGTGCGGGGACGCCTTCTTGTTCGAGAACCTCCGGGAACCCGGCACGGAGTGATCGCCGCGGAGCTTTTGTATCGCGTGAGCGCGTTCGTTCGCCGGCACTCGTTGGGAGTCGTGTGCGCGCAGGACACGGGCTTCCAGATCCGCTCCGATCCCGACACCGTCCGTGCGCCCGACCTCGCCTTCATTGCCCACGACCGTGTGCCGCGTATCCCGGATACGGGCTACGCGGAGCTCGCGCCCGACATGGTGACTGAAGTTCTTTCGCCCGAGGACACGCCGGGCGAAGTCCTGGCAAAGGTCGCTGATTGGCTCGATGCTGGGACAAGGCTGGTGTGGGTCATCGACCCGAGGCGATTCGAGGCACGCGTGTCCCGCGATGACGGCACCAACTCGATCCTGGACGCGAACGCATCGCTCGAGGGCGAAGCGGTGCTTCCGGGGTTCACGTGCTCCCTGCGGGAGATCCTGGAGTGACCGCCGAATCCAAGTCCCTCGACGAGATCGTCGATCAGGTCATTGCTTTCGCCCGTGAGCGAAACATCGCCCTGTTGCCCGGCTTTGCCCCCGAGCGTGAAGCAGGCGTCCCGGTCATTCATCACACCTCCCAACCCGGAGTCAGTGCTCCCGGCGACAGCGCACGACGGTTCATCGAGGCACTGGAGCGGCTCGACGTTGCGCTCATTGCGATCCAGATCCTCCAGTTCACCGAACACCGCTGGCGCTCCGCGGTCGAATTGATCCAGAGCGGGATCGATCTCCATCGCCAGCGCGGGAATCAGGCCGCGCGCGCTTCGCTCGACGGTGTGCTCGCCGAGACGAGGGCCACACGTCGTCACATCGGGACGACGGCAACGATCGGCATCACTGTGATCACCCGGAACCCCACGATCATCATCGAGTGGGTCGAGATGCCGGCGTGGCATCGCTCGATCACCGAGGCCGAAGACGCAGTCCTCGCCGAGACGGATTACACCGCGCCCGATATTGACGATGATGACGATCTCACGCGTGGACCGGACGAGCCGCTCCCTGCACCTCCACCCGGCGGCCGGCGCGCGCGGCGGACGCATTGACCGTCACCCCGCTGCGCCACTCGCACCACGAGCGCCGCTACCGGAGCAGCCCCGACATCGTCCGCACGGCGGTGATGATCACGATGATCCCCGCGATGTCGAGGAAGAATCCGTACTTGATCATCCGCGTGAGCGGGATGTACCCCGACCCGTACACGATCGCATTGCACGGTGTCGACACCGGCAGCATGAATCCGAGACTCGCCGCCATCGTCGCCCCCAGCGCCGGCTCGAGCGGATCGACACCTGATGCGACGGCGATCGAGATCACCACCGGAACGATCATGTTCGCCGCGGCGGTGTTGCTCGTCGCCTCCGACAGGATCACCGCGATCACCACCGAGGCGACGAGGAGCGCGAAGCTTCCATCCCACGGCAGCAGACCTGTAAGCCCGCGTCCCATCGACTCGGCCAGCCCGCTCTGGAACGAGAGCACGCCGAGCGCGAAGCCGCCACCATAGAGAAGGACGATGCCCCAGTCGATCTTCACCGCCTCGCGCCAGGTGATCGCGCGCTCGCCGTCGTCGCCGGGCAGGACGAACAGGAGCAGCGCGCCGAGCAGCGCGGCGACACCCTCGGGGATGCTGCGATTCATGGCCTGATAGAGCGGGCTCCGGTCGCCCGCCGTGACCGCGATGATGCCAGGGAGAATCCAGAGGAACACCGTCGTCCCGAAGGCAATCGCTGTGGAGCGCTGGGCGGTGGTCCACCCGCCGAGCGCGGCGCGCAGTCGCTGGATCAGCTCGCGGCTTCCGGCGATCTCGCGGACGCCGGCGGGGGAGACGAAGTTCAGGTAGGTGAAGAGGATGGCGTACAGGACGATCACCACCGGCACGCCGATCATCATCCATGCGAAGAACGAGATCTCGATGTCGAGCTGGTCGCGCATGAAGCCGAGCCCGATGACGTTTGGTGGCGTGCCGATCGGTGTCATGAGTCCGCCGATCGATGCAGCGAACGCGGTCATCAGCATGAGGCCGGTCGCGAAGCGCGGGTTGACCGCCTGCACCGAGCCGGCGGCCGCGCCCTTCGCCTCGCCGAAGAAGAAGGCGAGGATCGACATGCCAATGCCGAACATCATCGCGGTCGTCGCGGTGTTGGAGATCCACCCGGACATGAACGTGGTCACCGCGCCGTAGGCGAAGAGGATTCGTCCGGGGCGCGCACCGACCCACGGCAGCGACAGCACGGAGTACGCGAAACGCTTGTCGAGCCGGTGAAGAAAGATCGCGCGCGCCAGGATGAACGCCCCGATGAAGAGGAACATCAGCGGGTCTGCGAAGGGCGCGAACACCTCCCGCGCCGGCGCGACGCGCAGCACCACCGCCATCGCCGCGCCGAGGAGCGCGGTCACGGGCATCGGCAACGCCTCGGTCACCCACAGAACGACGACCGTCGCGAGGATCGCGGCGAGGCGGTGGGCCTCGGGCTTCAGCCCCTCCATTGGAAGGAGCAGCAGGCCGACGAAGATCGCCGGCGCGAGCACGACGCCGACCTTCTTCCGCACACGCTCGAACGCAACCTCGCCCGGGCTCAGGATCTCGATCGGAACGATGGTCTCGGACATCGGGCGTTCGAAGAGTGAGAATGCGCCGGGGGCCCTTTCCTGATCCGGGCGACGGACCGACAAGAATACCGACCGGGTGAACGGCGGCACAGTACCCCGCGAGGGTCGGTGGCGCGACCACCTTCCGCTTGACTCGGCCCGGTCGCCGAGCGTACGCTCGGCAGGGAAGCGATGCATCGCGATGATGCGCCGAACAGTCCGATGACAGACGCTCTGACGGGTCGCTGCATGCTGCGCCGTGCAAGCTCCTCCCGCTCGACCGGAGCGCACACTACCATGGCCATGCCTGATACGCTCGATCGCTGGACGCTCGCGGAGCTCCACCGCCTCCCTGACGATGGGAACCGGTACGAGCTCGTCAGAGGCCAGCTGTTCGTGACACCGGCGCCGTCCTATGCGCACCAGCTCCTCGTCGACGACCTCGCCGCGGCGCTGTTTCCGTACGTCGCGAGGCATCACCTCGGTCGGGTCTCCTTCCCGCGAGGTGTGGTACGAGTCGGGACCCACACCGAGGTCGAGCCGGATCTCATGGTGCGCCCGCATCCGACCGCGCGTCCGCTCACCTGGGAGACGGCGCCACTTCCGCTCCTCGTCATCGAGATTCTCTCCGATACCACGCGCCGTCGCGATCGGGTGGAGAAGCGTGCGCTTTATCGCGACCTCCCCATTCCCGACTACTGGATCGTCGATGGCGAGCGCCGGATCGTTCGCGTCGCACGACCCGGCGCCGAAGATGTGGATGTCTCGACAGTGCTTGCATGGCATCCCATGGGCATCCCGGAGCCGTTGGTGATCGATCTCGGCGACTACTTTCGGGGCGCCCTCGGGCCGTAACAGCAAGTGCGCACTAGTGCGGGCGAATCACCCCCTCGGTGTCCACGAAGAACTTGCCGGTCGTGTATCCCTCCACCGCGCCGTGCTTGAGCCACTGCTTCGAGATGTGGTGCAGCACCTTGTGCTGCCGCCACCCGGAGGACCCCACGTGCGGCCAACCCTCTCGTCCTCCATGACCGGCGTTCCAGACAGCATCCTGCATTCCGTCCTCCACCTGGCTCTCACAGCCGATCTGGCGGCGAAATACACGCACTCAGCGCCGAACTGTCGGCAGCTCCTCCGCCTCGCCTTCAGCCGCCGCAAACGAAGACATATTCGCGCTGCCTTCGGTCAGCTCGGGACGCGCCGCCTTTCTCGCGAGCACGAGTGAACCTGCGGCGGAGATCGTGCTCAACAACGTGATGGCGCCAACGATGACGAGATCCAGCGGCAACACGCGTGGCTTGTCCGGGCCATGGTCGCCGAGGAGAAGGGGAAGCAGGCCGAGCAGCAGGCCGGCGAGGGCACCCCACCCGCCGACTTGCGCAACCGACAGATCGTCGAGCTTGTGACGCCGCGCGGCGACTCCGAGCACCACGGAGAAAATCACACCGGCAAGGAAACCGGGTAGCGTTCCGACGAGGATCCACGGCTCATCCATGGCTCCGTCGGGATCGACGATCATCCCGATCAGCAGGCCAACGGGCGCCCATATCAGGGCCCAGGTCAATCCCATCAGGACCGTACCGCGCATCCGTCTCAGCCACTTCCTCATCGCCACTCCCGGCTTCCACTTTGTACTGCAAAGTAGCTGCGCTCCGGGCGGCAGGCAACTTGTGCGAGCGTCGCCAGGAGCCAGATGCATGGCGACTTTATCGATTTATACTTGAAGGCGGGTATAAGCCGGCATGAACAGGTACAAATGACCCCACCCCTGCAACGCTGCGCCTGGCCGAAGACGGATCTCGACATCGCGTACCACGATGCCGAGTGGGGTGTGCCCGTCCATGATGACCATACGCTGTTCGAGTTCATCACATTGGAGGGCGCACAGGCGGGACTGAGCTGGTCCACCATCCTGAAGAAGCGCGAGCACTACCGGCGCGTCTTTTCCGGCTTCGATCCGTCGGATGTCGCGAGATTCACGTCGGTGCGCATTAATCGGATCCTCGCCGATCCCGGAGTCGTGCGGCATCGGGGCAAGATCGAGAGCACGGTGTCGAACGCGAAGGCGTTCCTCGATGTGCAGGAGGAGTTCGGGACCTTCGACCGCTACGTGTGGGAGTTCGTCGGCGGCGTGCCACGCGTGAATCATCGGCGCGCGCTCGGCGACATCCCGGCGAGCACGCCGGAGTCGGACGCGCTGAGCAAGGACCTCAAGCGGCGCGGGTTCAAGTTCGTGGGCACGACGATCTGCTACGCGTTCATGCAGGCCGTGGGCATGGTCAACGATCATGTGGGGGATTGCTTCCGCTACCCGGAGCTGACGCGGAGCCGCTGAGGACGGCGCTCGACATCGGCCGGGTGCGGCTGTACCGTCTTGCAGTGCACGCGGGCCCGGCGAAGATTCCTCTTCCATGAACACCTACATGAGCGTCGACGGCGGGTTCGGCGGACCGTTCAACTTCATCATCGTGGTCATCGGCGCACTCGTGCTCATCGCCGCATGGGTAATCCTCGCCGGCAGCCGCTTCGTCCAGGGAGGTATCGTGGAGCGACCCGAACGCGTGCCGCAGCTCTACGGATACACCGTGAGCCTCATCGGTCTGCTCATGGCCATCACGGCGGTGCTGTCGATCGCCGACGCCATGCTCACCCTTCGCGCGCCGGACCAGGGGTCTGGCTCGGACTGGGGAATGATGGAGCCCTCCGTCACATCCTTCGAGGCGTTCCGCTCGACGTACGACGCGTCGCGCGAGATGCGGCGATCGCCGTCGGACGCGCCGCTCGCGGTCCTGCCCGAGGAGGAGATGCGACGCCGTTACGAGGGGCTGCGGGCGGACCGCATCGCGCGAACGACAGCGGCTGCGCGCCGGTCGCTGATCACGAGCATCCTCACGCTCATCATTGGGGTCGGGCTCTTCGTCTTTCACTGGCGATGGTTGCAGCGACGGGGTGCGCACGCCTACGCCGCGGACCGAGCGACGGACCCGGTCAGTTCATCCATTCCGTAGCAATGCGTCCGGCATGACCGAGTCGCGATACCAGGCCGCGCGAGCATCCGTGGCCTCGCCCCGCTAGGAATGGATCGCCTGGTCTGCCCCCAGTGCGGGGATGTGCATGACCTGCATGATTTTCAGGTCGGGTTCGGGAAGCCCGACCCGTATTTCGCGCTGCCGCCGGATGAGCGCTCCACCCGGGCGGTGTTCGATACGGATTTCGGGGTAGTCGATGAGACGCACCACTTCGTTCGTGGCGTGCTCGAGATCCCGATTCGCGGAGAGCGTGAGTCGTTCGGCTGGGGAATCTGGGTCGGGGTCACGGCCGAGGTGTTTCGGAGCCACGCGTACGCTGGACGAGAGGGCCTTCCCCCAGTCCCCGCGCCATCGACCGGGCGTATTGCGACGCGGCTCCCCGGTTACCTGCAGACACTGGGGCTGCCGGTGCTCGTGCAGCCATCCGTGGACGTCACGAAGCGGCCGACGTTCGTCGTCGGGGACGTCCAGCATCCGCTCGGCGACGAGCAGCGCGATGGAATTCACGTCGAGCGAGCGCTCGAGCACCTCTCGCATTTCATTCACGCGGGCGAATCACGGCCTCGTGCGAACCCGCATGTCGCGACGCTTGCCGACGATGGGTGGGAGATCGACGATGCGGCGAGCCGCTTTCTCGCTCGGGATGGAGTAAACTGGCTTCCGGAAGCCCCGCGGCGAGAGGCGATTCAGGGCGGTGAGATCGCCAAGCTCCTCTTCGCCATCGAGGCCGCGTCGCTGAGCGGGGAGCCGGAGGTTCACCGCGAGCGCATGTGGGTCGAGGTGGATCACGTCCACGGCACCGGAGCGGATACGCAGTACAGCGGAACCCTGACGAATATCCCCAACAATCCCGGGCTCGCGGGGCAGGGCATGCGCGTCTGGTTCGGCCCGCGGCACGTCATTGATATCGCCCGCGAAGCCGACGACTGGCAGGCGAGTGAAGCCCCCGATGTGCTCCGCTGCGAACGCCATGGCGTGTCGCATGACACGTACATCTGCGGGCATCTCACGCGCGGCACGGGTCTCGGGTTCCACCAGGCGGAGGACCCGGATACGCCGCGGCCGGACGCGTGGTGCGACGCGTGTGACCGCATCCTCGACGAAGAGGGCGGGTGGTCTCCCCACGCCGAGGAGGCAGCGCGAATCACGTTGGTCTGCGCAGGGTGCTACGACGCCGCGGAGTCGCGCAACCGATAAGTCCGCCCCTGCAACGCGACAGGCATTTCATGTCGTACCTTGGTGCGATTGGCCCCCAGCGCCGTGTTCCAGAATGCTTCATTCATTGATGATCGCGAGACGCCCATCCCCGCGGGCCCTGCTCACCATCGCGGTGGTGGCGCTGTCGGCCGCCTGCTCCCGCGACGGCGCCGGTGCGGCCGACACGACACTGCTCGACAGCACACTGGTACCCGACGCCCCGGCGCCGGTGAGCCAGCCCGGGCTCGACACGGCGATGGGCTCCGTTGTCGCGCAGGCGTCCTGTCTCGTCGCCGACTCGGCGATCGGGCCGATACGGCTTGGGATGACGCTGGCCGAAGCGAAGCGTGCCATGCCGTCTGCAACCTTCGAGCGCGGCTTCGACGGGGATGGGGTCGCATCGGTCGGTGTCGCGGTGGGCGGCGATGACATCATCAGCGTCGTCGCGGATGGCGATGACGCCGACACCATCGCCTGGGACAACCGGGTCATCTGGCTGGAGACGTTCAGCCGGCGCTGTGCAACGCGCGACAGCATCCACCCCGGATCCCTCGTGCTGGACGTCGAGAAAATCCTCGGCGCAGTGGTGAAGATCGTCCGGAGCGAGATCGAGTCGCGCGAGTACATCGAGTTCGAGCGTCAACCGGCGGGGCTGACGTTCAGGCTGGATTACACCGGCAGGTTTCCCGAAGGATCCGCCGAATCCCGCAGCGTCGACCCGCGAGGCCGCATCTTCTCGATCGCGGTGATGCCTCGCCAGGAATGAATCGCTAGCGAGGCGGATCGACGCTGGACCTTGGCGGCAAGAGCCGAACGCGTGCGATGACCGGGAAGTGATCGCTCGGAAGTTGTGCGTTCCGCGCATCGGTGATGATCCCGCTCGAGAGGGATGCGACCGGACCGCGCGTCAGGATCCAGTCGATGCGTGCGGTGCCGCGTGCAGCCGATACGCCCTTGAAGCCGTGGAAGGTGCCGAGCGTGTCGGCGCGGCCGACGTTTCGCCAGCTGTCCGTGAAGCCACCCGCTCCCGTGAGCATCGAGTACACCGGGTTGCCCCCCGCCGGCACGTTGAAGTCGCCAGCGAGAATGATGGGAAGATCGGCGCGCGTTCCCGCCAGCCGCTCGACGATGAGCGCTGCCGCCCGTTCGCGCGACGGCTGCGACTCATGATCGAGGTGCGTGTTCACGAAGAGCAGCTCGCGGCCGCTGACACGGTCGCGGAAGCGCACCCACGTCACCATGCGCGGAATCGAGTTGCCCCACGTGCGCGAGCCTTGCACGGCGGGAGCTTCCGAGAGCCAGTAGTGGTCGTACTCGAGCGGCTCGACGCGGTCGCGACGATAGAACACCGCCATGAATTCCCCTCTACTCCCTCCGTCACGCCCCAGGCCTATCCAGGCGTAGTCGGGGAGATGTCGCTCGAGATCGCGCAGTTGATGATATAACCCTTCCTGGGTGCCCACAATGTCGGGGCGGTGTCGCGTGAGCATGTCCACGACGACGGGCAGGCGATCGGGCCAGAGATCGGGAGGCTGGGTGTGCGCAAAGCGCACGTTGAACGTCATGACGCTCAGCGTATCCCGCGACGACGCTCCCTGCGCGACGGCATCCGTCGCGGGGCTCGCCGCAAGGGTGACCGTGAACAGCGCAATGCGTATGCGGCGGGCGGTGCATTTCCATGGCATGACCGAAGCTCGCTCGCCGGCGGGCGCGATGCCAGCGTCGGATCGTGACATGCAGGTTGACATCCGGAGGACCGTTCGCGTGCTTTACGGCACGAAGTACTTTAGATGACTATCCCGTCAGTGCCCAACCGGCCCCACGCCGACACCGTCCTCGCACCCTCGTAACCCGCCATGGAACTGAAGATCGAAGGCGTTTCCAAGACCTACCCGAATGGCGTGCACGCCCTGAAGAACGTGTCACTGACCATTCCGGCGGGGATGTACGGCCTCCTCGGTCCCAACGGCGCCGGGAAGTCGACGCTGATGCGCATCCTCGCCACCCTCCAGGAGGCCGACACGGGCAGCATCCGCCTCGGCAACATCGACGTGCTCGCGCAGAAGGATGACGTGCGCAGGACACTCGGCTACCTGCCCCAGGAGTTCGGCGTCTACCCGAAGGTCAGCGCGGAAGATCTGCTCGAGCACTTCGCGCTGCTCAAGGGGATCGCCAGTCGGAGCGCACGCAGGGAGGTCGTGGAGGCACTGCTGAGGCAGACGAACCTGTGGGAGGTTCGGAAGCAGAAGCTCGGCGGCTACTCGGGCGGCATGCGGCAGCGGTTCGGTGTCGCGGTGGCGCTCCTCGGCAACCCGACGCTGATGATCGTCGACGAGCCGACGGCGGGGCTCGACCCGGCCGAGCGTGTCCGCTTCCTGAACCTGCTGAGTGAGCTCGGCGAGCACAGCGTCGTGCTCCTCTCCACGCACATCGTCGAGGACGTCAGCGAGCTGTGCACCCGGATGGCGATCATCGATCGCGGGGAGATCCTGCTCGAGGCCGAGCCGCTGCGCGCAGTCCACGATCTTCGGGGGAGGGTCTGGCGTCGCGTCGTCTCGAAGGCCGAGCTCCCTGCGGTGGAGCGTGAGCATGCGGTGATCTCGACGAAGCTGCTCGCGGGACGCACACTCGTCCGCGTTCATGCCGATGCGTCGCCCGGTCCCGGCTTCGAACCCGCGGAGGCCGACTTGGAGGACGTCTACTTCAGCGCGATGGCAGGGCGTATCGGACGGCGCCGTGACCAGCAGGAACCGGCGCTGGCGTCATGAAGTTCCGGGAGGTTTTCCGGTTCGAGCTCGCTTATCAGCTGCGACGTCCCTGGACGTGGATGTTCTTCGCCGTCCTGCTCGTCCTGTCGTTCATGCTCACGAGAGACGGCACGCTCGCCGAGGCGCTGTACGAAGAATTCTTCGTCAACTCGCCCTTTGCCGTGGCGAAGACCACCGTTGTCGGCGGTCTCATCTGGCTGCTGGTGGCCGCGGTCGTCACCGGCGAGGCAGCCGCGCGCGATGTGGGGACCGGGATGCATCCCCTCGTCTGGACGACGCCGATCAGCAGGACCGAGTACCTAGGCGGGCGATTCGTCGCCGCGCTCGTGCTCAACGCGCTGCTCATGCTGGCGGTGCAGGCGGGAATCGTCATCGGTGTCTACCTGCCCGGCATCGATGCCGAAGTGATGGGCCCGTTCCGGCCCGCCGCGCATCTCACTGCCTACGCGTATCTCGCGCTGCCAACCGTCTTCGTCGCGACGTCCATCCAGTTCGCCTTCGCACTGCGAAGCGGCCGCGCGATGTCGGGCTACCTCGGAAGCATGCTCCTGCTGTTCATGGGGTTCTTCGTCGCGTCGTTGCTGCTGTTCAGCCTGCGAAGCCTCGGGATGCTGCTCGATCCGATCGGGATCCGCTTCGTCGTCGACGACATGTCGCACCTGTGGACGACGACGGAGAAGAGCGTGCGGCTGATGGAGCTGGAGGGCCTGATCCTCGGCAACCGGCTCCTGTGGCTCGGCGTCGGGGTCGTGACGCTCGCGATGACGTGGCTGAGCTTTCGCTTCGAGCATCGCACCGAGAGGGCAGCGTGGCGGTGGTGGGCGCGGCGTCGGGAGGCGCATGCCCCGGTTCCCTCCGGGATCGGCGGTGCCGTGAGCACACCGACCATCGTGCCCCAAGCCGCGCGGACGTTCGGTTTCCCGCTGCACGCGCGCCAGACGCTCGCGATCGCGTGGGACTCGTTCCGCTCGAGTGCGATGAGCTGGGCCGGACTCGCGCTGCTGCTGGGGCTTCCGCTGCTGGCGATCCCGGTGGTGATCGATCAGATGGTGGGCGGCGCGGCGCCACTCGTACCGACGACCATGCAGGTGCTCGAAGAGTTGACGGCGCCCGTGACTTCGGAACTCAGCCGCTGGATTATCATCCCGCTCCTCAGCATTTTCTTCACTGGAGAGCTGGTCTGGCGGGAGCGGGAAGCCGGACTCGGGGAGATCACCGACGCGATGCCGGGCTCGGATTGGGCGTCGTTCATCGGGAAGCTCCTTGGAATCGCCATGCTGCTGGTCGCATTCCTCGCAGCGCAGATGATGGCGGGAATGCTCGCGCAAACAATACTCGGCTATTCCGAGTTCCAGGTCGCGCTGTACCTGAAAGTCCTGTTCGGGTTTCAGCTGCCCGAGTACCTCCTCTTCGCGGTGCTCGCCCTCGCGGTGCACGTGATGGTGGACCAGAAGTATGTCGCTCACCTCGTGGCGATCATCGCGTACGTCGTCATCATCCTCGCTCCGATGTTCGGCATCGGGCACAACCTGCTCATTTACGGCGCGGGTCCGCCCTGGTCGTGGACGGCGATGAGTGGCTTCGGCCCGAACGTCGGTCCGTGGGTCTGGTTCAAGCTCTACTGGGCGGTGTGGGCACTGCTGCTCGCACTTGTGGCGATGCTGCTTCGTGTGCGGGGCAGGGAGGGAGGCACGGGAGTGCGGCTCCTCCTTGCGCGACGACGGCTCGCCGGGGCGACGGCGTGGACTGCGGCGGTGGCGGTGGGGCTCATCATCGCGTTCGGTGGGTTCATCTTCTACAACACGAACGTGTTGAACACGTACCGCACCGACGCGGAGCGCACGCGGTTGCAGGCGGAATACGAGCAGCGCTACAAGCGCTACGGCGATGTCCCCCAGCCGCGGGTGCAGGGGACGCAGCTGAATATCGAGATACATCCCCGCCGGAGGGCGGCGCACATCCGAGGCACACACAGCCTCGTGAACGACAGCGATGTCGCCATCGACACGATTCACGTGGCCACCGCTCCTGGCATGACGCCCGGGATGTTGACGTTCGGGCAAAGGGCAGCAGCACTCATCCTGGCGGATGACGAGCGCGGCCACCGCATCTACGACCTGGCGACGCCGCTGCAACCCGGCGACTCGTTGCGCCTCGACTTCGAGGTGAGCATCCAGCCGCGCGGGTTCCGCAACGGGGGCGTCGATGCTTCGGTGGTGGCGAACGGCAGTTACTTCACCAACAGCTCGTTCCCCGCCATCGGCTACCAGCAGGGTCGCGAACTCATTGTTGCGGGCGCCCGGCGAGAGCACGGGCTCCCCGAACGTCCCGTGCTGGCATCGCTGTACGATGCGAAGGCGCCGCTGGTGCGCGCCGGCCGGGTGACCGTCGGCGCCATTGTGGCGACCGACGACGATCAGGTCGCGGTCGCACCCGGGCGACTGCGCCGGACGTGGACGGAGGGCGGGCGCCGCTACTTCGACTACTCCGCTGACGCCGACGTCGGCATGGAGCACGGATTCTTCTCCGCGAACTATGCGGTGCGTGAGTCACAGTGGAAGGACGTCGCGATCCAGGTCTTTCATCACCCGGCGCACACCGCGAACCTCGAGCGAATGCTCCGCGCGGTGCACGCGTCGCTCGAGTACTACACGGCGCATTATGGTCCCTATCGGCACGGCTACCTCAGCGTCGTCGAACGGGCCGGCAACGGCACGGGCATGCACGCCGACGCCGCGATGATCACGCATTCATCGGGGTTCGCCCTCTGGAGTCCGAGGGAAGGCCCGGGCAATCTCGACATGCCGTCCGCGATCGTCGCGCACGAGATGGGGCACCAGTGGAACGTGCCGCCTGCGTATGTCGAGGGACTTCCGGTGATGAGCGAGAGCCTCGCCTGGTTCGCGGCGATGCAGGTCCTTCGGGCGAGCTACGGACCCGCGCAGCTCCGCCATCTCCTGACCTTCATGCGGCAGCCGCATCCCTATCCGCCGATCCGGCGCGGTGAACCGCTGCTCCGAGGGCAGGATCCCTACATGTCCTACCGCAGGGGCCCCTTCGCGCTGCACGCGCTCACCGAGTACATGGGCGTGGAGAAGATCAACACCGCGCTGCGGCGCCTCATCGAGAAGCACGGGTCGGGAGAGCCTCCACTCGCGACGACGCTCGATCTCTACCGCGAGCTCGACACGGTCGCGCCGGATTCGCTGAAGTACCTCCTGCACGACCTCTGGGAGGTGAACACTTTCTGGAAGTTCGAAGCAAGCGAGGTTTCGGCCCGCCAGACTGGGGAGGGGAGCTGGCAGGTGACCCTGCGCGTGAACGCACGCAAGGTCGCGAGCGACAGCGCGGGCGTCGAGACCGAGCTGCCGATGGATGAGTGGGTGCCGATCGGCGTGTTCGCGCGTGGCGAGCCGGGCGATGAGCTGAGCGCTCCGATCCATCTGCAGATGCATCGCATCCGCTCCGGCGAGCAGACGATCACGGTGACGGTGTCGCGCGAGCCCGACCTTGCGGGGATCGACCCGCATCACATCCTCGACTGGGACGAGGGCGAAGACGATGACAACATCGAGGCGGTGAAGATCGTCCGCTGAGGTCGTCGTCGGCGAGCAAGATCGACATCGCGTTGCTGCACCCTTGGTGCGGGCGGGCCCCGGGCCCATTTTCCGGAATGCCTGTTTCGTTGCTCCTCGCGCGCCGCTCATTCGTGCGCGCGCTGCTCGCCGTGGCGCTGGTGGCGCTGACCGCCGCCTGCTCCCGCAACGACGCCGGGCGCGCCGATACGGTTACGATCGACAGCACGACACAACTCGAGGTGACGGGGCCGGTGAGCCAGCCCGCGGTAGACACTGTCACGGGCTCCGTTGCTGCGCGCGCCTCCTGCCTCGTCGCCGACTCGGCGATCGGGCCGGTACGGAGGGGACGCAGGAAGGCCCGACGATCGCGCGCGATCGCCGGCCTCCAGGGGAACACGGTCAGAAGACGTATCGCATTCCCACCTGCACCTGACGCGGATCTCCCAGTCCGCTGCGGATCGTGCCGTCGAAGTTGAACAGCGGTGAAGTCGCCGCCGGGTCGCGGAAGTTCTTCGCGTTGGTCACGTTGAACACCTCGACCATCGCCTCGAGCGTGCCGCCGCGTGCGACCGCGAAGGGTCGCGAGAGGCGCAGATCCCACGAGAAGTAGCTGTTGTCCTTGCGCAGCGTGTTGCGCTCGATGATGCGGCCGTCGGCGCAAATGCGGTCGCTCGGCTGTGTTGCACGCTCATCTGACGGGCGGTTGCCGGCGCCGCACTTCGCGGAAGTCGGTTGCGCCGAATAGGCGCTGATCCGGTTGTTGAGGTAGATGCTCCACGGGACACGCACGACCGTCCAGGCGTTGAACCGATGGCGCTGGTCGCGGTCGCTGTAGCCGTACTCGGCGTCGAGCGAGTCGGCCCGCGCATAGCGGAATGAGAAGGGATCGCGCTCGTTGTCGTCGTCCGACTTGTCGGTGGAGAGCGTGTAGTTGACCTGGTACTGGAAGCGAGGGTCGAGCGTGCGCTCCAAGCCTAGCGTAAGGCCGCTGTAACGCGACTTTGCACTCGACTCCACGGTCGTGAGCACACCGATCCCGTTGGCGGTCCCGCCGAGGCCGGTCATCCACGGGCTGCCGAACTGCGCGGCGTTGCGATTCACGAAGCGGGTGAGATGGTCGGTGGCCGCGTACGTGTAGCTGATGAACGCCGCGGTGCGATCGGTGATCTCCGTCTCGAACGCCGCGGTGGAGCTCCACGTCCGCGGATTCTGGAAGTCCTTGTCGAAGACGAAGACGTCGGGGCGGAAGGGAGTACCCGCGGGGGCCGGGAGGAGCTGGTCGTAGGCGGGCGGGCGGCCGAGGATCGGAATGAGTGCCGAATTGCGGAAGATCGTTTGGCCGATCGAACCGTTCGTGCTGCGCGCACTGGCGAGGTTCAGGCCGGGGATCCGCGCATAGTAGAGGCCCGTGCTTCCGCGCAGCACCCGCCGGCCGTCGTTTTGCACATCCCAGGCGATGCCGAGCCGCGGCTGGAACATCTTCCAGTCCGACGGGATTTTGCCGTCGGAGGGAAATGAGTAGGTGCCGGTAGCGTTCGTCACCGACCGGCCGATGAAGTCGCTGAAGAACACGTCGTCCGGTGGCGTGATCGGATCGGGCTCGACCTGTGCTTCCCACCGCACGCCGTAGTTCAGCGTCAGGTTCGGCCGCGCCTTCCACGAGTCCTGCACGTAGAGCGCGAGATCGTGCTGCACGATCGACTGCGTCCCAGCATCCTCGACCGACCGCCCTCCGACCCCGGCCTGCTGGAGGTAGAGCTCGATCGGCCCCGTGATCGTCGTGCCCACGGGGCACGCACCGGTGGCGTTCCTCGTGCCGTTGGAGCACTCGACGTATCCGTTCCCCTGCTGCACGTAGTTGATGAATCCGGTGACGCTGCTGAAGATGAACCGGCCGTTCGCGAACCCAATGAAGGTCTGGTTCGTCTCCGTGCGGTTCCACTCGCCGCCGATCTTGAACAGGTGGTCACCCTTCACCCACGACAGGTTGTCGAGCAGCTGCACGCGCGTGTCGTGGTCCTCGACTGGAATGAAGAACGGACGACCGAGCCGGAATCCGGAAGTGAAGTCCATGCCGGTATCCGGAAAATCCCGCCCGCCCGGCAGCGTCGGTCCCTCGTACGGCCGTGGCCGGTCCTCGCGCGCGAACTGGAATCGAAACTCGTTCGCGACCGTCTCTCCGAGCTGGGATGCGAGAAACCCGTTCACTGCGTTCGAGTAGTCCCGCTCAATGGCATTGGCGCTGCGCGACCAGGTGCCGAAGTCGAAGGTGCCGTTTTCCTGGCGCGAGTTGGTGTAGTTGTACTTGAGCGAGAACCGATGCGCAGGGCTCGCGTTCCAATCGAGCTTCATGAGCAGGGCGTTTGCGTCGTTCGTGCGGTCAATGGGGCCGAAGTCGCTGGCCAGCGCACCGCCGAACGCCGTCTGGAGGAACGTTTGCAGCGAGTCGAAGGCGGCACTCTGCGGCCGCGTCTTCTGCTTCGTCTCATTGTACAGCTGCTGGTCGTACGCCACGAAGTAGAACAGCCGGTCACGGACGATCGGGCCACCGAGCGTGAACCCGAACTGGTTCTGCGAGAAGTCGGGCTCGAGGCGGGTGCTCTTGTATCTGGCGTCAGACGCGAGGGGCGAGTACTTCCCGAAGTAGTGCGCCGATCCCTTCGTCTGGTTCGTGCCCGACTTCGTGATGACGTTCACGAACCCACCGCTCGAGCGTCCGAACTCGGCGTTGGCGCCCTGCGCGACGACGACCAGCTCCTGCACGGCGTCGAGGTTGAAGGTGAACGCCGGCCGCTGCCCACCGCGTTGCTCGCCGAAGAACGGGTTGTTGAAATCGGCGCCGTCCACCGAGACGTTGTTGTGGATGCCGCGCTGGCCGCCGATCGAAAGCTCGTCGCCATCGGGACCCTGGACGATGGCCACGTTGGGGGTGAGCAGCGTCAGGTTGAGAAAGTTGCGACCGTTGTTGGGAAGCGCGGCCACCACGACGTCGGAAAACTGGGTGGCCGACTCGGAGCGCGTCACGTCGACGAGCGGCGCAGTCGCCGTGACGGTGACTCCCGCGAGGGTCTGTGCGGCGCGCTGGAGTGTCATCGGAACCTCGACGGTCTGGCCGAGGCGCACGACCAGCCCCTGCCTGGACTCCGGGCGATAGCCGACCGCGCGGACGGTGACGTCGTAGGTCCCGAGGGGGAGCAGTGTCGCGACGAAGACGCCGCGATCGCTGGTGGTGACGACGCGCTCGTAGTTGGTCTCCGTCCCCCGCAACGTCACCGACGCCCGCACCACCGGTGCGCCTGCCGAGTCGGTGACGACTCCGCGCATGACGCCGGTGGTCGCCTGCGACTGCGCATGCACCTGCGGGGGCGGGGCGGCGATCATCACAGCTGCGAGCACGGCGAGCGCAACTGCCGAACGGGGACGGCGCGGGATGGCAAGGCGCATGTGTGACGACTCCGCGAATGGGAAGGCCCTTCGGGAGGGGGGATATTGGCGCTGTCGGCACCGTTGAGCAACAAACAGTTGGCGGCATCGACCGTCGTTACAATTCATGCCGGTGCGCGGGGCTGAACACGATGTGGACTCGTATTCCGGTGTAGGTCAGCGTATGATCGTCCGGCGCCGCCTCACCCGCACGCACCACTGCCCACCGTACCGACGACCGGAGGACTCGAGTGGACGACAAGCGTCGCATGCTCCGGCACTTTCTTGCGGCGCTGGCATACCGCACCCAGAAGGCCCTCCGGGATGCGCCGAACGAATTCGGCGCATTCGTTCCCGTCGCCGGCGTTCGGTCGCCGGCCGAGCTCGTCCGACACATGACGAGCGTGCTCGGCTATGCGCGCACCCTGTTCATCGGCGGTCGCTATTGGCCGGAGCCTCTCGAGTCCATGTCCGCGGAGGTAGAGCGGTTTCACACGATGCTCGCCGACCTCTCGACTCACCTGGACAGTGACACTCCGCTGATGAACGAGGTCTCGCCCGAGCAGCTGCTGCAGGGTCCCTTCGCCGATGCGATGACGCATGCAGGTCAGCTCGCGCTGTTGCGTCGCTTGTCGGGGAGTCCGGTTCCACCGGAGAATTTCGTCTTCGCGGCCATCGACCCGGGCCGGCTCGGGATCGATCAACCCGCGCCGATGAAGCCTGATGGGCGATGGCCCGAAGCGCCCGCCGGGTGGGTTGCGCCCCGCAAGGAATGACGTCCGGCCCTGCTTGCGGACGCCGCCATTCCGTCCTATATGAGAGCTCGCGGTCCGGATGCAACTGCTCTCCACACGTGCTTCGAGAGGTCCAAATGCCAGTCAACATCAAGACGACGGGTGTGCACCACGTCTCCCTGCGTGTGAGTGATCTTCCTCGCGCAAAGCGGTTCTACACCGAGACGCTCGGGTTCCCATTGCTTGCCGAGATGCCCGACCTCGTTCTCTTTCTCGCTGGCGGCACGGCATTCGGACTTCGCGCTCCCTCTGCGCAGACTCCGTCGGGCGACACGTTCAGCCCGCACCGTGTCGGAATCGATCACATTGCGCTGGCGTGCGCCGAGGAGACGGAGCTCGAGCGTGTGGCCGACGCGCTCGCGACGGCCGGTATCGAGAACACCGGCACAAAGACGGATGAGACGCTCGGGAAGCGCTATGTAGCGTTCAAGGATCCCGACCGCATCGCGTGGGAACTCTACATGGCGTAGCAGGACCCGACGTGCTGAACAATTCCGCAACCATGAGGGCGCGATGCGTGTCATGATGATGTGCACCGGCGTCGCCGTCATCGCCGCAACCTCGCAGTGTACGGCCCCTTCGCCCGGGGTCGGGGACGGCCGGATAATCACCGGCTCCTGGGGCGGGACACACGTCGGGCTCGCGCTCACGGAGTCGGGTGGGACCGTCGAATACGATTGCGCGCATGGAGGGCTCTCCGCACCAATGGTTCCCGGCGCCGAGGGAAGATTCGAGGTCGGGGGTGTTCATGTGCGCGAGCATGGAGGTCCGAGCCGGATCGGTGAAGTGCCCGATTCCGTCGCCGCTCGCTACATCGGCCGGATCATCAGGGATAAAATGACTCTTCGGGTGGTCGTCGGCGCCGATACGCTCGGGCCCTTCGAGCTGCAGCGGAACTCGCCGCCGCGGCTGGTGAAATGCCTGTGACCCCGCCGCCCGTCGGCGGCCAGCGCACGGGACTTCCGGATCGCGCCGACGAGTCCATCACCGCTGCGCCAGGTGAACCCGGCGTGCGTCGGCGTGCGGTGTTGTCGGCCGCCGCCGCCGGGCTCGGCGCGCTTGGCGCACTGGCGATTCCGGGCGGGCAGCTCGGTGCCGCCGCGTTGTCCTTCGCCGAACGCGAACCGCAGCCGCGCGGCCGCATCAGGCAGTCGGTCTCCCGCTGGCCCTATCAGAAGATCCCGCTTCCCGAGTTCTGCCGCGCCGCGAAGGAGATGGGGCTTGCCGCCATTGACCTGCTTCAGCCCGAAGAATGGGCGGTGGTCCGCGACTGCGGGTTGGTCTGCTCGATGGGGTACCCCACCAAGCGGAATGACTTCATTGCCACTGGCTTCAACGACCGGACGAAGCATCCCATGCTCCTGCGCGAGCTGGAAGCGACGATCCCGCGCGCCGCGCGCGAGGGTGTGCCGAACGTCATCGCCATGTTCGGCAACCGGAACGGGCGCAGCGATGCACGGGGGATCGCCAACTGCATCGCTGGTTTGAAGGCGATTGCTCCCCTGGCCGAGGAGCATGGGGTGACGATCTGCGTCGAGCTGCTCAACAGCAAGGTCGATCACCGGGATTATCATGGAGATCGGACGGCATTCGGCGCCGCCGTGATCCGCGGCGTCGGCTCATCGCGGGTGAAGCTGCTCTACGACATCTACCACATGCAGATCATGGAAGGTGACGTCATCCGCACGGTGCGCGCGCATCTCGCGGACATTGCGCACTTCCATACGGGCGGTGTACCGGGGCGCCACGAGATCGATGCGTCGCAGGAGCTGAACTACCGCGCGGTGGCGACGGCGATCGCGGATGCGGGGTTCAAGGGGTACCTCGCGCACGAGTTCGTGCCATCGCGGGATCCGTTGGTCTCACTGCGCGAAGCAGTGGCGATTTGCGACGTGTAGGGGCGCGGGCCAGCTTCACTGACCGCAGCTACGTACCGAACTTCACTGCTTACTGCGCACGCACTGCGTACTGGTTACTGCGCACGGGTGCATGACGGCGTAACGGGCGGCAGTGCGTAGTCGTGCGCAGTCCCAGTAGTCGCCGCCCGGAGCGAAGAACGGCACACCGGGCGCCCGCTCCGCCTCGGACGGTTGCCCGGATTCCTCCCGACGCCCACCGTTCCGCCTGCCGTGCCCGTCCCGCCCTGGCGGTGTGTACTCGGTACTCGGTACGAAGTGCGTGCGCAGTACGCAATGCAGGTCCGTACGTAGTGCGGTCAGTCACGCTGAAAGCTGAAAGCTGTCAGCTTTCAAACGCCGAACAGCCGTGGCTCCCCGCGGCGCGAGCCGGGTGTCTATGCGTGTGGCGCCCAGCTCGTCTCGCCTTTCACGTACGGCACGCACGGATCGAAGCGCCCCGGCGACTCGACGTAGCGCATCGCCATCGTCGACCCGATCTCCGAGGTGAAGTAGCCGAGCATCGCGAGCTCCTTCATCATCCGGAAGTAGTGCGTGGGCTCGTCGACGGTGATCCGGGGCGCGGGATTGGCGTCGGTGCCCTCCGCATTCTCCTTCCGCTGGTCGGGAAGCTTCGCGTCGGCCTTCTGCGCGGCCTCTTCGCCCGTCTTCATCTTGCGGGCGCTGTCACGGGCATCGGCCTGCGCCTTCTGGTCGCGATCCAGCCGCTCGATCAGCGCGAGGCGCTGCTGCGGCGTCGCCTCCATGAATCGCTTGCCGGAGGCACGGCGGCTCTCCTCATCGACCTTTTCAAGCCCGGCGCGGAAGATCTTCGCCTCGGGTGGCTTGTAGGTGTCGGTGACCATGAGCGCCATGAACGCGCCGACCTTTGCGGCCTTCGCACCGGGCGTCGTCGTCTCCGGAAGGATCGTGTCGGCGATCTCATCGAGCAGCGCAATGTCCTCGGCGGTGAACGCGCCGACGCCATTCGCCGAGTCGGCGCGCGCGGAGGAGCCTTCGCGCTCGCAGGCTGCGAGCAGCGCACTCCCGCCAATGAGGGAGATGCCGCCGAGCAGCGCGCTCACTCGCCTTACCGCTTCGCGGCGATCGATCATGCCGTCATGGTCCGTCATCGCAGGGGTGCTCGCGTCAGAGGTTGCGGCGATTGAGCTCGCTCACGGCATGGTCCGCCGCGCGCGCGGTCAGCGCCATGTAGGTGAGCGAAGGATTCTGGCAGGCAGCCGACGTCATGCAGGAGCCGTCGGTGGCAAAGACGTTCGGCGCGTCCCACACCTGGTTCCACTCGTTCAGCACCGACGTCTTCCGGTCGCGGCCCATGCGCGCCGTTCCCATCTCGTGGATCCCCATGCCGGGGAAATACTCGGCGTCGTAGGTGTTGACCGACTTCACGCCGCACTCCTCGAGCATCTGCGCCATGTCGGCGATCATGTCCTTTCGCATCAGACGCTCGTTCTCGCCCGTTGCGCAGTCGATGCTGATCACGGGGAGGCCCCACTTGTCTTTCTTGTTGGGGTCCAGGGTTACGCGATTTGCATGGTTCGGCAGCATCTCGCCGAATGCCGTCGCGCCGATCGTCCAGTTGCCGGGCTGCGCCGCCGCATCCTTGAACGCGCCGCCGACACCGAGCTCGCGCACCGCGCGCCACCATCCCTCGCGCCCGGCACCGCCCTGGTAGCCAAACCCGCGCAGGTACTCGCGCTTGTCGCCGAAGAGGTTGCGATAGCGCGGGATGTAGAAGCCCGTCGGCCGCCGTCCGTAGTAATACTTGTCCTCGAGTCCATCGAGGCGGCCGTCA
>JANPKQ010000199.1:0-10245 GCA_031426115.1 Gemmatimonadaceae bacterium | reverse complement strand
CTCGGCCCACGTCGCCTGGTAGTCCTTGGCGCGCGTGAACGCATCACGCAGCACATCCGCGACGCCCATGCGCGTCGCCGGATACCGGCGCTCCTGCCCCGGCTGCACGGTGGAGTTGCTGCGCTTCACGTTCTCGCCGAGGGCGAACTTGATCCCGGGCTTTGCCCCGGGGAACATCATCTCCTCGAGCGGACGGCCGTACTTGAGCTTCACGACGGCGTTCTGACCGCCGATTGTGTTCGCGGAGCCATGCAGGATGTTGATCGTCGTCACGCCGCCGGCGAGCTGATTGTAGAGGCTCGGCGAGTCGGCGTTGAGGACGTCGGCGATGCGCACCATCGAGGTCACCGAGAACGAGCCCTCGTTGATCGCGTCGGCCATGGCGTGCGAATGCGCGTCGATGATGCCGGGCGTCACGAACTTTCCCGTTGCGTCGATCGTGCGGCCGCCCGCGGGCGCCGTGAGGTTCGGCCCGACCGCGGCGATCTTTCCGCCGCGCAGGAGGAGGTCGGTGTTCTGCAGCGTGCCGCGCGATGCGGTAAGAATCGTCGCGTTCCTGATGAGGACCGGAGCGGCCGCGGCCCGGGCGGGCGTCGCGGGCTGTGTCGTCGCGCCGCGCTGCTGGGCGGCAGCGCTGCTCGTCGCGAGCGCGACTGCTGACAGGGCGAGCGTAATGTTCGAGCGTCTCATGGTCAGTTCCTGGCTCCGAGCTGCAATGCGGTCTGGAATGTCTCGGGAGAAGGCGGTGGTGACCGCCGTCCGGTGAACGGAATCGCCCCGGTGCCTGCAACCTGCGCGGTCCCGGCCATCTCGGCTCCGGTGATCGACCCGTCGAAGATGGCTTCGAAGGTCTGGGCCCCCATCGGGATCGATGTCCGGAAATGCACGTTGCCGTTCGCGCCGATCGATCCATCGGTGATCGCGGCTTCGCCGAGCTCGCTGCTGATGGCGCCGGCGAGCCGCTCACCTTCCTGCGTGAGGGTCAACGTCGCCGAGCTCGTGCGGTCGCCGAGATTGAACGTCAGCGCCCACGTGCCGACGGCAATCCCGCCCGCGGACGGTGTGGTCTGCGGCGTTCCGCCCGCGCCCCGCATCCCCTGGCCGCCTGCGGCGGCGGTCGTCGGGAGCGGCGCGTACGGCCGGCCGTCGATGAACACCTGCGTCACGCGACCCTCCGCCGCGAACAGGTCGCCGCGGGTGATCGTGAGGTTGGCGATCTTGCCGGCTTCTATCGTGCCGAGTCGGTTCGATACGCCAAAGATCTCGGCCGGCGTGACGGTGAAGGCGCGCAACGCCTGGTCGGCGGTGAGGCCGTTCTGCATCTCGCGCCGGACGTTGGCCATCATGTCGGCTGGATTCGCCATCCCGCCGGACTGGAACGCGAACCTGACGCCGGCGGCTGCGAGCGCGCCTGCCGTCTTCTGCGCCTCGACGCGACCGCGCAGCACGCTCATCGGCTCGGGTGGCGCGTCCGGATTCGCGGGCGTCATGCGCCGCGGCAAGTTGAGCGTCAGCAGCACCGGAACGTTCATCGCCTTGAGGCGCGCGACACTCCGCTGGGCTTCCAACCCACCCGCGATGATCGCGCGAAGGTTGAACTCCTGCGCGAGGTTCAGCGCACGCTCGATCTCGGAGTGGGTGTTCGCGTACATCACGACTGGCATCTCGCGCGACAGCACCGGCTGGAGCGCGGCAAGCGACGGGTCGAACGCCGGACGGCGCATGCCGACTGGTGACTTGCCATACATCACCTGGGCATCGCGGTAGTGCTGCGCATCGAGCAGGATCTGCCGAAGGGCCGCGAACACTCCCATCAGTGAGCCCGGGTAACCGCTGCGCAGCGAGTTGAACGCAACGTGCATTCCGACGGGCGCCTGCACGATCATGTCGCGCCCGGACTCGCCGGCGAGATTGATGAGCACCGACTGTCCCAGGAAGATGCCTTCGCGCGGTGACGTCAGAGTCGCCGTGATGCCGGCGTTGCGCGCCGCGACGAGCGCATCGCCGCCCGGCTGGATCATCTCGGCGACGAGGAGCTCCGGTCGAAGTCCCGGCGGCTGGGATGAGACCGAGAGGCCGGCGGGTTCGGGCGCTGAGGGACCGAATCCGCCGCCACCACCGCCACGTGCGCCGCCGCCGCCGACCGGTGCGGCCGGGAGGGCGAGCGAGGTGAGGGCATCGATGAGGCCGGGGTACACGGTGAGGCCGGCGCCGTCGACGATGCGTGCATCGGCGGGAACGGCCGCATTCGCGCCGACGGCCGTGATGAGGCCGTTGCGGATGACGACGGTGCCTCGCGGAAGCGTTGCTCCACTGACGGGAACGATGCGGGCGTTGGTAATCGCGTAGGCATCCGGGCCGCGCATCTGCGCGGCGGCCGGAGTTCCCAGCACGGCGCTCAAGGCGATGAGCGTCGTGGAGCGACGATGGAACTGGATCTTCATGGCGGGATCCTGACGGGAGGGGCCCACGCGCCGGTCGGAGAAGGGCAGCGCGGGCGGACGAGATGCACGCGGCCAGTCGACGGCGCCAATGGAATTGCTGACAGCACCGTGCGGCGGGCTCGCACCGGTTGGACGTGGGCAGAATATCCGGATACGCCCACCCCCTGTCAATCAGGCCCCGAGAGGCGGCCTACTTCCGCTGGAGCAGCACTACTGCGGCCGCGATGAAGACCCCGCCCGCGATCGTCGCCATTGTCAGCGATTGACCGAACAGCAGTGCCGCGGCGACCGCCGTGTAGAAAGGCTCGACGGTGCAGATGATCGCCGTTCGAACGCTGCCGAGCACCGTCAGAGCGCGGAGGAAGGCGATGAAGGCAATGGCCGTGGAGAGCAGCGCGACGCCGCCCGCCGCAAGCCACGCGGGCGCGCTCGGGAGCAGGAGATCGCCCAGCGCACCCGTCGCTGTGCTGATGAGGAGGAAGGTGATGCCGGCGCCGAGGAGGATGTATGCGGACGCCGCCGCCGGCTCGAGCCCGCGTTGCAGCCTGCCGATCGTCGGGATGTAGATCGCGTAGAGCAGGGCAGACCCCAGCGCGAGAAGGACGCCCGGTAGCGGCATCGCCGCCGCCCACGGGGAACCAACCATGATCACGATCCCCGTCAGCGAGAGCGCGAGCGCTCCGATCCGTGTTGGCGTGAGCCGATCGGTGCCGCGCACCGCTGCGATGATGGCGACCCACGCGGGATAGGTATAGAAGAGAAACCCGAGGGTCGCTGCCGACAGGTACTCCAGCGCGGCAAGGCTGAGGTAGGCAACAGCCGCCTGCGCCAATCCACCGACCGCGATAAGCGGCAGGCTTCGGGCCCGGCTCTCCTTCGCCATGATCGCGCGCCCCGCGACGATACCGAGCATTGCCAGCGCGAGGGCGTACCGCCAGGTGAGCAATGCGAGCAGTGTCGCACCACCGTTCGTCGCGAAGATCGCGAACAGCGGGATCGACCCGAAGCAGCACGCCGCGAACGCGGCGAGGAACGTTGCGGTCCGAACCGACGTCGGCGTACGCACGACGCCGGCATCGGTAGTCGTTGACGGCGACCCCACCCTAGCCGAGCACGCGCAGGACTCGACGCTCCTCGGTGAACTCCAACACTTCGAATCCCGCCAGCGCCACGGCGTCGCGAAGGGCAGCTTCGCTGGCGCGCCCGTCGTGCTCGACCACCGCGCCGCCGCGTCCGACATCGGCCTGGGTCACGCCCTCCACCCCGGCAAGCGACGTGAAGATCGCCCGCGAGGCGTGCACGGATGACATCCCGCGGATCGTGAGGCGTGCAATGGTGCGAGGTCGGTCGGCCATCAGGGGGTGCGAGGGTGGTCGGAGAATCTAAGCGACGCGCGAATGGTCGCGAAGCATCCCTCGTCCGTTGACGCACCGTCGTCATGCCACGAACTTCCCACCCTTCTCGCCCCGGACTCCATGACCCGCGTCGCATTCCTCGGCCTCGGCGCCATCGGCCGCCCGATGGCCAGGCACCTCGCACCACCGCGATCCGCACTCACCGTGTGGAACCGCACCGCGACGCGCGCGAGCGACTTCGCCGCCGAGACTGGCGCCGCCGTCGCGAAGACGCCACGCGACGCGGCGCGCGACGCCGACGTCGTCATTACCTGTCTCCCCAGCTCGCACGAAGTCGCCAGCATCCTCGAGGGTGCTGACGGCCTCCTTGCCGGCATGCGGCGCGGCAGCGTGCTCGCCGACTGCACGTCGGGCGACCCGCAGGCCTCGACCCGCATCGCGTCCCTCCTGCGGACGGCCGGCATCGACTTCATCGATGCGCCCGTGAGCGGCGGTGTCAGCGGCGCCGAGCGCGCCGCGCTGACGGTGATGGTCGGCGGAGACGCCGCGGTGCTCGAGCGCGTGCGGCCCGTGCTCTCGGCGTTCGGGTCCAACATCGTGCATTGCGGACCCGTCGGGACGGGGCATGCACTCAAGTCGGTGAACAACGCGATGCTCGCCGTGCACCTCTGGTCGCTGGCCGAGGGACTCGCCGCGCTCACCAAGGCGGGTGTATCGCCGCAACTCGCGCTCGATGTCATCAATGCGTCGAGCGGCCGGTCGAACGCGTCGCAGAACCTCTTTCCGGAGCGCGTGCTGACACGGGCATTCCCGCGTACGTTTCGGCTCGCGCTCCTCGACAAGGATGTCGGGATCGCGGCCGGTGTCGCCCGCGATGGCAAGGTGTCCTCCCCGATGCTCCAGCTCGCGGCGGAACTCTTTCGCGCCGCACACGCGGAGCTTGGCGAGGATGCCGATCACGTCGAGGCTGTGAAAATCATCGAGAAATGGGCCGGAGTGGAGATCGCATGAGCACTGTCGCGAGCGTCGCCGAGATCCGGGCACACTTTCCCGCGCTCCAGCGCACCCATGGGGGGACGCCGGTCGCATACTTCGATGGGCCGGGCGGAACGCAGGTGCCGCGCGTCGTCGTCGATGCGATGAGCGACTACATGTTTCACCACAACGCCAACACCCATTGGCGGTACCCGACCAGCATCGAGACCGATGCCTGCATCGCGAGCGCGCGCGAAAGCGTCGCGGATTTTCTCGGCGCGACGCCGGCGCAGGTCGCGTTCGGCGCGAACATGACGACGCTGAACTTCCATCTTGCTCGCGCGCTAGGCTGGCGGCTGTCGAAGGGCGATGAGATCGTCATCACGGAGCTCGATCACCACGCCAACGTCGCTCCGTGGAGAGCGCTGGAGCGCGAGCGCGGCGTCGTCATCCGCTCCGTGCCCTTCGATCCCGCGACCGGATTGCTGGACTGGCCCGCATTCGAGGCAGCCATCGGCCGGCGCACGCGCATCGTCGCCATCGGCGCCGCGTCGAACGCCCTGGGAACGGTGACCGATGTGCGCCGCGCCTGCGAGCTGGCGCGGGCCGCCGGTGCGTTGAGCTTCGTGGATGCGGTGCACTATGCGCCGCACGTCCTCACCGATGTGAAGGTCCTCGGTTGCGACTTCCTCGCCTACTCCGCGTACAAGGCGTACGGGCCGCACATCGGGATCCTGTACGGACGCCTGCCGCTGTTCGAGACGCTCGACATCCCCAAGCTTCAGCCCTCCCCCGACAACGCACCGGAACGGTGGGAGACGGGTACGGGCAACCACGAGGGCATGGTAGGCGCCGGAGCGGCGGTGGAGTTCATGGCATCGCTCAGCGACGGTCCCGATCGCCGTGCCCGGCTTCGGGCGACGTTCGCCGAGCTGCATCGCCGGGGCCAGCGCCTCGTCGAGCAGTTATGGAGCGGGCTGTCATCGATCGGCGGTGTCCGCCTGTACGGACCGGCGACGCACCTTCCTCGAACGCCAACGATCGCATTTACAATTGACGGGAAGACGACCGACGAAGTCGCCGAACGGCTCGTCGAGAACGGGCTGTTCCTGTCGAACGGCGACTTCTACGCGGCGACCGTCATCGAGCGGCTGAACCGCTCTCCCGATGGTGTCATGCGAGCGGGTTGCGCGTGCTACACCACCGAGGATGAGGTCCTTCGCCTCATCGACGGAGTGCGCTGGGTGGCCGGCCGCTAGAAACCGGGCGGCGGGGGCACTGCGCCGGTTGCCTTCGCGCTGTCGGCCGGTGGCGGCGAGACCGGGGCTGCTGTGGAATCCGCCGCGCGCGCCCATGCAGGCGGGCTTGGTGGCGTCCCCGGCTTCCAGTCCTTTCGACGAGTGACGGTCTCGCGCTCCAGCGCCGCCTCGAACGGACCGTACTTGCTGCCCGGGTGCCACAGCACCCAGCCGTCGTAACCGGTGTCGTAGATCGCCTCCTTCTGGAGCTTGACCTCCCGGGCCCCGTAAGCCGGAGCGCCGAGTGTGAAAGCCTGGATCCACGGCCGGACGTGCTCGCCGGTGATGCCGAGCTTCAGGTCGCGCTCGTGCGCCTTCGAGATTGCGTGATAGATGATGCCATAGGGATCGGCGTTCGGGCGGGCGATGCCGAAGGCGCCCCGCGGGTAGTGCGACGGATACACCATGGGAAGGAGCACGTCGGTGACCGGCGAGAGCGGCTCCCAGGCCTGCCCGATCTCCAGTGCACCGTTCACCGTCGTCACGAGCCCGAAGATGTCGGCGGTCGAGCGCACCCCGAGCGGATTCAGGCGCTTCTTCGCGAGCTCGAGGAATCCGACCAGCGCCTGGGTCTTCGTGCGACCGTCGGCTCCCGGAAAGACCTGTGGGGGGAGGCTCTTGTATGGCTCGGGAAAGCGAATGTAGTCCCACTGGATCTCGCCGAAGCCGAGCTTCGTCACTTCCTCGGCGACCCGGATATTCAGATCCCAGAGCGGCCGCTGGTACGCATTCACCCAGGGGAGGCCTTCCTTGTCGCGCCAGACGTCGCCGTCGGCCTTTCGAATCGTCCACTCGGGGTTGAGGCGCGCCGTCACCGAGTCCTTGAACACGACGATGCGGGCGATCGCGAGGATCCCGTGCGCGTCGAGCGTGTCGAGCAGCGCCTGCATCCCGGGGATGACGCCGCCTCGCCCTGCATTTCGCCGTACGAGGGTATCGGCAGACGTGTAGTTGATGCCGAATTCGTCCTTGATGTCGATGACGAAGGCGTTGATCTCCGTCGTGTCGGCCAGCGCGATGAGGCTGCGCATCTTCTTCGGGCTCTGCGCCGCCCATCGGTTCACGTAGATGCCGCGAACAATCGCGGTGTCCGCGCGCGTGACTGACACCGATGACGCCCCGGGTCGGGCTGATGGCCCCGCGTTGCGCCCGGTTCTGGCGGCAGCCGCGCGGGTGGAATCGGAGGCGCTGGGGACTTCGCTTGCGGCCGCGCTCGAGCGGTCGGAACCGTCCGTGTTGCAGGCGGTCAGGAGCAGCACGAACAGCGAGAGGCTACGCATCTGTCGGGGGTACATCGTCAGGGTGAACGGGCGCGAGAGGTAACGGACGTCGATGTCGAACGGTGAACCGTGCATGCGAGCGCCGGAGCGCTGTATATTGGCCGACGATGCGATTTCGCCGGTGGTTGATCCCCATGCTCGCCGTCGCCTGTCAGGGCAGGCAGGGCCCGGTTCCGCCGTCCGCCGAATTCCTCGTCGCGGCCGGGGACTCGACCTTCTGGATCCGGACGGGAACAGAGGGGGTGACCGTGCGCGGCGCGCCCATCGCGCTCGCTCGCTTCGATGGACGGCTCTACGAGCTGTACGTCACCGATGACGACCGGTCGTACTTCGACGCCGTCATGATCGGCCAGCGGCTCTACCGCCGCGACCTCATCACCGGCGATTCCTCGGCTGTGATCGAGGACACGACGGTAGCGCGGCTGGCAACGGCGTACGCGCAGGCCCACCCCGCAGAACGACGCCTCGAGCCGCACGAAGAGGCGAGCGACGATCCCGGGATCTACGCCACCGCTGACCTGGAGATTGTCGGAGTCCACGGTCCGTACCTCTCCTTCGAGCACCACTCGGATATCGGACTTCCGGATGGGAGCGAGATCCACTCGATCGCGCGCGGGGTGGTGGACCTGCGGAGCGGCCGCCCGGGGACGGTCCGCGATCTCTTTGGAGCGCCCGAGGCGAAGCGCGCGGTCGCTGAGGCGCGCACTAGTTTCGCCGCCGGGATCGACTCGCTGCTCGCGACGTCGCGGCGCGAGGCACCGCAGGTCGCCCGGGTGCTGCGCGACCTTCGCTTCGATCCGGAAAGCTTCAGCGTATCGAATGTCGGGGCCGATCCCGCCGTCATCTTCCTTGCTCCCGGCGAAGGGGACTGGGCGGTCGATCTCGCCTTCCCGCTCGCGCCGGTGCGGGTCGAAGCCCCGTCCTGGTGGCAGGAGGTGCGGCCGCTACTCGCGACCGCGGCGACCGATGCAGGGGACGATGTCTGGGAAGCACCCGGCAGCTCGCCGACGATCATCGCCCGCTACGATACCCTCGAAGGGATTGCCACGATCGTGCTGCGTGACACCGCTTCCCAGGAATGGAAAGCCGGGCAGGTCGCGCCGCCCGTTGACTGGATTCTGCGGCTGGACGTCCCGCCGCTCGACAGCGCGTCGCGCCGTGGCCTGCGTCGGGCGTTCGATGAGGCAGCCTTCTATTCCGAGGACACCCGCATCGCGCGGGTATCTCCCTCCGTGCCCTTCCACGTCGTTGCTTCCAGGTCGTCCGGGGGACCACTGGCCGTCCGCCAACCGCACGCCCGGCATTCGCGCCATGCTCCGCACCGCACGCCCATTCGCCGCGGCAGCTCGGCGCAGGCCCGGCCAGTCCCACCCATCTCTCTCACCTCGATGACCCCGGCCCGATGAAGCCCCGCACCGTTCGCGAGACCCAGCACGAGACGTCCGAGATCATGATGCCGCAGCACGCCAACAACCTGGGTCACGTCTTCGGCGGTGTCATCCTGTCGATGATGGACCGCACTTCAGCGGTCGCGGCGATCCGGCACGCGCGCAACGACTGCGTCACGGTCTCGGTCGACCGTGTGGATTTTCGCGAGCCGATCCACCTTGGCGATCTCGTCGTGATGAAGGCCAGCGTGAACTTCGTCGGCCGCTCCTCGATGGAGGTCGGCGTGCGCATCGAAGCCGAGAACCTCCGTACCGGCGTCCGACGCCATACGAACTCGTGCTATCTCACCTTCGTCGCGATCGACGAGAAGGGACGCCCGATCGAGGTTCCGCCCCTCCTTCCCGAGACGGACGATGAGCGCCGGCGGCACTCCGCCGCCCGCGACCGCCGCCGCCGGCGCCTCGAGGAGCGAAACGCGGAAGGAGAAGCGGCCAACCGTCCCGCCTGAACGGCGTGCGCAGTACCCAGTCCCCCCGCGGGTCGGAAGGTCGGGGCAACCGTGCGCAGTAGCCAGTTCGCAGTGCGTGCGCAGTCAGCAGTGCCCATGCGTACATAGTCGCGGTCAGTAAGGCACAACCGGGCCGCGGTCAGTAGACGCTGAACTGGCCCGACGGCGCCCTCTGCGGTCAACTCGGCGCTACCTTTTCTTCAGCTCCCCGCTCGAATCCCTTTCGTTGAGTCGCATGCAGAAAGTCTTCACAGTCGAAAGCGCGAACCGTACGCTGCCCCTTGTCCGCCGGATCGTGGAGGACCTCGTTCAGCAGTACGGGCGCTGGCAGCAGCGATTGAAGGATGCAGAGCTCGCAGCGGCCAGTACCAAGCCGGAGCTGCTGGGAGAGGCCGCGAAGCTGCAGCGCGAGGTGCAGGCGCTTGCCGCGGAGATCGAGGGGTTCGTGGAGGAGTTGGCAGGCATCGGGGCCGAGGCCAAGGCGCCACTCGATGGCGGGCTCGTGGATTTTCCGGGCGAGGTCGACGGCCGACCGGTATACCTTTGCTGGCGACTGGGTGAACCATCGATCCAGCACTGGCACGAGATCGATGCCGGCTTCGCCGGCCGTCAGCCTCTTCATTCGCTCCCTGCGAGCGCGGAAACGACATGAGACCCTTTACGTCACCGGACGGCATCCAGTGGGGCGTCGAAGCACGCGCTCCCGGTGCAAGCAACGTCATGATCGTGTTTCACTACCCCGACAAATCGAGTGCGGGGCGTGATCGCTACGCATGGCTCAACTGGGATGGCCCCGAGGCGCGGAACGTGACCGCCCGGTTGGAGTCCAGGAAGATCGTCGAGGGACTCGATGAGGATCACATCGCGCTGCTCTTCCGCCGATCGATGTCGGTGGCGGCCGCATCGGGCATGCCCCGGTCCACGTTGCCCGGCGCAGTGCGCTAGCCGCTCAGTCGGCGGCGGGATCTTCCTCGGACACCGGTTCCAGCCGGTCGC